>NZ_JHEG04000001.1:1702981-2071246 GCF_000760695.4 Tolypothrix bouteillei VB521301 | reverse complement strand
GGAATTTGTCGTTCTGTTAATGGCTAATGGCTAATTGCTAATGGCTAATTGCTAATGGCTAATTGCTAATGGTGAGTCCAGCCCTGAAGGCGGTGAGACCGGTGCTACAGGCGAGTTTCCCGCCGTAGGTAACTGGCGAACCCGTATAGCCCTGCGGGCATAGCTTCGCAACGCGTATAGCCCTGGCGGGGATAGCTTCGCAACGCGAAGCGTGTGCCTTGCACATAGCGTCTGTGCTCCTGAGATACAAGGGAGGGCGAACAAGGGAGGGCTAATGGCTAATGGCTGATGTTGAATTAACAATTAGCAATTAGCAATTAGCCATTAGCCATTAGCCATTAGCCATTAGCCATTAGCCATTAGCAATTAGCAATTAACCGCTAACTAACAACGTAGTGTTGTTATCAATGAAAAAGGGTGTACCGCTTGAGTCAATAGCACCATATTTCTGAAAATAACGCCGCAGTTCTAGCGGAAACTCAGGATAGTCAAAGACGGCGTCTCCGTCAGCCATATTTGCCCAAAAATATCGTAAGGTGGGAACTAGCTCTTTTGCTTGTGCTAAAGGTAAACTGATCGGTGGTACAGTGAGCAGCTTGATTAAGAAGGGAACACTGCGATCGCCCATCCATTTACGGGAGGAAGTTTGTAAATTAGGAAAGTTAGGGACTGAGTCTACTCGATAAGACAAAATTTGCAACCAGTCTTGACCGAAATCATTGCGATGAAACTCTAAAACACGATAAGGATGTGGATAACTGACTAAAGAACCTGTTGTTATGTCGTACACTCCGTCTGCGTAGGCGACATCCTGAACGTGTAAATGTCCGGTGAAAACTAAACTAACGCCATATTGTCGTAACAGGTGTAATAGTTCTGGAGCATTCTCCAACATATATCGGTTTGCCATAAGGTGGCGGGACTGGTTGGGTAAATGTTCAATCACATTGTGATGCACCATCACCAGCACGAGTTCGCCAACGGATGCAGCTAGTACTTCTTCCAACCATTGCAGTTGTTTGTCATCTAAACGCCCTATTTGCTTACCTTGGTCATTGAAGAAGTTGGAATTTAAGCCAACTAACCTCACTCCTGGTAGCAATTGACAAGTGTAGTAAAGTTGATTGGTGTTACCATACCCAAACTTGCGATAATAATGGGGAAAATTGGAAAAAGCAATTGATTGCTCGTTTGCCATCACAACTGGAACATCATGATTGCCAGGAACAACATAGGCGGGAAACGGTAACTGTGCCAAACGGTTTTGTAACCATGTATGGTTTTCTGGTTCACCATGCTGAGTTAAGTCGCCTGGTAGTAAAAGGAAATCTAAATCAAGTTGTGTGAGATGTTCTATTATGCTTTCAAATGCTGGAATGCTAACTTCGACTAAATGAAAGCGATCGGGATGATCCCAGATTGTGTGGGGAACTGCAACGTGCAAGTCGCTGACTACAGCAAAACGAAATTTTAGAGCCATTGACCTAATAGTGATGTTAAAAACAGGTGTAAAAACTCTTTTTAAATTGAGTATAGCCTGTAACTCCCCATGACTTGATTACACTATATATCGACGATCCCCGTTAATATTTGTATACAGAACGGGTTAGTTGTTAGTAGTTAGTGGTTATTAGGCGACAAATACCACTTACCCACAACTGTGTACGGGCGCAATACTTTGTCTGTTGACTAACATCCAACCATTTTTATGTATAAAAAAACACGTATTTGCTAATTTCTAACAACTAACCACTAACCAATAAGGAGAAATATTTTGGCAATTATTCGAGTCCGCCAACACGTTAACCCACTAGCACATAAGTATCAAACCCCTCTCAATCCACCAAATTGGGAAAAGGTTTTTGCCCAACCAAATTTACCACTACATTTAGATATTGGCTGTGCTAAGGGACGCTTTGTTCTTAATATGGCACAAGTGGAACCAATGTGGAATTTCTTAGGTTTGGAAATTCGGGAACCATTGGTAGCAGACGCAAATAGGTTGCGAGATGAGTTAGGGCTGAGAAACCTTCATTATTTGTTCTGCAACGCCAACAACTCACTCCGTCCCCTTTTGTCTTCTTTACCTCAAACAAGATTACAACGTGTCACAATTCAATTCCCCGATCCTTGGTTTAAAAATCGCCATGCAAAACGGCGAGTGGTACAGCCAGAATTAGTCGCAGAACTTGCAGAATTTCTTCTCCCTGGCGGTATTGTTTTTTTGCAGTCCGATATGGAGTTTTTAGCAGTCGAAATGTGCGATCGCTTTGCAGCTAATTCCGCTTTTGTGAGACATGGTAAGGGAGAATGGTTAGCAGAAAATCCTCTATCAGTTCCTACAGAAAGGGAAACATATACCCTTAACAAGGGAGAACCCGTTTATCGGGCTATCTTTGAAAAATCTTAAACTGAGGAAGACTTTATAGTTAACCGATACCCAATTGCTGTTCATCAAAGTTGCTCTCAAAATTCGCATCACTTGCTCTAAGTCTTAGGGAACTTAATAGCTGTCCCTCTCCCGTTTAAAACACTTTGCCATGTGAGTTTTGAATCCGTTGGTGTTTTTGCCTATTGGTCAAGTGCGCCTAACTCAGTTACCAGTTGTGCGAATCAGCCAAGGTTTTAGTTCTGCGATCGCTTGAACGCGCAAGCTTTACTCAACTTATCAAGTATTCAAATATAGGTACTGAAATAATAAAAAATTATTATTTATGCGATTCTCTGACGATCTTGGAAAAGCATTGATAAAATTGGTGAAACTCGGAAAAATATGTCAATACTAATCAATAGTGGGCTTGAAAGACAGATGGTTTGAGTATTTGTACGAATCACTCTTCCATAAAAGAGAACCATACCCCACTCTCCTTTACCCTAATTAGACTCTCAACTAAGAAACACTGTTACTATGAAACCTGAAAAGAGCGATTGTGATTCCAAAGATAGTGAAAATAATTCTCAATCTGTAGATAGATTGCGAGTACTTGTAGTAGATGATGATGTTGATAGCTGCATTTTTATGCGCTTTATTCTTGAAAGTTTTAATTTTCAGGTAATGACAGCCTCAAAGGTCATGGAAGCTGTGGAACTCATGGTGAAATTTCAGCCAAATCTTTTGATTAGTGATATCGTTATGCCTCAAATCAATGGTTATACGCTCATTCGTAAAGTTAGAACACTTAACCCTCCATTAGGACAAATCCCAGCTATAGCGGTAACAGGTCTGGATTTGGAAGAAGGACGCAACTTTGCTTTAAGGTATGGGTTTCAAGCTTATTTAATTAAACCAATCGCTCCAGATGAATTAATACTCTTAATAGAAAAACTTATAAAGAGCCCGTCAAACAATCAACTCCAATGCGAAAATTCATCTAAAATAATAACTACAAAAAGCTTCTTGCCTTCTCAATCAAAACAGGTAGATAAGTTACCAATTGAGACAACATCTTTACACAAAAATTCTGCCAATCAGATTATTATTAAAACTCAACAACTAAGAACTCAGTCAAAACAACTGAAGATACGTTATAACGACCTTGGCTGTCGCTTTGTAGTCTTAAGAGCTCTGTTTGCTCAAAGTCAACGGAAATTCGGGCGGATCAAGCTGTATCAATAAGATACAAATATGCATTTCTAATCTTTCTTTATCAATGGTTTCAGCACAAAAAATCCGTTATGCTGAAGCACATCCCGTTGCTCATCCGTAAGAAACATATAGCCTATGTCATACTTTTCATAAATAGAATAAAACTTGCCTTTAGGAAAATTTTGCTCCACAATCTGTAGAAGGGAATTTAAGTATTTAGAATCTGGAATTTGAATCGTGTTATAGTTAATTTTTGTACTGTAACGCTTTCCATTGAGTGTGAAAGACTGACCCACAGGCTGGTGTTTATTGTTAAATTCAGTTGAAATATTACTGATTGTAAAATCTCTGTGTGCTAGAGAAATTAATTTATACGTGAATTCCTTATATACAGCTTCTCTTGGTTCCGCATTTTCCCAATTGAAGGTCAAGACTAAGCGATCGAATGCCTTCAAAACTTGAGAGGAATGAGTCAAGTAGCTTTGTGCAATGTTGCGACGAGTAGCGGATATTTGCTGTGGAGTTAAGTAGTCTAATAGCCCAATCGTTTCAAGATTTTTTATAATTTTTTCAATACTATTTGTTGTAAGTAGGTTTTCATGGTCAATACTTACATAAAATTTTTCAAACAAAGCTTTAGCTTGATTTTCTGTTAAAGCAATAACACCAAAACCGTAACGTTCTAACAATGGTATCTCTGATATAGAAATTAAAATCCATGTGTCATAAAGCCGATAGGGGGACCCGCGATCGCGTAGGATTTTATTGAATAAATTGATAGATAACTCCTCGAATTGGTAGTCGCTTTGTTGATATTGCTTTCCATTAACACTAACGGAAACTATTACTCCCTTTCCGCCATAAGACTACCGATCTTCTTCTCCTCTTTCCTCTGTGTCCTCTGCGCCTCTGCGGTTCATTTAATTAAGAAATCTTCGAGCGCGAAGGGAGTAATTTCTCAGTTTGATAGTTGCTAAAGATTGTTTGTTTAACTATTTCTAATTTAAGATTTTCAAAATGAAGGTTTGCTACACCACTCTTGGCTAAGGTTTGGGCAATACCAACATAAATTTTTTGTAAGTAATCGGAAAAAGCTTCAGAGTTATCTCGTCGAGCAAAAACTGTAGATCCGTCAATATACTTAAATAACTCAATTCCATCGTTAACATTGTGAGACTTAAAATCTTTGAGGAGTCGCTTGTATCCCTCTTGTGAAAGTACAGCAGTAGAACGCAAGGAATTAAGGAGAGGTTCATATTGTTTTGATTCAAGCCATTCATAAATTTTCATTCGCCGTTTAGCCTGCTCAAATAGCTGAACATCAAGTTTTCCTATACGATTCCCCATGAGATCTGCTTGCAGTTGTTTGTGGACGTGTTGAGTGATAACACCTGACTCTCTAAGTTGATGCAAAATTTTAATTAATTGAGCGCGTTCCTCCTCATTTGGTTCTTCTACATCGAACCCCACAACTGCTTTAAACAATCCTACTGTAGGTGAAAAAGGAAGTAGACGGTCTGTAGCAGCCTGTATAAGTTGATCGAGTAAAGCCAAACGATCCGTAATTGCTCCCTCTGCAATTAAGCGAATAACCTCCTCATAACTTGCTTGTGTCATTAAGTTGAAGTTGCGGAGGTTGCGAGCAACATCTGTTAGAGACATGGTGTTTCTTATTGCAGCAGATTGGTCAAGCTGAATACCTTGTGTGGATAAAGGAAAAATAATTATAAAAAATACCAACCAAATGCAGGCTAATAGTTTTAAGAATGACAAGCAAAATTTCATAAGTGAAGTTGGCACAAATAAGCATATATAGTTTGTAGTTGTAATGTATGCCCTCCCTGCTAAGCTTTCTGCAAACACAGACATCGCAACTACAAATAGAAGACAGAAATTTTATATTTTTTTTACGTGTTTGTGTTTTTTTGCCAACAAACTCTAGTTTATAAAAGAAGAATTTTGCATGAGTTCTTATGTCTTTATTTGAAAGGTCGAATCATTCATCCCAAAATGACAAAATTTTTTCGGCTGATTGTTAGGGCAAACTGACTGTACAGGATTTGTTATAATTCTACTCCCTGCTCTTTCTAACTACAGGTAGTGTAACGGCAAAGGTCGTCCCTATACCAATCTCGCTATGAACGGAAATTTCCCCTCCAAGGGTGTCCACGCATTTTTTAACAATTGATAAACCCAATCCAGTACCGGGGATCGAACCTACATTGGAAGCTCGATAAAAAGGTTGAAACATTTGCTCGCGGTCTTCTTTTGGAATACCTATTCCATCGTCATGTATCTGAAAAATGACTTTTTGTGCCTGCCCAATCAATTCAAATCGAATGGTACTCTCTTGTGGGGAATATTTAATAGCATTGCTTAGCAAATTACTACAAATATGCCGCAGTACAATTTCATCCCACAATGCTTCTTCCAATTGACCAACACTTGTAAAAATCAGAGAAAGATGTTTTTCTTTTAAACTTAGTTGCACTTCTTCAATCAGTTGATGGCAAAATATTTCTAAATTAAGTAGTTGAAATTCACATATAAGTTTGCCGGAATCTGCTCTCCCTAAAAATGAAACTTCATCTAATATTTGAGCCATGCTTTTGATTGCAGAACGAATCAACTGATAATGAGAATTTTTTTTCTCTTTAGGCAATTTGTCTCCGCTATTATGCAATAATCCAGAAATTAACTGAATTGTATTTAAGGGGCTGCGAATATCGTGTGACAGCATGGAGACAAATTCTGATTTAAACTGACTGATTTCCTGAACTTTCACAAGTTCAGCTGTTCGTTCTTCAACCCGGCTTTCTAACGCCTGATTGACTGCACGTAATGATTCTAAAGCTTGTTTGCGCTCAATTGCATAACGTAGAGAACGAATCAAGACTGAGACATTAATTTGTCGTTTGACAAGATAATCTTGCGCTCCTTTCCGCACCGCTTCGAGGGCGAGTCGCTCGTCGTTAGTATTGGTCAATACAACAATTGGCAAATTAGGTGCTTGCTTTATCAAAGGCGAGAGGGAAGCTAACCCTTCACTATCTGGTAGGGTCAAATCTAACAAGATAGCGTCATAAGTAGCCCTACTTAATTCTTGAAGAGCGTCCCTCAATCGCTGAACGTGAAACAAACTAAATTGATTGGACTCGGCGTTTTTGAGTAACTCTTCTAACAACCTTGCTTCTGCAAGATTGTCCTCAATTAACAAAATTTTCACCGAGGTCACCCCCTATGGAATGATGAATTATGAATTATGGATTATGAATTATGAATGGAAGGTTTAAGTATTTAGCATTCATCATTCAGCACTCATCATTCATAATTTATTCTGATGGTAAAGTTACGGTTGCTAGCCAAAACTCTTCTATTCCTTTGACGATTTTGAAAAGCTGGCTGAGGTTGCGGGATTTGGTAATGTAGCAATTCACGTGCAAATCGTAGCTGTGGAAAATGTCATCCTCATTGTGTGAGGTTGTCAGTACGACGACAGGAATGCGTTTGAGTTGTGGGTCGGCTTTAATTTCTGCCAAAACTTCCCTACCATCTTTTCTTGGCAAGTTTAAATCTAGCAGAATAAGGTCAGGACGGGGCGCATCCGCATACTCCCCTTCTTGACGTAAATAAGCCATAGCATCCATACCATCCCTAGCCGTAATGACTTGATGTGGTACTGTACTATTTTTCAATGCTTCTTGGATCAGACGAACATCAGCTTTGTTGTCCTCTACCAAAAAGATTGTTTTGTACTTTTCTTCCGCTTCTGCGCTCACGATCGCGTCCTCCGACTGGAATCGTAAAGTAGAAAGTTGCTCCTTCACCGAGTTGTGACTCTACCCATATTCTTCCCCGGTGACACTCGACAATTTTCTTACAAATTGCCAAACCCATTCCTGTACCTTGGTACTCATCTCGCGTATGCAAACGCTGAAAGATGACGAAAATGCGATCGCTAAACTGCGGATCGATACCAATACCGTTATCCCGCACAGAAAACAACCACTCATCTTCCAAGCGAGTTGCTCCTATATGGATTTCCGGATTCTTGTCACTGCGGAATTTGATAGCATTGCCAATGAGATTTTGGAATAACTGCATCAACTGGGTACTATCAGCCATTACAGTTGGTAAGTCATCATAAGTAATTACAGCCTTAGTTTCACTAACACGCTTGCGTAAATTAGTCAAGGCGCGTTCTAATGCCGTATCTACCTCTATGAGTTCAAACTCAATCGCTTGCATATCTACTTTAGAATAAGCTAGCACATCGTCAATCAGAGTCTGCATGAGACTGACTCCCTCAACAACGTAACCAATAAATTCCTTAGCATCTTCATCGAGTTGTTGGTCGTAGCGCATTTCCAGCAACTGCGCGTAATTTGCCACTTGATTGAGAGGTTCTTGCAAATCGTGCGAGGCGACGTAAGCAAACTTTTTCAATTCAGCGTTGGAACGCTCCAGATCGTGCGCCAGCTGAGCCAGTTCATCAGCCTGACGCAGTACGATATTAACAATTGCTTTTCGTAATTCCAGTGCGGCTTTTATTTCTACATATCGCCACGGCAAAGAGGTTAAGCGAACTGTCTCTTTCCAGAGTTCAAAGGATTTTCGGGGACGCAAGTGCAAATTCCCTTCTGTTTGGCTCAACTCAAAAGCCTTATTGGGATCGCCTCCCCAGTTTACAGTTTGAATAACTTCTGGTCTAAACCACAAAACGTAATTTCGTTTGGAGATGGGAATTGCTAGCAAGCCACTGGCAACATGTTTGAATCTTTCAGCATCAGGATAAATATGTGGCAAAGAATCTGTATAGAAGACTTCTTCTTTGACATTATTCCTCAACCACTGGACTAAAAAGTTCAAATCTTCTTCTTTGGGAGTTTCACCAATTAACGTGTAATTTCCACCAAAGCAGATCGCTGCACCTTGAGCGCTGGTTAAATCGAGAAGGCTGGGCTGGTGTTTCACTAACCCATCAATAAAGTTTTCTTCTTGCGCCATATATTCAACCAAAGCTGATTGAATAGACGCTAACTGCATGCGGTAGTCATAATCTTCCGTTTCTTCTCTAGCTGAAAGTTCTGCAAATATGACTCGACCGAGAAATTCGCACGCTTTTCTTAACTCATAAGCAACGTATTTGGGTGTCTGATGGTGACAAGCAATGAGACCCCAAAGTTTTCCTTCTTTAATCAAAGAAATTGTCAAAGAAGCACCTACACCCATGTTATGCAAGTACTGTATGTGGCATGGAGCCGCACTTCTGAGACTGGAGTTGGTTAAGTCTACCGGACGTTGGGTAACTGGATTATTGATTGGAAAAATTTCTACAGGTTCTGAACGAGTATCCGGTATGATTCTAATCCAATTGGAAACAAATAACCTTCTTGCTGGTTTGGGAATATCTGATTCTGGGTAATGCAAACCCAAGTAAGGTTCTAGATGATCTAGTTTTTCTTCAGCAATAACAGAGCCATGTCCGTCTGCATCAAATTTATAAAGCATTACCCTATCAAATCCGGTGACTTTCCGGACTTCTTGGACAATAATTTGGCAGAACTCCCTAATATTGCTAGTTTCCCCCAGTTGATTAATGGATGCTCTCGCTAAATGATAAAAACTTAAAAAGGGAATATTGTCCTGAGCAATAGCAGGCTCTAATTCCAAAATCAACAATCCTTCTGGGTTGCGATGAAAGACTGCGTCAAAGACTACATATTCATCACCTTTTTTCCGCACCCAAATTTTTGTAGGATTGATGAAATCCAAACTATCTTCTAACAGTCCTGCTTTTATTCTTTCTATTTGAAAAGGATCGAGTAAATCTTCCAGTTTTTGGTGCAGCAAATTTATCGGAGCTATCCCAAATACTGAAGAGACATTGGTGGTAACTTGCAATATAGTTAATTCAGGTTCTTTCAGAACAAGAAGAACTCCATGGGGTTGAACTTGACCGGAAACATGAATGGGTGCTTCTTTTAAGCTAGTTACGTTAATGTCTTGTTGTAAATCCTTAAGCACTATGAACCTCTATTGTTAATAGTAGAGTAACTTTACGTAATTTTGTGAATTTCTGATAAAATTTCTCAAAAGAACACAAACTACAAACTTTTCAGTTTTTGACAGTTGATAAATTTTCAAACAGCAGCACGTATTCTATAAAGTTAACAAAATTTTTCCTAATAGTGACCGCTCGGCTTTCTTTCTACTTTTCCTCAGGACTTTGACTTGCATTACTACAGTAGTGTAGCTTACATTAGTTTAGACGATTGTCAATTTATGTTTCAGATAATAAATATTAAAAGTCAGTGATTGCTTGCACGGCAGATGTGTATTTATGTTAAAAAATCTCTTGAAAAGTTAGGGTCGGCATTGCCGACCCTACTAACAACTAACCACTAACAATTAAATCCAAGAATTAAACCACATCCTCACGGGTCTATACTCAAAATTTGATAGGGGTAAACCTAAATAGATCGGCAACCAGAAAATAAAGGCTGCAATAATCAAAAAGGTAAGAGTCACGCCAACAGCCCAGCTCCTTACGGGTCTAAACTCAAAATTTGATAGGGGTAAACCTAAATAAATCGGCAACCAGAAAATAAAGGCTATAATAATTGAAATGGTAGGAGTCAGGCCAACAGCACGCATTTGAGTATAGTAACTGCGGATGCACCAATCGACAAGCCAAGCGATCGCCAGAAATGCAAAGACCACAGCTGTCATGTAGTGATAGATAAAAAGGCATCGGTTGACTTTTACCCAAGGGAGTAAATTTGCGGCATAATTGACTAAGAAATACAAAACAATCCAAGTCTCGTTGCTGAATTCAGCAGACAGGAAAAAACGTTTTTGCTCAATCCAAAGCTTGGCAAATTGTCGAATTAAGACTCCTAAGAAAAATAAAAGCGCAGCAGCACCAAACCACCATAATAAGGGATTGCCCATGGCATGAACGTCATAAATAACTTTCCCTGCACCTGTAGGAAGAGGAGGACCTATGACAGGAATTGGATCTTTAATACTCGTTGCTGTTTGGTAGAAATACGCCATTGGTCGAATCATGAAAGGCCATGTATACCAAGGAGAACAGTAAGGATGTATTTTAGAGCTATTACCCAGACGTTCGTGAAATCCTAAAATCTGCTTGTGAACTTCTACAAACCCATATCTTGTATCTAAGTGTAGGTGTGGAATCCAGATAAGGCTGTACACAATCGCAGGAATGATTCCTAAAAAAAATAGAATCTGAAAAATATTCAGTTGAGTTAATTTTTTTAGTGGAGTAGGCTTAGCTTCTAGTCTATAGGGGTTTATATATTTCGTCTTTCTTTTGCCAATGGGTAATGAGGTCAAAGATAAAGGCAAAACAGAAGTTTCCTGACTTTCTATTTCAACAGAATTATTTTGAGCATGATGATGAACAAATTCATCTTGGGATTGCTCGTTGCTCTTGACTCTCTTCAAGTGAAAAGATTGCAACCACCGATTTCCCCAAGCTATTATCCACATAAGATAAGCACCTAGCAGAAACCACAAACCGTTCCACTTGGTAGCACAAGAAGCACCAAAAGCGACTCCAGAAATGACTAACCAAAAGGTACGCCGTAAGTGCTGTTTGGCAAGTGCCAGAATCAAACACAATTGTCCCAATAAGCCGAAAATGACAATATATTGATTGATTAAGGCATAGCGGGATTCTACAAGAAATATACCATCACACGCTGCAAACAATGCAGCTAGAAAGGCAAAGCTGCGACGGTAACTGATTTGATAAGCGATCGCCCCAACAATCACAGGAATAAATGAGCCAGAAAAAGCATTGATCCAGCGATAACTGATGGGTGACATCACCGACCCAGTTAACCCATTGACCTGGTTTTGTAAAAAAGGAATGTGATTGGCAATCCAAATTCCTATGGCAATAATGTATTTTCCTAATGGTGGATGACCGTCAAAAAATGGGGTATTGGTCAGATAGTTGTTGCCAAATTTAGCATAGTAAACTTCGTCAAAAACAAGGGTATTGAATCGTCCCAATCCCCAAAATCGGAAGGCGAGTGATAGCAAAAATACACTCGCCATGCTAAGGTAAAATATTTTTTTATTCACTGGTCGCTAGTCATGAGTCACTGTGTATTTTCTACTTTAGCGATCTCCAACATGGTTTTTAACACGGAATCGGGATTGAGGCTAATGGAATCAATTCCTTGTTCCACTAGGAATTGAGCAAATTCTGGGTAATCGCTGGGTGCTTGACCGCAAATGCCAATTTTCCGATTGTACCTTTTAGCAGCGGCGATCGCCAACCTGACCATTTGCTTGACTCCCTCACCGCGTTCGTCGAATAATCGCGACACTAAAGCAGAATCCCTATCCAACCCCAGTGTTAGTTGAGTCAAGTCATTGGAACCTATAGAAAACCCATCAAACACTTGTGCAAACTCGTCAGCCAGAATGACATTATTGGGTAACTCGCACATGACATAAACTTGCAAATCGTTGACACCCTGCTTTAAACCATTTTTTGCCATTTCTTCCAACACCAGACGCCCCTCATTGGGAGTGCGACAGAAGGGAATCATGGGAATTACGTTTGTTAATCCCATCTCGTCCCTCACTCGTCTCATTGCTTGGCACTCCAAAGCAAACGCTTCTTTGTAGCCTTCATCATAGTAACGTGCTGCACCCCGCCAGCCGAGCATTGGGTTTTCTTCTTCTGGTTCAAACTGCTTCCCACCCAACAAGTTAGCGTATTCATTACTCTTAAAATCTGACATTCGCACTATAACTGGTTTGGGATAAAAAGCAGCAGCAATTCTCCCAATCCCTTGAGCGAGGCGATCGACAAAATACTGGGGTTTATCATCATAAAGTGCGGTTATTGTCGCCACTTTATCTTTGACAAATTCATCATCTAGCTTGTCATAATGAATCAGTGCCATTGGATGGGTTTGGATGTGGTTGGCAATAATAAACTCTGTTCTTGCCAAACCGACTCCATCATTGGGAATTGCAGATAGGCTAAATGCTTCTTGAGGGTTACCCACATTCATCAATATCTGAGTGCGAGTGCGAGGTAAATCTTCTAAGGTCACTTCTTGCACTTCAAAAGGCAATAATCCCTCATAAACTCTTCCTTCTTCCCCTTCAGCACAAGAAATGGTAATTTCTTGACCGTTTTTCAAAATTTCCGTAGCATTGCCACATCCTACAATGGCAGGTACACCTAATTCTCGTGCAATGATTGCTGCATGACAGGTACGCCCCCCTTGATTGGTGATAATCGCACTGGCTTTTTTCATAATTGGTTCCCAATCAGGGTCCGTTCTATCTGTGACTAAAACTTCTCCCGCTTGGAAATCTTCAAGTTTGTGTATATCTGTAATCAGGTGAGCTTTTCCCTGACTGATTGCTTCTCCAATAGCACGTCCTATAACTAGTGCTTTTGGCGCTTGAGAATTGGCAATTGGCGATTGAGCTAACTTTTCCCCAGTCCCGATCCCCCATGCTCCGCTCCCTGTAAAACGATACGTCCTTAAAACATTTTGCGTTTTTTGTGATTGGACTGTTTCCGGTCGGGCTTGGACAATAAACAATTCGTTTGTGATACCATCTTTTGCCCACTCGATGTCCATTGGGGTGTAGGTGTTGTGAACTTGAGAATAATGGTCTTCTATTAAACAAGCCCAACGAGCGAGTTGTAAAATTTCTTCATCTGTTAAAGCATATTTATTTCTTTCTATTTGAGGCACTAAGATATTTTTTGTAAATTTTGTGCCATCATCATAGACCATTTTTAATTCTTTACTCCCCAATCTTTTATCAACGATTGGGTTGTAACCTTCTCGTAAAGTTGGTTTAAAAACATAGTACTCGTCTGGGTTAACAGATCCTTGAACTACATTTTCCCCCAAGCCGTATGCTGCTGTAATCAATGCAGAGTTCTTGAAACCCGTTTCGGTTTCAATTGAGAACATGACGCCAGAGCATGCTAGGTCAGAACGCACCATCTTTTGTATACCAACAGCAAGAGCAACGCTAAAATGGTCAAATTTCTTAATATGTCGATAAGAAATAGCTCTATCTGTAAATAAAGATGCAAAACATTTATGACATGCTGCTAAAACACTCTCTACCCCAGTTACGTTGAGATATGTTTCTTGCTGACCTGCAAAACTAGCATCAGGAAGGTCTTCAGCCGTTGCACTAGAGCGTACAGCTACGTCTGTATCTGGATTGTATCGTTTGCACAGAAGCTTGTAAGCTTCCACAATGGCTTCTCTTAGTGGTGTTGGAAATGGTGTGTGGAGTAGTAATGCTCTTGCTTTTTTCCCTCGTTCTCGCAAATTTTTGACATCCTCTACATCTAGGTCAGAAAACAGTTTTCGCAGTTTCTCTTCTAACCCAGCCGATTGAATAAAATATCGGTAAGCATAAGCCGTGGTAGCAAATCCAATAGGTACATTTACACCTTTCGGTGTAAGTTGTTGAATCATCTCACCCAAGGATGCGTTTTTACCACCAACAATTGGTATATCCGCAATCCCAACCTCATCAAACCAGAGAATGAGCGATCGCTCGATAGATGATGAGTGCGATAAAGTATTTTTTGTTGCTGTATCCATCTAAAATAACCCCTTTAAGATTGATCCCTGATTCTTCTCGATCGCCTTCCTATATGTATTATATATCACCGATCTTTTTAATGCCTGTACGTTTTTTTAGATTTCAACCTCATTTATTTAGCTTCACTGACAGACAAAACTTTTTCGGAAAATTGTCTAGCGATCGCTACGGATTCAAATGTTCAAATTAAGTTTTATAAAGATTTTTTTGCCTGACTGCTTCCTGTATGCCTTATCTGTAGCAAGAAGAAAGTTTTACGGAAGATCTAGGATTAGGGGACTCCCTCGCTTGGTAAACTACCCATTAACACTAAAGTTTTGATAGCACCAACAGCTTTTACGGAGGGAGCAGTCATGGGCAAATACGACAAAATCTTTAACTCCACGAAAACAACTAAAGAGAAACTGACCGCACAAGAAGCGGTAGCAGCGATTGGAGTTGTAACTTCGGCGGCTGATTCTAGCTTAGACGAAGTAGATCCAGACTATATAGCCGATATTCTGTGGGAATTTCTAGAAGTTTTTGAAGAATATTCAGATGATCAAATGTTAGAGCTTCTAGATAAACTGATAGCTATAGCGGAAGAAGATAGTGTAGGAGCATTATTTAACGCAGCAAAGAGTTCCCTCTCGGAAGACTTAACACTTGATGCTTATGCGGCGGGGGTTAGCCTTCTTGTTGATGAGGAAGAAATAGTGATTCCGAAAGGAAAAATGAATTTACTAAAAAAGTTACAAGAAGCGTTGGAAATTAAAGATGATGAAGCCAAGGAAGTCAGAGACGAAGTTATAGCCGCTTTTGAAGACGTAGAGGAAGAATTAGAAGATGAAGAATTTCTAGATGATGATGCACCAGGGTTTGATGAAGGTTCCGAACCACAAATGTATGAGTCTCCAGGAAAGAATTTTGTAGTTCCGATTCCTGTAGACACTCAAAGAGGTGGTAGAGTTCAAGCGCAAGAAGGGTTAGTTAGCTTTTCTGATGACTTTGGAACTCTATTAAGAATTGATTACTTTCGCTTGACATCACAGCAAAAAAAGGAAATTGAATCTATAGGACACGAAGAATATCTACGATCGCTTCTCCTAGAACAGTATGTACCTCAAGGAATTGTTGCAAATTTACCAGATGCACGGGTAAAACATACTAAGTACATAGAGGACGCATTGGATGGTGCGTACTTTGTGCTAGTTGATATGCCTGAAGGTTCAAACATTTCTAAAACGGGAAACAACGGAACTGCTAGCAGATTAGATGCCTATCGGGGACTTTTAGGATTTACCAGTGGTAATTTCCTATATATAGTTAGCAGCCAGCGCAGCTTTTTTGATGGAGAAACTCCCGGTTCAATTGAACAAGAGTCTCAAAGGATCGAAGAGAGCATTCTAAATTTCGTTGATACAATCGAATTTACTTAGGAATTGGGGACGAGAGCCTATGGACTGGCGACTGCGAGCTATTACAGATTGGCTCACCCCTTTTCCCAGGCTCCGCCTGGGAATGCCTTTAAGTGGTTTGTCACGTCAGCAAGCAGGCTAGAATCGAGAACTGCTAATATCTTGCCAGCATCCCACAATTTCTATGGGATTTCCTTCAGCATCTGTCACCAGTCTCAGTTCATCATACATCCATCGGTAATAACCGTTCTTGTGCAAAAAGCGGTATTCATAAGCAAAGTGTTTTCGGTGGGTTAACTGCACTAATTCAGCAAGCACGCGGTTCCGGTCATCTGGATGGATGTGAGAAAACCAAAACTGAGAATGGCTTGTAAACTCTTGGGGCTCATATCCCAAAATGTTAAACACGTTATCGCTAACGAAAGTCGCTCCAAAGTATCCCGATGGCTTGCAGCTATAAATAATCGCCGGACTGTAAGCAAGAAGGTGCTGAAGCTGATTTTGGGTACTGAGAAGCAACTTTTCCGTGCGCTTGCGTTCGAGGAGTTCTGTTTGTGCTTGTTGATAAAGTTCGGATTGCTGAATGGCAATTGCCACTTGAGTTCCCAACTGTTTGAGTAAATTAATTTCTACAGGTTCCCACCCTCGTGGCTCAAAACAATGGTTGGCAACAAGGAGCCCCCAAAGTTGAGAAGATGCCCCCGTTCCTCCGTTTTCTACTACAATGGAGACAACTAGATTCGAGCGAATTTGCAATTGTTCGAGCAATGCTATGTGACAAGGTGCAAGATTTGATGTGTATATATCCGCAACAGCTTGAATCTTTCCCTGTTCGTAAAATGGGCGAAGAGAGAGTTCTTGGAAAAAAGAATCTTTGATGATAGTCCCCTGAACGCTCTTGCAACCGGGCGCAAGTGACTCAACCACTATACTACCGGTCCAATCGGGATGAAAGCGATAGATGAAAACGCGATCGCACTGAAGGAATTGCTGCACTTCTGAAACCGTTGTCTTTAAAATTTCCTCTAGATCTAGCGACCGACGAATATGCTTTGCCATTTCTGCCATCAAATGTTCTCGTTGAGTTTGCTGGTATAAAGCAATCTCTGACTGTCTTTGCTGTGTGACATCCGCACCAATACCAATTACCTCCAACAATGTACCGCTATCGTTCCAACGATTGACCGAGTTCCACGAAATCACTCGTTTCTGTCCGTGCTTGGTAGTCAGTCTCATTTCGTAGTTAATCACTTGTCCCTTCTCAAAATCACGGAACAGTTGCTCAACTTGCCAGTATTCGCCATCTGGATAGAAAATATGCCACCAATTTTTTCCCACAAGTTCATCACTGCTATAACCCGTGACTTCACTAACTATGGGATTTACAAAGGTAGTCATCCCATCAGGAGCAATCCCACAAATCAAAGTTGGAGCAGCAGTTACAATATGACTGATGTATTCTTTCTCACGTCGCAAAGCATCTTCTGCGTGCTTGAGCTCTTTCAGATTTCGCGTAATGGATAATTCTGGCTCTACTTCCACAATGGCACGAAAATAGCTTTCTTGTTGCTGCAATGATTTTTTTAAATAGCGAAGTTCTATCTGGCTGACAACCTGACGACTAAGTGCTTCAAGGGCGGTGATTTCCTCTAAGTTAAGTTGGCGCGGTACCCGGTCAATAACACATAATGTTCCAATCCGAAAACCTTGTGGTGTTGTCAAAGGCGCACCTGCGTAAAACCGGATGTGAGGATCTTCAGTGACTAGAGGGTTAGTAGCAAAGCGGGGATCTTGCAACGCATCTGGAACGATCAGTGGCTCTTTATGCAAAATAGCATGGGCACAAAATGCGGCACTGCGAGGAGTTTCAGAAGTTGTTAATCCCACTTTAGATTTAAACCACTGGCGATCGCTATCTATTAAGGTAATCAATGCGATCGGAGTCTTGCAAATGAAAGCCGCAAGACTGGTTAACTCGTCGAATGCTACTTCTGATGATGTATCAAGGATTCGATAGCGCAAAAGTGCTTCAAGCCTCAAAGCTTCATTGTCGGGTAAAACAGATTCCATTGCCCAAGTTTTTAAGCAATACCAGTTAACTGAAGCTTTACAGCCTCGTATTTATCTTGTGCCCTAAATACCAATGGAAATTGACCTAGTCTATCAAAAAGACACAGTTTTTCATCCTTTGGTACAAAACGTTACGGCGCTTTGCTCCGATAGCTAATACTATAAACTGTCTCAATCAAATCCGGTACAATTTCTGCTATTCTCAGCTTTTGTCGCAACACTGTAAGGTAAATTTTAATTCAATACAATTTGTAGATATTTATGAATACATTAATAATAACTTATCGATCCAGAAAAATTAATGAAAGTTTATGAGTAATAGTCTTATTGTTTCCGTTATTCAAGAAGCCTTGCCGGCAATTATCTGGTAGAAGGCTGAATATGAATTGCCTATCCTCATTTAAATTAGATATTTATTTTTGATTATTAAGTATAAGAATATGGATGGATTGAAAGCATTGAAATACCCAGCGCATCGTTGGAGAAGTGGTTGGTTTACCTAGTACACGAAGGCAGAAGTACGATGGCAGAGGAGCCACTGCGGTGGACGGGTTTCACAGGCTACAGCAAGTGGCGTGGCAGAAGGCGCAAAAGCTTTAACTGTTAGCTTTTTCTCTGTTACTAATGGTTGCTTTATTTACGCCGAACTGTACTAGTTGGTTTTTAATAGTAGATTTTGTATGGCTTAAAAGAGGTATAACTAATAACTAACGCAAACAACAATAACGACAACAATCAAGAAATTTACGCGATTATAACAGAGTTAGCCGATATCTTGCACCTACACCCTATAAGGGTGAGGCTATACAAACGAAGCCAGCCTAAGCAGGCTAGAAATTCCAATTTTTCGTGTTATTGATAAAAATATACGCAAAATCAGTTATGTCAAAATTGCCCCACCCATTAACCGCTCGTACCGATATTTCAACTCTTCTTTCATCAAATACCATCGCTCTAAACTTGCGTCTATCTCTATCACCTTTTCTGCTGCTTGTCGCGCTAAAACTAAGACCTCCTCATCTTCTACCAAACTAGCCAAAGTAAAGTCCGGTACACCAGATTGACGAGTTCCTAAAACTTGTCCGGGACCGCGAAAACGCATATCCATTTCAGAGATAAAAAAGCCATCTTGGGACTGTTCCAAAACTCGCAGGCGTTGCTGTGCATCCGGGCTTCTAGAACTGCTCATTAACAAACAGTAAGATTGAGCCGCACCTCTACCAACACGTCCTCGTAATTGGTGCAATTGCGATAAACCAAAGCGTTCCGCATTTTCTATGAGCATAACTGTTGCATTTGGTACGTCTACACCTACCTCTACAACAGTGGTCGAAACTAAAATTTGAGTTTGATTAGCCCGAAATTTACCGATCGCTTCGTCTTTATCCACTGAACTCATGCGACCGTGGAGCAACCCCACCTGAAACTCAGGAAAAATACTTTCTTGTAACTTTTGATGCTCCTCCACTGCCGATCGCACATCTAATTTTTCTGATTCTTCCACCAATGGCAATACCACGTAAACTTGTTGTCCTTTAGCAATCTCTCTGCGGATGAGGTCGTAAGCTTGGGTGCGCTGCTGACTGGTTAGAATATTTGTTTGAATTTTTTGCCGTCCGGGCGGTAACTCATCAATTTGGCTGACATCCAAATCCCCGTGTATTGTGAGCGCCAGTGTTCGCGGAATTGGAGTTGCTGTCATCGTTAGAACGTGAGGTTGCTCGCCTTTTTGTTGTAACTTTGCCCGTTGTTCCACCCCAAAGCGATGCTGTTCATCAATAACGACCAAACCCAAACGTTGAAAATTAACAGGGTCTTGAATCAATGCATGAGTTCCCACCAACAAAGGCAATTCACCAGTTTCTAACTGAGCGTGAATTTGTCTTCTTTTTGCCATTTTTGTAGAACCAGTCAGTAATTCTACTGGTAAATGCAAAAGATTAAACCAACTCACTAACTTACGATAATGTTGTTCTGCCAAAACTTCAGTAGGAGCCATCAGTGCTGCTTGATACCCAGATTGAATAGCCGCCAGGATAGCAATCACAGCCACAATGGTTTTACCAGAACCAACATCTCCTTGAACCAAACGATTCATCGGTACAGATGTTTGCAAATCGTTGAGAATTTCATGAACAACTCGTTGCTGTGCGTTAGTCAGTTTAAAAGGCAATATCTCGTAAAATTTTTCCAGCAACTCTCCTTTAGGTGCAAGAACAGCACTGGTTTGGCTTGCCTTGGCATAGTGTTGCCGTTGTAGTAAACTCAATTGCAAGTAAAAGAATTCGTCAAAAACAAGACGACGACGGGCTGCTTGCAGGGTCATACTATCGGAAGGAAAGTGAATGTTAGCAACCGCTTCCTTCAATTCCATCAATTCATACTTACCTCGCAACCCACTTGGTAAGGGATCTTTGAGAGAGGAAGCACAAGGTAAAACAGCCGTAACTGCTTGACGCACGAGATCCGCACCAACACCCTCTGTTAAGGCATAAACTGGTAAAACTCGATTGATACTGAGTGACTCTATCGTATCGCCGGGATGCGCTAAAACTTCTATTTCTGGATCTTCTAGAGTTAACCCATACTTGCTTCCTTTAACCAATCCACACGCTGCTACAATACTACCCTGAGGATAGCGCCGCTTTAAACTTTCTTGCCATGCGCGACTGCTATAGCGCGTACCTGCGAAAAACCGACTAATCTTAATGCGTCCGGTATTATCGCGCAGCGATAATTCTAAAATTGTTAGCTTTTGATTTTTAGGGCTGCTAAAGCAATTGCAACTTTTGACTGTTGCGACTATCGTTACGGTCTCCCCCGCCTCCAACTCGCGGATATGAGCTTGACGGCTATAATCAATGTGGTCGCGGGGATAGTAAAAAAGCAAGTCGCGCACTGTCTCCAAGCCAAGACGCTCTAAACTTCCTGCTTTTTTGATTCCTATTTCTGGTAATTCCCTGAGTTTTTGGTCAATTTTGGGAGCTAGTCTCCGACTCACTTCGGCAATGATTTTGGATTGGGGATTGGGAATTTGAGAACTCGGAGTTCCCGCAACATGGGGATTGGGGGTTGGAGATTGGACGCTAGGAGTTGGGGCTTGGGAAGAAAGAATTCGAGAGTAGGTGAATGAGGATGAAGGAGATGAAGATGAAGGGGACGAAGGAGATGATGGAGATGAAGAAGATACGATTGTTTCCTTATCAACAGTTTGCTGTAATTGATAAAGATATTTGCGAGTTTCTGAGATTAAACGCTGTCTATCTTGCAAGCCCAGATTGGAATAATTAGCGAATTCAACAGATAATTCTTGCCAGCGACGCCGTTCATTGGTGGGCAAACCCGTGGGAAATTTGCCGAAAGTTAGGGTAAAAAACTCACTGAAGCGGTACTGCTTACCCATTAAATCGGTAAAACCTTGTTCTGATTCTATAGCTAGGGCTTTCTGTAATCGTATCCAATCTGGCTTGTCATTCATCATCGGATTTAAAATTTAGGATTTTGGATTTGGGATTTTGGATTGAATCTAAAATCGAAAATCCAAAATCTAAAATTCATCAGACCAAATAGCACGCCATGCTGCTTCTGCTTCAGCAATTGAGCGTTCTCGCTGTTTCTTTTGGTACTCTTGTGCTAGCTTATTTAGTTGAACGAGAATACTTCGGATCTGCTTGCGACAGGATGACAGGGTTACGTCATTAAACTCAATTTCTCCAAGTCGCAGGTTAAGAGCCATAATCTGTGTCAAATTGGGTTCTTCTGACTGCTGTTCGCCATCAACTTCAATGACTAAGCTGAGTAAGTTAGGTGGTCCTGGCATTACTTCAGTAGCAGCTTCAGAAGCAGCAGCTGCTGCTGCTTCCAAAATCGGTTCCGGTAATTTTTTAGGCAGTATCCCGCATCTCTGTAACAGAAGATTGGCATCACGTGAAACCAATTTCAGCTTATCTTGCATTGCTCTTTCCAAGCCATGCTGCCATTTGAGTATTTCGATGGGATTCGCGGAGTTGGGAAATGGAGGTAGGGGTACTGGCGATCGCGACGACAAGGAAAGGAAGGCGGATACAGCCGAGCGAGGGGACAAGGGGGGCGAGACAAACAATGAGGAATTTTCTCCTTTGTCGCTTTCTTGTTTGCTTGCTTCAACACTCGTCACTTCCTCTTTTGTACCATCTTCCCCATCTTTCTTATTTTCCCCTTGTTTCTCATCGTCCTCATCTGGCTCATTGTCCTCATCTTCCCGTTCTTCCTCATTCTTCTGTTCTAGACTGGCTTCCTGCTGCTCGCTTTTCATTAAAGCTTGCAACTGTTCGGCTGTTTGCTGACCGAACTTCCGGACTGATTGTTGCAATTGCTGGCGCTGATTTAAGGACAAACTCAAGAAACTTTCAGGGTACCCTTGGGTACATAGGTGGTAAGTTGCTTGATTTAACTGTTGCTGTACAGTTTTTCCCAAAGTCGTTAAATAGTTGGCGTAAGCATTGTGAAGTTCTTTAGCGATCGCCCGAATCGCCTCTTCTAATGCCTGAATATCCCGTTCTATTCGTTCAATAGCTCTTGCCATATCTTTAGTTTACCGCCCATCTGAACCGAATATGGTACAAATGCACTTAATTATTGTAGGATAAATTTGTTTAAGGACGCTAGTTTAATATATCAATAAATATTTTTAGTAGGTGGGCACTGCCCACCTACATCAAACAGTTAGTACTGCCCAATACAACTCCTCTCAACACGCATAAAGACGCTTGCGAGGGTGGCTTCCTTACGCCTAATGGTCATCTTTTAGGTAAACAAAGTAATTTTACTTAGTACCCATTTGAGCAGCCACTTCTTCAGCAAAATTGCTTTCTTGCTTCTCGATCCCCTCACCCAGTACATAGCGAGTAAAGCGACGGACTTGGACGCTTCCGCCTACTTGTTTTGCACTTTGCTTGATCAATTCCTCAACAGTGATACTTTGATCGCGAATGTAAGGTTGATCCAGCAAAGTCATTTCTTTGAGGCGTTTTTCAATTCGTCCCTGAACAATCTTTTCCTTAATGTTCTGTGGCTTGTTACCCAAGTCATCACGCCCCATTTCGATGTCTTTTTCCTTTTGAACAACATTAGCAGGAATTTCATCGACGTTGACATATTCAACGTTAGGGCAAGCTGCTATTTGCATGGCAACATTGCGTGCTAGAGTTTGGAGATGCTCGTTTCCAGCCCCTGCTTCAGCTTGGCTGTTCAGTTCAACCAACACACCGACGCGACCGCCCGTGTGAATGTAACTGTCTATAACTCCTTGTGTCCCTTCTGCAAGGTCAAATTTGGTGAATCGGCGAACCTGAATGTTTTCACCTAACTGGGCAATAGTTTGCTTGAGATAATCTTCAACCTTGACGCTTTGATCTTCTATATAAGGTTGAGTCAATAAGGACTCAACACTGTCAGCATTCGCCGCTTGTTTTGCCAAGTTCTGAACAAGGGCTTTGAAAGCATCATTACGGGCAACAAAATCAGTTTGGCAGTTAACTTCTATAACTACGCCAACACTTCCACCCGGTTGAATATAATTGTCCACTAGACCTTCTGCTGCAATCCGTCCTGCTCCCTTCTCGGCTTTTGCAATACCTTTTTGGCGCAGCCACTCGATAGCTTTTTCTACATCACCATCAGTTTGTTGCAGTGCTTTTTTACAGTCCATCATACCAGCACCAGTTTTCTGGCGTAGCTCTTGGACGATTTTTGCAGATATTTCCGCCATGTTGCCTCAATTCCTACTTAATGGTTAAGAGCTAATTGCTAATTGCTAATTGCTAATTGCTAATTGCTAATTGCTAATTGCTAATTGCTAATTGGTTTTTACCATTAACTATTAGCTTTGATCTTCTTACGGAGACGCTCTCGTCGCTGGCGCAACACGCCTCGCATTGCGAAGCTACGCTCGTAAGGGCTATACGCCAGTTGCTTGCAGGGGAAACCCACCTACACCACTGGTCTCACCATTAGCTATTAGCCATTAGCCATTAGCATTTAAGATCTATTATTCTTCGTCTTCGTCTTCTGGGAAAGCGTCAGAATAATCTGTTTCGCTTTCTTCGTAGTCGAAGTCTTCTTCAGCGCCTTCGTAATCTTCGTATTCTTCTTCTACATCCAATTGACCGTGACGACCTTCGTATATGGCATCTGCTAGTTTGCCCACGATCAATTTAATTGACCGAATAGCATCATCATTTGCCGGAATTGGAATATCTACAACATCCGGATCGCAGTTTGTATCTAACATGGACACAATGGGAATGCTGAGTTTCTGGCATTCCTGAACTGCGTTATACTCTCGGCGCTGATCTACGATCACGACTACATCGGGAACTTTCCGCATGGTTTTAATACCACCCAGATACTTCTGAAGCTTTGCCATTTCCCGACGTAGCATTGCCGCTTCTTTCTTTGGTAGCAGATCGAGAGCACCATTTTCTTCCCGGCGTTCCAAGTCTTTCAAACGATCTACGCGAGTTTTGATGGTCGTCCAGTTGGTGAGCATTCCTCCCAACCAACGCTGGTTGATGTAGTGAGCACCACAACGAGCCGCTTCTTGAGCAATAATCCCTGCTGCTTGACGCTTTGTTCCAACGAACAAGAACTTTTTACCCGCCTCAGCTTGCCCTCGCATATAAGTATACGCTTCTTCCATCAACTGGGCTGTTTGTACCAAGTCGATGATATGGACTCCGTTGCGGGATGTATATATATAAGGAGACATTTTTGGATTCCACCTACGGGTTTGGTGCCCAAAGTGAACCCCTGACTCCATCATCTGAGCCAATGAAACAACTGGCATATTCTTTAACTCCTATTCGGGTTAAACCTCCATCCAAGTGGATTTCCCAACATCAGGAAACACCCGAACCCTTGGATGTGCGAGATTGGTGAACCATACAAGGTTAGCACATTTTGGCGAATGGGGAATGGCGAATGGGCAATGGTGAGTAGAGAGAAAATACGAAAGTAAAGTACAAAATTCCCTACTCCCTATTCCCTGCTCCCTAGCCCCTGTCCATATGCTTCATACACGCCTTTAACGTTATACCAGTTTAAAAAAATCCGGGCGATTTCTAATGCTAACTGTGGCTTGCCAAGTTGGATCAACCACTGTAGAAATGGAGCCATTGTCCGTTCGTTAAGAAATCCATTGAGGGAAAGAATTCCCCAGAGCACGCGATGCAGCCAAGTCATTTGAATCATCATTCGTACTTCCCAAGTGGGATGCTTTTGATAAAATAAAACGCCCATACGTCCGCGTTGAATTTCTTTGTCTATTAAGCGGGGAATTTGTTCTAAACTAAAGGGAGGATGCCAGTGAAAACCAACTGCCTCCGGACATTTAATAAGTTTTAAACCTAGTTTCTTTAGGCGAACGCCTAATTCTAAATCTTCCCATCCATAAAGTTGAAAGCTGGTGTCAAAAAGCCCTGCTTCTTCCAGCCAATGTTTTGCGATCGCTACATTTCCTGTAGCAAAGAAAGCAGCAGAAAAATCTGTAATTTTGTAGGGTTCGGATGTGGGATTGTCAAAGTTACAAGTATTGATGACTTCCCCATAAGTGAATATGCAATCGCTCCCCAATTTCTCTTTTCCTTGGGTGAGTGCATCGGCATGGGCTTGCAAAAAATTCTCTTTTACAACGAGATCGCTGTCAATAAAAACGATTGTATCGCCTAAAGCCTTCTCAACACCCAAATTTCGAGCAGCAGCTGGACCTTTATGAGCTTGACGAAATGTTCGCACGTGGGGAAACTCGCTTTTGTATGTGTCCAACCACTCCAGCGTACCGTCTGTCGAGCCATCATCTACCAAAACAACTTCATAACCATCTAAGCGATCGTTTATCAGTTTCTGATTTTCCATAGCTCGCAGGCACTTTTCTAAAATTGGCTTGCGATTGTAAGTCGGAATAACAACGCTAAAAAACACAACCTCACCCACAACGATATTGCCCATCTCTAGCATAGGACAGCCTTAGCTCTAGGACTGTTCCTTGGGATTCGCGATTGTATCATGTTCGACTTATTGCTAGTACCAGGCAAATTTTACACGCTCGCGCAGTTCTTTCGCTCCCAAATGTTCAACCGTATGCGATATGAGTGGCTGGTGGAACCAGTACGGAACTTTCAAAGGGTGGTTTCATTCACTACTAAAGTGGGTGTTGCCATGTTAGAAATATATTGACATATAAGTTCGTAAGTTATGCTCTCAGTTCAGAAGTGTGAATGCGCGTGCAAAGATACAGTAACGACAGACACGCATAAAACTAAACTTTTGTCAATTATTGTCTGTTTGCTTGTTGGATTTTTTGTAACCGAGTGGAGCGTGGGTTTGTGGAGTGGTAGTTTATCTTTACAGGCAGATGCAGAACACATTCTCTCTGATGTAGCAGCTTTAGGAATATCGTTACTTGCGAGTTGGTTGGCACAGAAACCAGGAGGCGATCGCGCTACTTTTGGTCATCGCCGAATTGAAATTTTAGCAGCTTTGGCAAATGGTTTGAGTTTGCTTGTCATTGCTCTTTTTATCTGTTGGGAAGCTATTCATCACCTTCGCAGCCCAGAAGGGATTTCAGGCTTACCCATGTTGGTAGTGGCAACAATCGGTTTAATCGTCAATTTGCTGAACATTACTTTGCTTCATCCTCATTCTCATAATGACTTAAATCTTCGAGGGGCTTTGCTTCACGTCATCGCGGATACAGCTAGTTCCTTAGGTGTGATTCTTGCGGCTGTAGCGATTCATCTTTGGAATTGGTTGTGGGCAGATGCAGTTATCAGCCTATTTGTTGCAGGTTTTACAGGTCTGAGTGCCTTACCACTCCTTCAAGAAAGTCTTTTGATTCTTCTGGAATATGCACCACCATCTACCGACCCCATTGAGGTAGAAGCTTCTTTAAAATCTTTTCCTCAAGTGGTGAATGTTGAACAACTCCGTGTTTGGAGAATTAGCAGGGAACAAGTTATGCTTTGCGCTCACATCACTGTAGATTGTATGACTTTTGAAGAAAGTAATGGCTTACTCGCACAATTGCGATCGCATCTTCAAGAAACTTTTGGCATTCAGGATGTCACTTTGCAGCTGACAAACCGTAAATTTTTAACAGCAACTTCTATTCATCCTTTATTTAAGCAGGATTTAATCTCCATGCTTTAACAGTAACCAGTCGTTGAAATTCGACTCCTGATACTGAAGATACGGGGAGCATTTCAATTTGGAAAAAACACGTTTGCGATTGAAATCGCGGCTATACAGGCTAAGTCCCTCCGGGTATCTCCTGACGGAGACGCTACGCGATGCGAAGCTATGCCTGTAGGGCTATACGCCAGTTACCAGGGCGCGGGAAACCCGCCTGCAGCAATGGTCTCAGCGCCTGTAGGACTAGACTCACCGCCTGTAGGACTTCTTATTAAGTCCACGCAGGTGGACTTTGTTTATGTAGCCCCAGAATGCTATTCTGAGGGCAATTGGCAAATTCGAGATGCTCCCGAAGATACGGTCATACATCAGGCTCTCACCCTTGTCTTCCATCTTCCACAGACAAGTGATATCTGTTGACAGCAACGACCTATTAATTGATGGCGATATTGCATGAAAATCACGATATTAGTACTCTAAAGATGAGTAGTATATTTTCTTAGGACAAACAAACATGGATAAAGAAGTTGTTATATTTCTAATGAGTGCGAGTGCGGTTATTCTCTACCTAGTATTTTCTGCGATGACTGAGATGGGTACGAAGCTACCTTGGAAGAAATAGGTTACGAGCGCGATTAAACACGCTAGGTTTTGTTCCGAGCGTGAAACCACATGGAGAGTTTGGCGATCGACCGATAAGACATCTCTAGGAATTAATTTATATCTTCTAGAATCCCTGTAAAGACTAGCCATGCTTGGTCTTTACATTGTTTTTAGAGACGTCTAATGACAACAATTAAAAATACAAGTACCTATATGGGTAACTTTATAGCTGAACAAAACCTTTTACATCAAGTGCATAGGTTAATTCTGTTGGCAACTATATAAAAAGTAAAGAATGAGAATTAAATCAACTTGATGTAATAGGAGAAACGGGTATGGTATGAAACAAGAGTTCTTCTGAGCCAGAATTCTGAACCTAGAAACGTAGCTCTCCCTCCAGTATTTTCTCTTTTTTCGATAGTAAAATAAATTCTTGCTAGAAGAATACTCAAATGCAGAACTTGCATTGAGTTCGCTACAGCGTTAGCACGGTAATGCCAAAAAACTCGTTTCTTCTTAGAGACGATCTATTTGAAGTATCTATACATAGACTAGACATTACACTTTGCAAAAGAACAATCAGTTTTTTGAATTCATGTTAGTTATCTATTAGTGCTCTTGAAGTCACACATACTTATCAATCAAGAACTTTATTAAAGAGTCAAAAAGAGAATGATTGAAATTTTCATAGTGAATGAATCTCCCGAAACCAAGTTTTTTTTAACGAAATACTTGGAAGCAGCAGGCTTTACAGTAGTTGAAAGGAACAATGATTTTGTTCGCGTTCATCTAGAAGAAAATAAATTGTTAGCTCTTGAAGAGAATCAAAAATTTAATAATATCTCTTCTCTATTCCCGTCTATTCCCCGTCTTTATGAGGTTTTTGAATTCATTGAATTGAATTATCGCAAACCTATTAGCCTAAAAGAAGTTGCTCAAGCCGTTGGTTACTCTTCTGCTTACTTAACTAACTTAGTGCGACGGCTGACAGGAAAAACGGTTAATGATTGGATTATCTTGCGACGGATAACAGAAGCATGCTCCTTGCTTTTGAAAACTGATGAATCCGTCAATCAAATTGCTGTACAAGTCGGTTATCAAAATATCAATCATTTTTACTCTCAGTTCCGCGATTGTCATGGTACTACCCCCCATGCTTGGCGAAAAGTGCAACGCTCCACACTGGATTATCGCAAAAAACTGCAAGCATGAGAATGAATATCTACAAATAGTTCATCATTTTTTATTTTTTGCAAAAAATACTTAATTACCGTATTAATTGGTAGTAGGCTATTCTGAAGATCGAGAAATCAATAAAAGTTAGCAAACAAGGCGAAATTAATGAATGTGACTTTTGAATAACGACTTCGTTTTCTAATTAATGAAAATGCCATCAAACAATCAAGAGTCAAATAAGGAATGAATTTATGAGTGTTGCTTTAACTCCCTCACTTGTTACGAATAGCCAATCAAATTTACAATCGCACGTTGTACCTATTTCAGTTGCATCCGTAATAGTCAAGATGTTAGAAGAAATAGGAGTGAAATATGCATTTGGTGTATCAGGGGGAGCAATTGTCCCTTTGTGGCATGCCTTGCAACATAGTTCTATTCGGGTGCTACATTTTCGTCATGAAGCAGGAGCAGCTTTTGCAGCAACTGAAGCATACTTTGCTAGTGGTTCTCCAATAGTGGTGTTTGCTACAACCGGTCCTGGCATTACCAATGCAATAACAGGTTTATTTGCAGCTCGTTGGGAGGGTGCAAAGGTCATTTTCGTATCGGCTTCCACCTCAACATCTCAGCGCGGACGGTGGGCTTGCCAAGAAACCAGTGCTTATACAATGCCTACCACGGGGATTTTTACCTCAGAATCTCTGTTTCATTATGCGACTACCGTCGAATCTGATGATGAACTTCCAGAGATTTATTGCAGGCTTGCAAAAGGTTTAGCCCAACCTGGTGGCTTTGTTGCACACTTGAGTATCCCCAGAAATATTCAAGTTAGTTCATTGAAGACATCACTGTCACAAGTGGCTCTTTCTCTTGCTCCCCCCAGCACGACGGAGGACGCTATTGCAAAATGTGCGGGGTTGTTGTCGGAAGGATCGTTTGCCATCTGGGTTGGCTTTGGTGCGAGAGAAGCAGCTTCAGAAATTCGCCAGCTGGCTGAGAGGACAGGGGCGGCTGTTATGTGTTCGCCGCGTGGCAAGGGTATTTTTCCAGAAAACCATTCTCAATTTGTGGGGGTTACGGGCTTCGGCGGACATGAGTCGGTTTTGAAGTATATGCAAGAGTCTTGTCCTTTGAGGACGCTAGTACTTGGAACGCGCCTTGGTGAACTGACTTCATTTTGGCATCCTTCTATGGTTCCCGACCGAGGTTTTTTACACGTTGATATTGATCCGGAAGTTCCTGGAACTGCATATCCCTATGTTGAGACATTTGCTATTCAGTCTGATATCAGAGTGTTTGTCAAAGCTTTATTAAAGTATTTCCCAGACAATCAAGATGAGTCAGCCATTGCTTTGTCTCAAGCTGAACCAAAAAGCGTGAATACACCTGCGAAAAATTTGGTGCGTCCTAAAGTACTTATGGATGCAATTCAAGCGACGATCGTTGAGAAGAGTAATGCAATAGTGATGACAGAAGCAGGTAATTCACTGGCTTGGGGAAATCATGTACTGCAATTTACCGAATCAGGTCGTTACCGAGCAAGTACGAGTTTTGGTTCTATGGGTCATTTCGTCACGGGCGTTGTTGGTGCTGCACTAGCAAGCAATAAAAAAGCTGTTGCTATTGTTGGGGATGGTGCCATGCTCATGAATAGTGAGATTAGTACGGCTGTGAGATATGAAATTCCTGCTGTTTGGATTATTCTCAATGATGGATGTTACAACATGTGCCGTCAGGGCGTGGCATTTGAGGGATTGAAGGATATGGATACAGACATTCCGCAAGTAGATTTTGTTAAGGTTGCTTGCGCTATGGGAGCCGATGGTATCCGTGTTCAAAAAGAATCCGAGATTCAACAAGCTTTGGAGAAAGCGATCGCATCTCCTGTTCCTTTCGTAGTTGATGTAGTTATCGATCCAACCGAACCCGTACCAATAAAAGGTCGAATTGACAGTTTGATCTCACAAACCACTACAAATTCTTAAGGAGGTTAATATGAAAGGCTCTTCAGTAGGCATTCGCTCTCTAGCATTAAGTTTTCCAAATACCGTATGTACAAACGATTACTACCGTAAGAAATACCCAGATCTAGTTGCTCAGTCCGAACAAAAAAGCTTGGGAAGGCTCTTTTCTCTTGCTGGTTCTACTCCCGGCAATGCGTTTGACCAGGAGATGATGCCTTACGTATCAGACCCATTTCGTGGTGCTGTAGAACGACGCATACTCAGTTCAGATGAATCGTCATTAACCCTTGAGTGTCGTGCAGCACGAGACGCCCTTCAGGCAGGAAATTTTTTGTTAGAAGACATCGATCTTGCGATCGTCACTTCTTTTGGGACTGAAGAAGTCGTAGCTGGCAATGCTGCTTTCCTCGTCAATGAACTCGGTTTGCGCTGTGCGAGTTGGAATCTTAATTCCATGTGTTCAAGTGCTATAGTTGCACTAGAAACCGCCAGTACATTAGTGCGGTCTGGAGACTATCGCAATATCCTGGTGATTACTTCCTGTGCCTATTCTCGTCTTCTTGATGAAAGAGATACCATCTCGTGGATAGCGGGTGATGGTGCTGGAGCCTTTGTCGTCAGTGCGGTCAAAGCCAATCAAGGAATCCTTGGTAGTAAAATTGTTCATTCTGCAGAGACTTGTAGCGCATTTTACACTGAATTGGCAGAGGATCATCAGGGCAAGTTGCGATTATTTATGAGGTCTGGCAAAGGAGCAAATCGAGTTATTAGCAACACGGCGGCTGATTTTGTTCTCACTTGCACCGAGGGTGCTGCTGCTGCTGCTAATGTGACACTCGATGAAATTGATTTCTTTATTTTTAACACGCCAACTGCCTGGTTTGCAAAATTTGGTGCTCGCGTACTCGATATTGAGCCAAAACGCACTATCGATCTCTACCCCAAATATGGGAACATCGGACCTGTACTTCCCCTTGCGAATCTCTACCATGCTGCCCAAGAGGGTAAGATTCATGAAAATGATTTGGTTCTGGTTTATTCTTTTGGTGCAGCAGCAAATGCCACTGCAACTGTCATGCGGTGGGGTGATGTTGCCTTAGGTCCTGCTCCTGCTCCTTCCTTAAATGAACCTGTGGCAGCATTAGGAATGTCTAACTAAAACTTCCTGCGGTACAACCGTCCTGTATTCGTGGCGGGTTAAAAACCCGCCACACAAAAGCACTAATAATCTTCGATCGATAAGAAGCAGAGAGTATGGACTTGCAACTAAAAGGAAAACGCGCTCTTGTCACTGGTAGTAGCTCTGGAATTGGTGAAGGTATTGCTAAAGCACTAGCAAAAGAAGGGGTGACGGTAGTGGTGCATGGTCGGAATGAAAAAGAAGCGAGTCGCGTTGTTCGAGAGATTGCAGTAGATGGTGGAAAAGCGTTTGTTGCTATTGGTGACTTAGCGACTGATGGAGGAGCAGAGCAAGTAGTACATAAGGTTTTATCAGTTCTTGGTGCTGTAGATATTCTGGTTAACAATGCTGGTACTTATTCAATGCGAGGCTGGATGAACTCCACCCCCAACCAATGGTTGGAGCTTTACAATATCAATGTTGTTTCTATGGTACGCACAACCCTGTTACTGTTGCCGCAAATGCAAGAATTGGGTTGGGGACGTATTATTAACATCGCCAGTAGTGTAGCAACAAAACCAACGTCTGTGGCTGACTATTCAGCAACCAAAGCTGCCAACCTCAACTTAACAGTGAGTTTGGCACAAGAGTTGACTGGAACAGGGATTGCAGTGAATGCCGTTAGCCCTGGTTCAATTGTTACACCTCGTTTGAATGACATTATGCTTCAGATTGGTTTGAACCAAGGATGGGGTACAGACTTAGTGCAGATCCAGCAGCATATGTTGCGAGGGCTGATGAACAATCCCACCAATTCCCTGGGAAAAGTTGAAGACGTAGCTCATATTGTGACTTTTCTTGCCAGTCCTCTTGCTGATTACATCAATGGTGCAAACTTACGTGTAGATGGTGGTTGGGTACCAACAATGAACTAGTACAAAAAGGCAGAAGTACGCAGGCAGAGGAGCCACTGCGGTGGACGGGTTTCACAGGCTACAGCAAGTGGCGTGGCAGAAGGCGTAAAAGCTTTTATCATAAGCTTTTTGCTTGTTATTAATGGTTGCCTTATTTACGCCGTTCTGTACTAGAGTCTTTTAATATGTCAACGCCCCTTGCTCTTTCAGTATCAGTTTTTTACCTTGATAAACTAGCAAAACGCCGTCTGCTGTTACCTGATAAACATAGTTGTTATTGCGGAACTGGTAACCGAGAAACCGTCCTGGTGTAACACCATCTGCACCAGTTGAGTGCATAGTTTTGCCAGTCAGACTAATCGATTGACCGGTTTTTAAATTCTTGCCAAAGTACCTAACATTATTGCAAGTTACATATCCTTCCGGGCAATTTCTGGTGATTTTGACGTTGAAATTTTTAGTCTTTAAGGTTTCAGCATTAGCAACTTGAGTCCAAAGGGTAATAAATGGTAACAGAGCAACCAATACGGCAGATTTTTTGAAGTTCGACATGTATTCTACAAATTAATTTAATAGCTATTTGATAGATACAAATTGATTAATGTAATTTCGGAATCAATACTGCTCGGATCGGAATTTTTGTACGTTGGAAAAACCCAACAAATACCTGTAAAGTAAAGTTGGGTTTCGTTCCTCAAACGCCACGTCACTTAACGGGGGGAACCCAGAGCAGTCACCTCAACGGGGGTAACCCTCCGAAGTTTGCTATTGGGGAGTCAGTGCGGTCTTGGGGAGACAGTGCGTTGCTCTGGTTTCCTCGGTTGAAGCACCTGTCGTCTTTGCCCAAGTGAAACATCTGAGGTGGAAACCCCCAAGCCCTTACGGGTTCGCCAGTTCCCTCGTGCCGTAAACCTGCTTTCAGGGCTGGACTCACCGCAACTTCTCTGGGCACGGCGCTGCTCTGGGCACGTGAGTGGCTCCCCAACCTACGTGTTTTCGCATTTTTAGGCTTAACCAACAAGACTTGTTACATAGATGAAAAATGCTCCAATGCAGACTCTATAGCTCCTAAAGTCTTTAAGGTGGTAACCGTCGCATCTGTTAACCCAGTTGCGCTAGCGATTTTCATCCCTTCGTAAAGTCTTTTATCTCTTAAAATTTTCACACACAGACCTGTTGAGATCTGCCAAATTCTCAATGTCTCATCTTCACTGCTACTAATCAGAGTATACTCGCTCGGGCTGAAGGTGACTGACAAAACTCCCCGATTGTGTCCCCTTAGTGTTTTAAGAAATTGACCTGTTTTAATATCCCATAACTTTACCGTTTGATCCATGCTACCACTGCTTAAGATTCTTCCGTCAGGGCTGAAGGCGATTGACCAAACCCACCCTGTATGTCCGTGCAAAGTTCTCAAGCACTTACCATCAAAAACATTCCACAGCCTTACTGTGTGATCTCCACTACCACTACTTAACATTTGCCCGTCAGGGCTAAAGGCGATTGACCAAACCCACCCTGTATGCTCGTGCAAAGTTCTCAAGCACTTACCATCAAAAACATTCCATAACCTGACTGTATGATCGTGACCGCCACTTGCTAAAGTGAGACCATCTGGACTAAAAGCTACTGACAAAACTCCATGTTTTTCTTCACGTATAGTTTTTAAACACTTACCATCAAAAATATTCCATAACTTTATCGTGCAGTCGTGACTGCCACTAGCCAAAGTGAGACCGTCATAACTGAAAGCCAATGACCAAACCCAATTCGTATGTCCGTACAATGTTCTCAAACATTCACCAGTACTGATATCCCATATCTTGACGGTTTTGTCTTCACTGGCACTTGCTAGCATTTGACCGTTAGGACTGAAAGCCAATGCTCGAACTCCATTACTATGCCCTAACAAGTTTCTAAAGCTTTGACCAGTATTGATGTTCCACAGTTTCACCATTTTTTGACTGGTACTTGCCAGTATTTGACCATCAGGGCTCGAAGCAATTGACCAGATCCTGCTGCTATACCCCTGCATTGTTTTTAAGCACTGACCCGTGCTAACATCCCACAGTCTTAGCGATTGATCGTCACTACCACTTGCTAGAATTTGACCATCGTGGCTGAAGTGTACGGCTCGAATTATATTATTGTGTCCTTGCAAAGTTTTGAGACATTGACCGTTACTGACATTCCACAATTTTACTGTTCGATCCCAACTGCCACTTGCAAGGGTTTGCCCATCTTTACTAAATGCAACTGAAATCACCCAACCGCCATGACCTTGCAACTTCATCTGACATTTCCCAGTGTGAATATCCCATACGTTAACTGTGCCGCCACTCGCACTAGCAAGTATGTGCCCATCTGGGCTAATAGCAACTGACCAAATCCCTTCATTGTTTTCCTGTAAAGTGCTCAAACACTTACCATTCCTTGCATCCCATAACTTCAGTGTTGTATCTACGCTACCACTTACTAATATTTGGTTGTCAGGACTAAAAACAACTGCTCGCACCATATCACTATGTCCTTGCAGCGTTTTTAAGCACCTACCATCCCTGACATCCCATATTTTTACAGTCTTGTCATCACTACCACTCGCTAGTATTATTTGGTTATCTGAATTATTCGGGCTTGGTCGTGAAGCAAAAACGAGTGAGGAAATTCCTTTTTTGTGTCCCTGCAAGGTATTAAAATGCTGTCCGTTTGCAACATTCCAAAGATTGATTGTTTGATCTTCACTCCCACTGGCAAGAATACTACTGTCAGGACTGAAGGCAATTGATGTTACCCAATCCGTATGACCGGTTAAGATATTTAACTGTCTCCAATCACTGACTTGGTATACGCGAATTTCGCCATTCATATCCCCTACTGCTAGCAATTTCCGATCGGGGCTAAATACTAACGACAAAATACCACTGAAGCTTTCAGCAAATACCGTTCTCTCTAAATTAGCATGCACAAAATTCACATTGTGCAAATTTACATTTCGCAGATCGGCTTGCCGAACAGTAAGATATGAAAAATCGTAGTAACTCAGATCTGTTTTTAAATAACAAAGTAGATTTAAGATATTTCCCGCTATATAATTTTGTTCTTGCGGTAAGGTCTCTCGCAGTTTTAAGAAAATTTTTCTAATTTGATTTCTCAGGCTTTCTTGACTTCTAAAAACAGTTAGCAAACCATCGATCGCTGGTTTAAGAATTAGGCGAGTTTGAATCTCTTTAATATAATCTTTAGCTGTGGCTTTTATTAAAGCATGACTTGTCAATAAATTAGTATTTTGAGTACTAATTTCTTGCCAAATTTGTTGTACTAAATTATCAGTTATATACTCCATTACAACAGGCTGTAATGTAAAAAGCGATGCTCTCTTTTCAACTAGCGATCGCCTGACCAGAGATTCTAGAGCTTCGAGTAATTTTCTGGGTAGTATCAGTGCTATAATATCATCTTGTAACTCTGATATTGTCACTGGTTCGCGATCGATTGCCAACCAATATATTATATTTTTTTCTAAATTTGATAACCGGGAAAATTGTTGATCTAAAAGTTCTCGAATGCTACCGTAAACTGATGTATCTTCTTCTAAAAATTTAGAAATATTACCATTAAAAATATCTAAAATGGTTGTAGCGACTATTTTCAAGGCTAAAGCATTACCAGCATAGCGATCGACCACTGCTAGTATTTCCGATTCGGAACCCCATAACCCTTTAATTTCAAAGATTTTTTGCCCATCTACCACCTCTAAACCCTTCAGTTGTAGTGAGCGAACCGGTAGCGATTTGCCTTCAAGAAACGCCACTTCTTTCGGTTTTTCCCGTGACGTCACCACAACACAACTCGCGTGAACTAATTCACCCATTCTTCTCATCAGTTGACCGTATTCCTCATAGCCTTCTCGATAGCTTCCCGCGATCGCACCACTTTGTAGGATGGTCTCAGCATTATCAAGAACAATCAGACAACGATGTTTGCGTAAAAAATCCATGAGTTTAGAAATTCTACCATCCAGACTGTTTGGCAAATCAACTTCTAAAACTTGGGATTGAGAAAAAAATTGAATTAAGTTTGCTAAAAGCTCAAAAAGTGATGGAGCGTTATGGAGCGAGCGCCAAACAACATACTCAAAACGATCTTGAACTTGTTGTGCTAGCTTTGCAGCCAGAGAGGTTTTCCCAATACCTCCCATTCCCAACAGCCCTACCAATCGACAACCTTCTTTTGTCAACCATTGCTCTAGTATATTGAGTTCCTCTGTGCGTCCATAAAACACAGAAACATCAATTGCTTCTCCCCAATCTACATTCCCCTTGAATTCCTCCTTGGAAACAGGGGGGTTTGATGTTGGAGCAAGTGCATTGCTGAAAGAATTAGAATGAAAATCTTTAGCATAATTTTGGATGGAATTATCTGAAGTTTCCTCCACTCTGTCTGGCTGAAAAGATTTGCTCCACTGGCGTTTAAGAACAGAGCGCATATTACTTTTGCTAACCTTCTTACCCAGTACTTCAGTAAGTAACTGCCAAAGTTTAGGACCAATATCTCGTTTTACCCGTACTAGTGAGGAGTTAGCAATTCCAGCAATTTGCTCGTAGGTCAAATTCTCCCAAGAACCTTTAAGGATGGTAATCTCTACTGCACTCAACCGCCTTCCCACTTTTATGAAGACAGCTTCATCAGTAAATTCCAACAATTCCTTAAAGTCCATAGATTAGTGCATAGTTTTACGCAAACTCTATTATATAAGAGACTTTATCGGAACTTCATTGAAAGTTGACTCTATCGTGAAATAGCAGCGTTCGTTTTGCAGTTCGCAACACTCTACCTTTCCTCAACTGCTCCTAAAGCAAGCAAATTTGATTTTTGTGCTTCTGTTAAACCGGTAACTTTGTAAATATTTGTAGATTCATAAAGACGTTCAATTCTCATAGTCTTTATGCACTGTTTTGTCTCTACATCCCAAATTTTTAGCTGAGCATTTCCATCTCCACTTACTAAAAGCTGACCCTCAGGGCTGAAAGCAACAGATATAACCCAGACATCATGGTCAGTTAAAGTTGCCATGCAATCACCTGTCACTACGTCCCAGAGTTTGATAGTACCGTCGCTACTACCAGTAGCAAGGATATTGCTCTCGGGGTTGAAAGCTATAGTCCATACCCAATTATCATGAGCATGTAATAGATGAAGACATTGACTTGTGGTTATATCCCACAATCTCACAGTTCCATCAGCGCTACCAGTGGCAAGGATCTTTCCATTAGGGCTAATGGCAACCCACCAAACCCAACTGCTCTGTCCTTGAAAGATTTGATTGCACTGGTATGTTTCTAAATCCCAAACTCTTATAGCGTTGTCAAAACCACCTGCAGCCAGTTTTTTGCCATCAGGGCTAAAAGAAAGCGATAATGTCACGGCTGCAGGTAGAGTTTGCACGGGTTGACCTGTTGCTATATCCCACAGTTTAATAGTACGGTCATAGCCGCTACTTGCTAGGAGATGACCGTCAGGACTAAAGATAGCGCTTGTGACTGTACCTGTATGCCCTTGCAAAACTTTCAGGCACTGCCCTGTCGAGACATCCCACAATCGAATGGTTCGGTCAGCGCTACCACTTGCTATGGTACGTCCATCAGGGCTAAAGACTACGGAAAATAAAAAATCAGTGTGTCCTGTAAAACGGCGGTATTCACCCTCTAAATTCCACAATCTTATAATGCGATCGTAACCGCCACTAACAATGGTTTTTTCTTGTTTTGTCTGCCCTTTAGAACCTACAGGAGCAAAAGCCACATCAGCTATCCAATTGTGCATTCCCTGGAATATTCTGATACATTCTCCAGTAGTAATATCCCATAGCCTTACAGAAAAGTCGTCACCACCACTAGCAAGCAAAGTTTCTTGGTGGTTAATTGCGATCGCATAAACGGAGTTGTTATGTCCTTGCAAAGTTTTGAGGCATCGTTTGGTAGCAACATCCCACACTCGAATTGTTGTGTCTATACTAGAGCTGGCAAGAGTATTTCCGTTATCCAAAAAAATTACTTTAGGAACTCCATTATTGTGCCCTTCTAAAGTTCCAATACATAAACCCCGATCCACATCCCAAAGTCTAATAATTGGATCTAAAGCTCCGCTTGCAAGCATCCCTGCAGAACTAAATGTTACAGAACGAATACATTCAGTATGTCCTGATAGACTTTTAATACACACCCCTTTAGTGAATTCCCATAATTTGATGGTTTTATCATCACTACCGCTAGCAAGAATGCTGTTATCCGGACTAAAAGCTAGAGAAAAGATTGCGCTTTCATGTCCTCGTAAAATTTGAGTACACTCTCCCGTATTGAGATTCCAAACTCGAATATCAGAGTCTGTACCTCCGCTAACGAGTCTGCTACCACAAGGAGAAAAAACAATGACAAAAGCTCCCCCTGCATGACCTTGCAGAGTTCTCAAACATTGCCCGGTCATAACATCCCACAATTTAATGTTATCGTTTTGCGAACAACTAGCAAGTATGCTGCCATCCGGGCTAAAAGCAACACACCAAGCAGAACCAGTATGCCCTTGAAAGCGAACGATCTGCTGACCTGTAACCGCATCCCACAAACAAATTTGACCTTCTGTATGAGATGTCGCAAGGGTTTTGCCATCTGGGCTAAACACCGTAAAGACAGTGCTAGAGAAAGTTTTGGCAAAGACAGACTTAGATAAATCGCTACCAGTAAAGTTAACTTGTTTTAAAGAAGTTTCCTGGAGATATGCCTGCCAAATTGTGAGGTGAGATAAATTATAACCAGTCAAATCACTTTGTATATGACACAGCAAGTTAAGAATATTACCAGCTGCATACCCCGGTTCTAGTGAAGACAAGGGGGACAAGGGGGACAAGGGAGAATTGGCTACTTTGTCTTCTTGTCTACCTTTTCCTAACCTCTGCAGTTCATACAAAACTTGAGAAAGCAGATTTTCAATTGCTGACTTGGTGCGTAGGTTTAACAGCAATTGCTCAACAATAGGCTGAAGAATCAACTTAGCTTGAGCAATCCTGATATTATCTTTAGCAGTCGCTTTCATCAATGCATGACTTTGGAACAAGAAACTAGACACTGAAGAAGAAGCAGAGAAAAATTCTCCCTTGTCTCCCTTATCCCCTCTATCCCCTTGTCCCCACTCCAGAAGTTCACTACATACGCGTTGAACCAAATTTCTTGTAACATATTCCATCACCACAGGTTGAAGAGTAAATTGTACGGAAGTTTGTAGATCTGATTTTTTTTCAATTAAATTTCGCCTGCTAAGAGAATCTAATGCTTCCAAAAGTTTCATGGAAGATATGGGTAAGACTAAATCTTCACGCAACTCTGCTATTGTCACTGGTTCCCTATTGATGGTTAACCAGTACAGTAAATCTTTCTCTAGTGGAGAAAGACGATAAAATTGCTGCTCCAATAAATCATAGATACTACCAAAAACTGTAGTGCCTTGAGTTTGAAACTCTTGAATATTACCGTCAAACAATTCCTGAATGGTAGTAGCGATAATTTTCAGCGCCAAAGGATTACCTGAATAATGCTGTATTAAGTTTTTCCAATCTGCATCCGAGCCGCAGAAAAAACTTTTGGTTCTCACTAACTCTAGCGCTGCATTAGTACTTAATCCTGTTAAATGTAAAGACCGAACGGGTAAAATTTCACCTTCTAAAATTGTAATTTCTTGAGGTTTTTCACGACTGGTCAGAACAACACAGCTTTGATGGGATATTTCTCCTACTTGTTTGAAAAGTTCTTTGTAGTCCTCATAGCCCGATTGGTAACGTCCGGAGTGCTCTTGACTTGCTAATATAGATTCTACATTATCTAATACAATCAAGCAGCGATGCGATCGCAAATGTTGCATAAGTTGTGCAATGCATAATTGTGTAATATCTTGCGAAATATTGCTACTATTTGGAGATAAGTTTATTGCTTTACCGTTGGCAAAAAACTTTAGCAAACTCGTTAATAAATCTAAAAGAGACGGGCTATTACGAAGACTGCGCCAAGCGACAAACTCAAATTGTGTTTGAATTTGAGTTGCTAGTTTTACCGATAGGGAAGATTTGCCAATTCCTCCCATTCCCAGTAGAACAATGAGGCGACAACGGTCATTCAAGATCCAATGTTCTAACTGAGTCAATTCCTTAGTGCGCCCAAAAAATATCGAGATATCAACAACTTCTCCCCAATCACAGTGGGGAAGTTGGGACTCTTTTTGGGAATCGGGGGCGATGGGGAAGAGGGAATGGGAAATCGGGGGATTTTCTTCTTCACTCCCAACGCCTGATGAGACCAAACATGACTCGTTTCTAACACTCCCAACTCTTAAATAGTCACTTGTGGTCAACACCAAGCCAAAAGCTCTAAAAAAATACTCAAGAGTTTGCTTATCAACTCCTTCTTCCCGTGCTATCACCTTAGAAACTGTAAAAGGAGCTAACTGAGTACGATAGCTTAATTCCTCCAGGGTGAACCTTGCGCCGTCATTTTCCTGGATTTCCGCCTGATACCTAGCTTCTTGTAGCTTCTTCAATCCTGCAAGGCTGAGGACAACACCCCGCTTGCGTTTTTGCTTGTGCTTTTCCATGGGGAGGAGGCTCGATCGGTCTTTTATTTTAATAGTTTTAAAACCGTATCTTAAATTTCTTCAAGTTTTATACAACTTAGGCGATCGCTTTCTTCCAGATTCTTTCGGTTGTTTCATCTGCAGGAAACAGACATTCGATCCGCAGTTCCTGAAGCGTGATGTCATAAGGAGTCCCTAACGTGGCAATGGTCGAAAAAAACTGTAATTCCATATCCTCTCGCTTGAGATGAAGGGTGAGCAGCAAGGCATTTTGTGCTGTTTTATGGGAAGTTTGCCAAATCTCCGAAACACCCGGATAGCTCATCAGTTCGTTCAATAATAAAGAAGATGGCTCGGATTCCCCTTCTAAGTTTGGCAAAGACCCGCTATAAGCATTCACTTCTCGATGCAGTCGTTGGAGCGCCTGGTTTGCAAAGTCTTCCCAGTTGACAATAAACGGACGCACACCTTGGGAATGGAACACGACCCGCATCAAATTAATTTTTCCATCTCTATAGAAGAGGGTTTGTAATTTATGTGGATCGATGAAACTGTTAATAAGTCGAGTGGCTCCATTGTTGGGTAGCAGCAAATTCCAGTAGCGATCGACCACGAGCGCTGGGTAAGGTTCCTGTTGCTGGAGCATAAAATCAAGTGCTTGGCGAATTGAGGTCATTTCAGGAGCTGACAGGTCGGTCTCAGCATAAATGGGGGCAAATCCCGCCGCTGTCAGCATAAGATTTTGCTGTCTCATTGGAATTTCCAGAACTGTCGCCAATTGAATAACCATGTCTTGACTGGGTTTCGCTCGTCCTGACTCTAGAAAACTAATATGTCGTTGAGAGACTTGACTTTTGAGTGCTAGCTTGAGTTGACTGTACCCGCGTTGCTCTCGCCAGTGTTTTAAGAGCATTCCGAATGAGTCGGACTGGTGGTCGCGAAAAGCAGTTGAACGTTGCTGCATGAGAAGAATCGTGAGGAAAATGATTTTGATTACCTGACAGGTAATTGCTTCTATTATCTCCCTTTGGCACGATAGAGGCACACCGACTCAGAGGTAAGCAACCATGGTGAAGTCAATGGATATTTCGACAAAAAACTCATTTAACTTAATGAAACCACTGTATTTGCTACTTACTATTGTTGGCTTGATGGTGCCTTGGTATTGGCTGCTTCAAGATCCATCTGCGCTATTATCTCCAACCTTATTTCTACAAAAAGCATTTGCAAACAATATTACCATCGAGCTAATGGGCGATTTGCTCATTGCGGCAAGCGCTTTCTTTTGTTTTGCCTGGATTGAATTGAAGCGATTGGGCATTTCTCGGCTATGGATACTTCTTTATATTGGACTGACCTTTGGAATTGGGCTTTCTTGCGCCCTGCCATTTTTTCTGTACTGGAGAGAACAAAGCCTTGAAGACAACAATTGAATTGATGCAAAAAATAACATTGAGACATTTCATGTTCTTGCGTTGAGCGAGGAGGATTGGGGGAGAGTGTGACTGATTTTTCTAAAGTCTGAGAATACGCAAATTCAGAGCGCGACAGCTTAACAACTAAGCTGTCGCGCTCTGAATTTGCATAGTTTAAATCAATCAGATTGTGGTGGATGGGCATACTCTCCCATCCAAATTATGCAAAATGCAGGTAGAACAGCTTAAGTTAGCGTCTTAAAACCTTTATCTTTACTAGTGCAAGTCGGGATGTTATCGGAAACTGTAGTTATTGCTGATGTAGTTATCTGCGAGCCAAAAGAAGTTGCAAACAGGAGCTTCTTTGAGAAAGGTTGTTTTCGTGAGTAGCATTTGGAGTCATAGTTGACTTCCGGATCGAATTATGCATTGAACGCATTTTTGCAAGAACACATTCAAACTTTTTGGGGGACTTACCCATGACTAACTCTGTAATTAATCCTATTGAGCATTCACAAGTCACGCAACAACTCTCTGAAAATATTATTCTCACAACCGTAGACGACCTGTACAACTGGGCAAAAATGTCTAGTTTATATCCCTTGATGTTCGGGACAGCCTGCTGCTTTATGGAATTTATGGCTGCTTATGCTTCCCGATTTGATATGGAAAGATTTGGCATGATTCCCCGTGCGACTCCCCGACAAGCAGACTTGTTGATTACTGCGGGTACAATCACCATGAAGTATGCGCCAAACTTGGTACGGCTTTACGAACAAATGCCAGAACCAAAATATGTCATTGCTATGGGAGCATGCACAATTACTGGCGGTATGTTCTGTACCGATTCCCCTTCTGCTGTTCGAGGTGTAGATAAGTTAATCCCAGTTGATGTTTATATTCCGGGATGTCCTCCCAGACCGGAGGCTGTTATTGATGCCATCATCAAATTGCGGAAAAAGATTGCCAACGAGAGCATGCAAGATAGACAGCAGATTCAGCAAACTCACCGTTACTACAGCACTACCCATAAAATGAAAGTTGTCAGCCCTATTAACGATGGGCAATACTTGAAAAGCTCAACACGAGTTGCACCACCGCCAGAAATTACCGCAGCTACTGGATTGGAATTACCTTTAGCTCTTCAACCTGCTACAAACTCTCGCGATTTCTAATACTGCTAGGACTTTGGTGTAGCCCCCTTTTTTCAGCTATGGATATTGCTGTCTTTTCTCCCCAAGAACTACCATTGGTGCTCGGAGCACTGATGACTGTGGCAGCTAAACCTGAAGCACTAGTACCACAAGAGTATCAGTTTTTACAAGTCATCAACCAAATGCATCAATCTTTTGTTGCTGTTGATGACTTACGTCAGATCGCACCAAAGCAAATCGCTGAAATTATTGCCGATTCCCAGAAACGCAAACGCTTGCTTCAAATGGCAATGGTGATGGCAATGGTGGACGGTGAAATTAAACCCCATCAGCAGAAAATATTGCGATCGCTAGCAGAAGCTTTTTGCATTGACGAACAAGGTTTGCGAAACCTGTACAAAGCAGCCAACGGACATAAACTGTTAGTACGAGTTGATATGATGCGTCGGTTGACGGGTAAATTTGTGGCTACAGCCGATTGGCAAGAAGGAGTAACTGGTATCAAAAAAACGATATCCCCTCTATTTTTTAATGGAGGCGAAGACTTTGAAATGGCTTGGAGATACCGACAGCTTGGCTTGCTACCCAAAGGGACTTTGGGACGTGCATATTGGGAACATTGCGTTCAAAGACATTTCAGTTTTCCAGGTGAAAATGCTGGTATTCCAGAACGAATGGTTTTTCACGATTTCGGTCACGTATTGTCTGGCTACGATACAGATCCTCTAGGAGAGATCCAACAAGGAGCGTTTCAAGCTGGTTTCATTCGTGAAGATGGCTTTGTGTTTCTCCTGTTTGCGCTCCTGCATTTTCATTTAGGAATTCAAATGACACCTGTTGCAGATACTTGTGTTGGATTGTTTGATATTTCTCTGGTAATTCTAGCTCTACAGCGTGGTGCGGCTTGTAAAGTAGACTTTTCCAATAATTGGAATTTTTGGGAAGTTGTGGAGGTACCTGTAGGGGATTTACGCGATCGCTATGGTATTCCACCTGTGACACTCCTACACTTCCGCAAGCGGTAAGTGTAGGCTTCTGCCCGATTTAGCTAAATATTTAGCAACTAACCACCAACCACTGTGGGGGTGCAACGCCTTGCGCCCCTACTAACCACTAACCAAAACTTATGATTTCAATTCAAGAAAATTTTCTACAGCAAAGCGGTAATAAGCTACCTCCAAGAATACGCGAACCAAAATTGCTGCAAATTCTCTGGGGTGTTTTACAACAAAAAGATTATCTGGAAAAGATGTCAAAGCGCTATGGTGACATCTTCATAGGTGAATTTGCTGGCTTTCCTACTGCTGCAATTATCAGCCATCCCCAAGGAATTCAAGAAATTTTCACGGCTGATGCTAAGTTGTTTGAAACAGGCCCTGGCAATAGTATCATGCAGCCTTTAGTTGGGTCAAACACCTTAATATTATTAGATGGCGATCGCCACATACAACGCCGCAAGTTATTGATGCCTCCCTTTCACGGTGAGAGAATGCGGGCTTACGGACATTTGATGTGTGACATTACCGAGCAAGTAATGAGTCAATTGAAAGTTGGGCAAACATTCATCGCTCGTGAGTTTATGCAAGAAATTTCCTTAACCGTCATTCTAAGAGCTGTTTTTGGATTGCAGGAAGGAAAACGTTACGAACAAATCAAACAGGCTTTAACTGATATTTTAAAGTCTTTTAGCACTCCCTTAAAAGCAATGGTGCTATTTTTCAAAGGACTACAACACGATCTGGGTTCTTGGAGTCCTTGGGGATACTTTCTACGTCAAAGAGAAGCTCTTGATAAATTAATTTACCAAGAAATTCAAGAACGTAGAAATCATCCCGATCCTTCAAGGGAAGATATTTTAAATCTTTTGCTATCAGCTAGAGATGATGAAGGTCAACCCATGACAGATGTTGAGCTACGCGATGAATTGATGTCCATGCTTTTTGCCGGACATGAAACAACGGCAACAGCTTTATCATGGGCATTATACTGGATTCACAGCTTACCAGAAGTCCGTGACAAACTGCTACAGGAATTGAACTCCATTGATATTTCTGTTACCGAACATACAGAAATAGCTAAATTGCCTTATTTAAATGCTGTTTGTTCGGAAACTTTAAGAATGTACCCGGTTGTTTTCTTTACTCAAGCCAGAATTCTCCAAGCTCCCATGCAACTGATGGGTTATGAAATACCAAAGGGCATCATGTTGTCACCATGTATTTATTTAACTCACCATCGCTCAGACATTTATCCAGAACCTAAAAAGTTTAAGCCAGAACGTTTTTTAGAACGACAGTTCTCTCCCTATGAATATTTACCCTTTGGCGGTGGAAACCGTCGCTGTCTTGGTATGGCTTTTGCGTTATTTGAGATGAAATTGGTACTGACAACAATTTTATCCCGTTACTCATTTGCACTTGCCGATCGCAGTCCTGTACTTCCTGTACGCCGGGGTATAACATTTTCTCCATCCGGGGGGGTTCGTTTGATTGTACGAGACCGTAGATAAAGCAGCTTTCCAAGGTGGGATGGGTGGGATACCTGTCCCATGAGAACTAGATGTAGTTCAGGAAGTAAATTCTCGTTTAGACTTTATTTGTGAGATTTATTTGTGAGAAAAATTGAGGAAAATAACAAATGGTTGCGTTTCAAGAAAATTCTGCAAAGCACGTTGAGACTAAAGAACTCCCAAAAATACGTGAATCGCGCTTACTTCAAACAATATGGGCTATTGGTAACCCAATAGATTATCTTGAAAGAATGGGTAAGCGTTATGGAGACATCTTTTTAGCAGAATTTATTGGCTTTCCCTCTCAATTAGCTATCAGCAATCCCCAGGCAATTCAAGAAGTATTTACCGCTGATGCCAAGTTATTTAGTTCTGGTGTGGGGAATCTTGCCGAACCATTATTAGGAGCTAACTCTTTAGTGCTATTAGATGGCGATCGCCACAAGCAGCAGCGCAAGTTATTAATGCCATCTTTCCATGGTGAAAGAATGCGAGCATACGGTCACCTTATGGGTGACATTACCAAGCAAGTGATGAATCGACTTCAGGTTGGACAAACATTTGTCGTCCGGCAATATATGCAAGAGATTTCCTTAAGAATCATTTTACAAGCAGTTTTTGGACTCAAAGAAGGAGAACGCTACGAACAAATTAGGACAACTTTGACTGAGATGTTAGATTCTTTCAATACTCCCTTCAAGACACTATTTTTGCTTTTTAAAGTCCTGCAAGTTGATTTAGGAAATCTCAGCCCATGGGGGCATTTTTTAAGAAAAAGGGATTTACTCGATCGATTGCTTTATCAAGAAATACACGAGCGGAGAACTCAACCGGAATCCTTGGGTGAAGATATTCTCAGTTTATTAATATCAGCTAAAGACGAAACAGGTCAACCCATGACCGATGTCGAGCTGCGCGATGAATTAATGACGATGCTTTTTGCCGGACATGAAACAACTGCAATAGCTTTAGCTTGGGCTTTATACTGGATTCACTACATACCTGAAGTCCGAGAGAAACTGCTGCAAGAATTAAACTCTATTGATATAGCGAACATTGAACCAGTAGAAATTGCTCAGTTACCTTATTTAAATGCTGTTTGTTTGGAAACCTTAAGAATTTATCCAGTTGTTGTCGCTGCTTTAAACAGAGTTTTACAAGCCCCCATGCAATTAATGGGTTATGAATTACCTGAGGGAATGACTCTTTCGGTAAGTATTTATGCAACTCACCATCGCTCCGATCTTTACCCAGAACCAAAGCAATTTAAGCCAGAAAGATTTTTGGAACGGCAGTTTTCTCCCTATGAATATTTACCTTTTGGTGGAGGAAATCGACGCTGTCTTGGCATGGCATTTGCCATGTTTGAGATGAAACTAGTACTGGCGACAATTTTATCGCATAACTCATTTACACTAGCTGAAAAGCGACCTTTGTTTCCCGTCCGTCGCGGTCTAACATTTGCGCCTAATGGAGGAGTGCGGTTGATGCTGAAGGAGCGACGGTAATATTTGCTAACAATTCGATCTTCTTCACAGTGAGATTTCTATTCAGTAGTTCCCTGAAATATGGGCTCTTTTTACTGTTAGCCATATATAGCAATTCTATTTGAGATCCGAACAAGGGGGACAAGGGAGACAAGGAAGAGGTGTTTGTAACTCAGTTAGGACTGCTATATCCTCTCTTCTGAGGGAGCATGCAAATTTGGAAAAAACATATGATTAAATTAACTCTAAACTTACTATATTTTGACTATAGTTAGCTACTAATATAAACAATTTCAACCATCGAGAGCCTAGTAAAATTTCCTGAATTTCATCTCCAGCAAATATCAGGAATTTCCCACTCTTGACTATATTTCATTATAAAATTCCAAATGGGAACCATTGGCTCCCTTGGAACCAGAATAACAACTTCTTGCTTGGCAACACCGATACTCCGTTAACCACCTTCGGGCGGTTAGCCGGAGGTGCGGTTCAACTCCGCCGTTAGACCGCTCCGTTTTAGTCTTCAGGGAAGCAACCTAAGAACTACCAATTTCAAATTGGTGTTGCTGAAAGGTGATTAACACACAACCATGAACACAGTTAACTACAGACTCCCGCAGCTTGGAGACGAGCATCAAATCAGTGGTTGCATGTGGGCTTCTGCGGTTCTATGGGAACTCACTGATGGCACACCAGAAAGCGTTGCCGAATGGAAAAAGCTATGTAGCCCAGAAGAATTAAGAGACAGAATATTAAGTAATGAGAAAACGCTAGTTGCAACGTGGAATGAAATTGTTGTTGGATTTATTGCCTTTAAGAGGGGCAATCATTTGTCATTGCTGTTTGTCAGAAGAGAATTTTCTGGGCAAGGAATCGGTCGAGAACTCTTCACCCGATGCAGCTATGATTTGGATGAAGTCACTGTTAACGCCGCAGAAGAAGCAGTTGGCTTTTACCTTAAAGTAGGGTTTATCCAAAGCGGCGATCGCTTTTTCAAGTATGGAATATGGGGGACACCTATGAAATGGATCAACCTTTCACACGAAGTCATGGAGTAACCTGATGGATAACCTGTCACTGCTGTCCACACTCCGCGAATTAGAGTGCGAACTTCATCAGCCCAAGTGCCGTAGGGATCGAGAGCGCTTGGCACAGTTGCTTGCGTCTGACTTCAGGGAGTTCGGTCGCTCAGGTGCTTCGTACACACGCGATCGCATGCTGATGTCGCTGCCGAGCGATCCGGAACCACCGCAGATCTATGCCCAGGACTTTGCCGTCAACCAACTCTCAGACTCGATCGCTTTACTCACTTATCGATCGGCTCATGTGAACCCATCGGGAAAGTTGTTCCGCCACACCAACCGATCGTCGATTTGGCGGCTTGAATCGTCAGGCTGGCGAATGGTGTTTCATCAGGGCACTCCTACAGACCCGTTTGACCAACCTGCAGTCTAACACAGTGCGATCGCCTGTTCTGCGGCAATGATCTATCGAGCGGCAAGCTAGAGTTTATGCGAACCGTGAATTTTGAGATGAGCTATGAGTCTTTTACTGACTCCGTTATTTCTGCTGCGCTGTACTATAGCTATTTCACTTTTTATAATTTGATAATTAAAAGTTGCCTAATTGTTGCGATCGCATTCTCTACATCACAAAATACATAAACATTATCTGGTGACATCTTTTGGAAAAAAACTTGGCTGACTTCATCATCTAATAACAAAATAATCTTTTTACCTGCTTTCAAGGCGAGAGCAATTTCTGATGCAGTTCCTGCACCCATACCACAGGCAATTACCACATGAGAGGAGAGGACATTGATATTATTTCGAGCATTGCCCATATCAGTGAAAATAGCAATATCAACTGCCTCAGAAATTCCCTCATCTGTTTTACCAGGAAGAATACCAAGAGTTAAACCGTTGGCATATTTTGCTCCCTGATTTGCGGCTTCCATAACCCCAACATTTCTACCACCAGTTAGCAAAACCCAACCTTCTTGAGCAATGCGTTTACCCAGTTCATAAGCGTTTTTGATATCAATATCTTTTGCTTGTTCTCCAGGTCCCATCACCCCAATAACAATTTTTCTCGGCACCATAAGGTTTGCCTTAGATGATTTTTGTAAAATCTATTGATGTATCAAGATCTCCCCTAGCTCCCTTAAAAAAGGGGGAAGATACTCTCAAAGTCCTCTTTAGTAACAACTATCAACTAACAACAATTACCACTCCTCAGCCCAATAAATAATCTCCGAAGTCGAACTGTCAATTGCCACCCCAAAACTATCTCCATGATTCCATCTAAAATTTGAATTGCCTTTGTCATGCGCCCCCAACACAAGAACTTCATAGGAAGGAGGAAAAGAGTCTTCTTGAGAATCACTCGTATGGAAGAAAGTCGTTGGTACGCCATTCACTTGATTTGCGTGGTCGTTCGTGTTACCACCTTGATATTTATGCGTCGCGATCGCTCTATACTGCGAAAGCAAATTTTGAATCTTTTGTGGCGATTGCTTTAACCGCAGTTGAAAAAACTGATTTCCTTCAGAAGCGCCAGAAGAATAAGCAACACGCACACCTGAAGCGTCAGTAGGGATATCAGTAGGAAAATGTTTAATTTGTTCCCGATGGGACCACAGTTTGTGGCGAATATTTTTGTACTCGGAGCGATCGCTCACTATCTCAGGTTGACTTCCACTGCTAATGGCTTTTCTGAGAAAAAAACCACTCCCGGCAATACCAAGACTACCTAGAAATAGTATGACGACAGTGGCGATGTTAACAAAATGTATAGACAGACGATCTGCTGTTGTTAAGCTGCGCTTCATGAAGGTGGGTGTATCTAACTAAAAAAGTAGTACACCCCACTACTACCGAAAACAGTGAGATTTCGTAAGTACTATTAGAAGATTTTATGAAATATTCATAAAATCTTTATAAAATTTCCGTACAAATCCGGGTTTATTGTAGAAGTCGAGTTAACCGTCGCAACTAAAAACTTCCAGCAATCATGCCAGCAAGTAAGATAAAACCAATCCAAACATTCTGGCGGAACATTTCACCGTAGCTCGAGTTTGGCAAATCTTTCTGACCCAAGCGGATGCACTGCCAAACCCATCCAACAGAAGCAAAAGCAAGACTTATCCAAAAAATCAAATGCAGTTGCAAAATCAAACCCAACCACCCGAGTAAAATGACAGTGCCCATCAAGAAAATTCCAATCGCCACAGGAGCGTACTGACCAAAAAATAAGGCGCTAGAATTCACACCAATTCTTCGGTCGTCTTCGCGATCGCTCATAGCATAGACAGTATCAAATCCCAATGTCCAGAGTACCGTTGCACCCCAAAGTATCCAAGTGGGAAGCGAAAGATTGCTTGTCACTGCACTCCAACTAATTAAAACAGCAAAACCCCAAGCAATGGAAAGTACGAGTTGTGGAACGGGAAAAACTCGTTTTGCTCCAGGATAAAGCAAAATAACAGGAACGGCTGCTACGCACAACCAAAATGTGAGCGCGTTAAGATAGAAAGCGAGAACAGCGGCACATCCCATTGCGACTGTAGCGACAACAATACCGACTTTTACGGAAAGCGCACGGCTCGCGAGAGGGCGATCGCGAGTTCTTTCAACCTGTGGATCTATATCTCTATCCCATAAATCATTGACAACACATCCTGCAGCGCTCGTAGCAAGAGTCCCCAGAACGATCGTACCAACGAGTGGTAAAGGCGGTTTTCCAGAAGCCGCCAAAAACACAGCCCAAAGGGCTGGAATCATTAAAATTAATCGTCCTTCTGGTTTATGCCACCGCAAAAGCCGGACGATCGCAAGCCATGTTGGTTCGGTGTTGCTTAGGGGCGTGTTTACCATAGATCTGCAAAAAATATAGATATAGACAGAGAGCTTTATTAAGCTTTACATCTATAGAATATCTTTATTTGCTATTTGTAAAAACACAACCATAAAGTGGCACCTTTGAATGTGGCAAAGAACTCACTTGGGGTTGTAAATAGATAGGGTTAATCTGCGCTTCTCAGGTAAAGTCTATAAAAAGCCGAACTTGAGAAAAAATTATATTCCACATCAAGCGATCGTTATGCCGATAAGATCGGCAGTACCAGCTTTTCCCATCCCAAACAGAGAGAAAACATCGATGGTGAATTTAGTTTCGGCAAGCTGGGCGAGTCTATCCACTCAACCAGTCGATCAACAGAGAATTATAGCGGCAATTGATTTGGGGACAAATTCACTCCACATGGCAATCGTGCGAATTGAACCCACACTCCCAGCTTTTAGCATAATCGCTAGAGAAAAAGAAACCGTAAGGTTAGGCGATCGCGATCTCACAACAGGTAATTTGAAACCAGAGGTAATGGAACGGGCGATTGCAGCTTTAGGACGTTTCCAAAAAATAGCAAAAACCCTTAATACCGAAACAGTCATTGCTGTTGCTACGAGTGCAGTACGGGAAGCCCCTAACGGAAAAGATTTTCTCAAACAGGTAAAAGACGAATTGGGCTTATGTGTCGATCTCATATCCGGTCAGGAAGAAGCACGGCGAATTTATCTGGGCGTCCTGTCGGGGATGGAACTCAACAACCAACCCCATATCATTATTGATATAGGTGGTGGTTCCACAGAATTGATTCTAGGCGATAGCCATGAAGCACGCACCCTCACCAGTACTAAAGTAGGTGCTGTGAGACTGACAGGTGAATTCATTAAAACCGATCCCATCAGCAATATTGAATTTGAGTACTTACAAGCTTATACACGCGGAATGCTAGAGCGGGCTGTAGAAGAAGTACAGGCAAATATCAAGTTTGGCGAACATCCCCGCCTGGTTGGTACTTCCGGTACGGCGGAAACTTTAGCAGCGATTGATGCGCGGGAAAAGTTGGGTTATGTTCCCTCTACTCTCAACGGTTATGAAGTACACCTGAGGAATTTGCGCGAGTTGGTCAATCGCTTGCGCTTAATGAGCAATGTAGAACGAGCGACTATTCCCGGTATGCCAGAAAAACGGGCGGAAGTGATACTGGCTGGTGCGATTGTCATGCAGGAAGCAATGACTCTGTTGGGAGTTGAATCATTTGTTGTGTGCGAGCGTTCTTTAAGAGAGGGCGTAATTGTAGATTGGATGCTGACTCACGGTTTAATTGACGACCGTCTGCGCTATCAGAGTACGGTACGCCAACGAAGCGTTCTGAAAACAGCAAAGAAATTCCACGTTAATATAGAGCACAGCGATCGGGTTGCCGTATTTGCTTTAAGTCTATTTGACCAAACCAAAGGAATACTTCACAATTGGGGTGCTGAAGAACGGCAATTGCTTTGGGCATCTGCAATCTTACACAATTGCGGTCATTATATCAGTCACTCCTCACACCACAAGCACTCATATTATCTCATTCGTAATAGTGAGTTGCTAGGTTACAACGAAACAGAGATAGAAATCATTGCTAACTTAGCACGCTACCATCGTAAATCAGCACCTAAGAAAAAGCATGATAGTTATGGGAATTTGGCCAGTAAAACTCACAGGCAAATTGTTAACCAGTTAAGTGCTATTTTAAGATTGGGAGTAGCTTTAGATAGGCGGCAAATTGGAGCGATTACAAGAGTCCAATGTGAATCTTTGCCTAAAGATCGGGGATTCCAACTTAAAATTTTTCCAGCACATTTTGATGATGATTGTGCTTTAGAAATGTGGAGTTTAGATTATAACAAAGGAATTTTTGAAGCAGAGTTTGGGGTGAAATTAGTGCCTATTTTGGAAACATCCACTGTTCCAAGTAGTTGTTAGATAAAGAAAAAGGATGGCATTCATTTGAACCAAACAGGGGCGCAAGGCTTTGCGCCCTTACTGTACAGAAAAATTAAAATTACCGATTCTTGTAGGTGCGGCTATCCCCTACAACATTGAATGGCTGGCTTTAGCCGTCCTATAGTCTCTACGGTGGTGTACACAAGTTTTCTAAAGTGCATTCTTGCAGTTTCGATCCCCCCTAACCCCCCGATAAATTGGGGGGAAAATTTTTCAATCCCCCAATTTATTGGGGATTTTAGGGAGATCTCTAAAGATGTGTACACCACCGCAGCCTATACACTGGGGATTGAAGTAGCTCATAGCTTTTCCCACCGAGCTTTTGAAATTCCAAAAATCAAAGTATCCCACCAACGTCCCTTAAACCACTCATTCTCAGTAAATCTTTCCTCAAACTGCATCCCAACTTTTTGCATGACTCTAGCAGAAGCAAGGTTTTCAGCAATGCACCATCCATAAATGCGCTTTAGCTTCAACTCCTCAAACCCAAACTTTATCATCGTGCTTGCTGCTTCAGTTGCATATCCCTTTCCCCAGTAATCTGAAGCAATTTCGTAACCAAGGGAAGCTTCTGGTAACTCTGGTTTGATTTTACGAATACCGCAATTACCAATGACTTTTTCTTCAGATTTTAAGACGATCGCTAACTGAAATTTCGTTCTCGGTACTTGCTTTTGTTGTTCTAAAAACATTTGTACAAATTCCTGCACCTCAGTTTTGCTACGTGTCTCCCATTCGTAAAATTCCAGATATTGGGGTTCTGTTTGGTACTCAAAAATCGGTTCCCAGTCTTCCGGTATAAATTCTCGTAAGATAAGACGTTTGGAGGAAAGAATCATTGTGGTGAGGGCATTAACAATTAACGATCCAGCTTTGGGAAACTTACCAGTCTCCAGTATAACTTTGAGGTTCCTTTACAAAACAACATAATTCGGTACAATTGTGTAAAGTATTTCTCGCAATTGTAAAACAAAGGCGCACCCACTCCCATGCAACTGAAGCTCAGTGCATCTCAACAACCCTTCGCACCAATACTGCTGATAGCCCCATTTTTCTTGTGGGGTACTGCAATGGTGGCTATGAAAGGAGCGATCCCCCACACAACACCATTCTTTTTAGCAGGGGTGCGTTTGATACCAGCAGGGGTACTTATTCTGATCGCAGCAGCATTCATGGGAAAACCTCAGCCAAAAGGATGGTTGGCGTGGTTGTGGATCGCTCTATTTGCTTTGATAGATGGAACTCTATTTCAGGGCTTTTTAGCAGCAGGGTTAGTCAGAACCGGAGCTGGGCTGGGGTCTGTAATGATTGATTCTCAACCTTTAGCAGTTGCTTTATTGTCTTTGTGGCTGTTCCAAGAACGGATTGGTTTGTGGGGATGGTTGGGACTTGCGCTCGGAGTGATGGGTATTAGTTTAATTGGCTTACCAGATGAGTTAATCTTAGGTCTGCTCTCTAATTCCTTGCCCTCCTCTACTACTTTCCCACACTCCTTTCTAGAGAGTGGCGAATGGTTAATGCTTTTGGCAGCGCTTAGTATGGCAGTGGGAACTGTACTAATTCGCTTTGTGTGTCGTCACGCCGACCCCGTGACCGCTACAGGATGGCACATGATTCTGGGTGGATTGCCATTGTGGGGAGTTTCAGCAGTGACAGAATCCCAACAGATACAGAATCTTGTTCCTTCGGATTGGCTGGCTTTATGCTACGCTACAGTGTTTGGAAGTGCGATCGCATACGGCTTATTTTTCTATTTTGCCTCTAGTGGCAGTCTCACCAGTTTAAGTTCTCTAACCTTTCTCACACCTGTATTTGCTTTGCTATTTGGGAATTTGCTTCTTCAAGAAGTACTAAGCCCGGTGCAGTGGGTAGGAGTAGGATTGACTCTAGTCAGTATTTACCTCATCAATCAGCGCGATACTTTAGCACAAGCCGGTCATAAACTCGTCGCCAGTGATACAAATACTGCACAGCAACAATCCCTGTTAGAAGCTTCTGCAAGAAAACTGAATAGAGTTTCCGTACCGTTACGCGAATCGGAACCAGAGAGTTTACCGTAAGTTAAAAAAAAGTACTGAAAAAGAAAGAATTATCAAAATTCGCGGCATTGATAAAAGATGGGAAACAGGCTATGGTATTTTTCAATCATATTCATCTGTTACTCTCTTTATTTACGTATACCGAGCTGTTAAGCTGCTAGCTACTAGCATCTCTATAGTTACAGTTTTCTATGGCTTGGATAAGTAGGGTGTATTTAATTATTTTGTAGCCAAGAAAAAACTTAACATTAAAATAGCTTGTTACCGTGGCATTAATGCGTTAGTAATGCATATCCTACCTAAAAAACTTTATATGGGGCTACGTAGTTCCTCTGTATTTCTCATTGCCTGCTTTGCTTGCTTGGGTCTTGACCATAATTTAGCAAGCAACGCTACCCCTACCCAAGCTGTGAAAGGCTTTAAACTTGCTCAAGTCAGTTCTACAGACAATGTCAAGATTTCTAATCTCCTCGAACCTGGTAGCACGGGTACGGAAGTGAGAACACTCCAAACCTTATTGAAAGAGTTGGGGTACTACGATGGTGAAATAGACGGTAAATATGGTGGTGTGACAAGTGTGGCTGTCGCCAAATTTCAGCAAGCTAGGGGTTTAGTTGCAGACGGTGTATTTGGAACTGTTACAAAGCAGAATCTTGAACAAAATATTCAGAAAAAGTCTTTGACACCTTCTGTAGCGATCGCAAGCAATGCCATCTCAGCCAGTACTACAACAACAGACCCAGTAGAAAAACAGGACATACTGTGGTGGCTGCTGGTTGGTATGGGTACTATAGGAAGTCTTGGCGCACTCGCTTACATTATTAAGGGATTCAGTCAAGTCAAAAAACCTGCTCGCTATATTGAAACTTCTCCTCAAGAACACACCAACTCTGTTACGCCATCAAGACAAGAACACACCACAACAGCGAATGCAGGATACTTAAGAACTAGCGAACTTGTCCCACCAGAAACAGTTGCAAACCTTAAACCCCAACTTCTATCAGTAGAAAAAACTTCTCGCCTTGCCAAAGTCAACATCATCGAGCAATTGATAGAGGACTTGCACAGCGCAGATCCCACACAACGCCGTAAAGCTATCTGGGATTTGGGACAACAGGGAGATTCAAGAGCGGTTCAACCTCTGGTGGAACTGATGGTAGATGCAGATACTCAGCAACGCAGCTTAATTTTGGCAGCTTTGGCAGAAATTGGCACTCGGACACTGAAACCCATGAATCGTGCTTTGGCAATTTCGTTGCAGGATGAAAGCCCCCAAGTGCGGAAAAATGCTATCCGCGATTTGACTCGGATTTATGACATGATGGCTCAAGTGAGCCAAATGGTATCACACGCCATGCACGACCCCGATGCTGAGGTACAAGCCACAGCAAAGTACGCTCTTTCACAAATGAACCGCATCCGTTCTTTACCGAGTCAGGAAAGAGAAGACAAGACCAGTGACCAGTGAACAATGTCCAGTAACCGATGACCAATGTCCAACGCCCAATACCCATCTAAAATTGTCCCGCAATCCCTAAAACCGGGCGATCTACTGCAAGTTATTTCACCAAGTGGTGCTTTGAGAGAATTTGAATCGTTTCAAAAAGGAGTTGAAATTTGGCGATCGCGAGGTTACCAAGTTGAGTTAGCGTCGGGGTTTGATGACAAATGGGGATATTTAGCAGGTCAAGATGAAAACCGCCGCCATCAACTAGCAACGGCTTGGCAAAAACTGCAATGTCGTGGAATTCTATGTGCGAGAGGTGGTTTTGGTAGCGCACGCATTCTCGAAGATTGGGTATGGACAATGGGAGAATTGTCCCCCTCACCCTCCGCTTCCCAAGCCGTTGGAACTCCAAGTCCCCTACTGACTAACCCTAAATGGTTAATTGGTTTTTCTGACATTACTGCCCTTTTGTGGAGTCTTTATACAGTAGGTATTTCAAGCGTTCACGGTCCTGTCATGACAACTCTAGCTTCAGAACCAGAGTGGTCAATTCAAAGATTATTTGATTTGGTGGAAGGTCGTCCTTTAGCACCTTTAGAAGGTGACGGCTGGGGTGGTGGCATTGCTAGTGGTATTTTATTACCAGCCAATCTCACAGTAGCAACTCATCTCCTAGGTACACCATTACAGCCAGATATGGATGGTGTAATTTTGGCATGGGAAGATGTGACAGAAGCACCTTACAGAATAGACAGACTGCTGACTCAATGGCGAATGAGTGGTGCTTTGCAAAAAGTTCGAGGTATTGCTTTGGGGCGCTTTAGCCGATGCGAACCACCTCCCAATGTCCCTAGTTTCACTATTGAGGAAGTTTTACGCGATCGCTTGGGTAATTTAGGCATTCCTGTGGTTTCCGGTCTACCTTTTGGTCATGATGGACCAAACGCTGCTTTACCAGTAGGTGTGAAGGTAACTCTAGACGCAGATCGGGGGCTATTAGATTGCACACAAATTGAGTGATAATACGATTGCTCCTAACACGTAGAGCTTAAATGAAGCTAGCATTTATCACAGCTACTCCCCAAAATGCCGAGCTAGGAAGCGGAACTTTTGTGGGTAATGCACACCTGATTGCTAACCTGCGATCGCTACATCCTACCGTTGATGTTTTTACCCCCTCTCAACCAACTGGATTGATGGGCTACATGGTAGATCGTTTCCGATGGAATTGGGGGCTCGATCCACGATGCTTCGACAATTACGATGCTGTTATTGGTCTTGATATGGATGGTTACACCATTGCCAATCGCATCAAACCCCCATTTATTGCTTACATTCATGGTATTATTGCCGACGAAGCCAAGTTTGAGCGGGGGTGGGTACGTGTCTCTTTAGAGTTGATGGCAAAAGCAGAACGAGTCAGCGTCCATCGTGCCAATATGGTAATTGCCACTAGCGATTACTCTCGCACCAGGCTAAGCTATCTCTATAACTACACCAAAGACATCCAAATTGTACCGCCTCCTATCGACCTCCAAGCATGGGATGCAGCAATAACATCTATCAGTCAAGAAGCTAATAATGCGCGTCCCACCGTATTGTGTGTTGGCGTGCAGTATCCGCGTAAAAACGTTGCTACCCTGGTTCGAGCAACAGCAATTCTCCGCGATCGAATACCAGATGTGGAAGTGCGAATTGCAAGCAAAGGACCAGAATGGGACAACTTGCGCCGTCTAACTCAAGAACTCAATTTAAATCAAAACGTAACCTTCCTCGGCTACCTCCCTTATGAGAAACTAGTACGCGAGTACGTTCGCTGTCATGTTTTCTGCTTGCCAAGCCTGCAAGAAGGCTTTGGGATTGTCTTTGCTGAAGCCATGGCAACTAGCAAGCCCATTGTCGCCAGTCGTTCGTCCTCTACACCCGAATTAATTCAACATGGCGTACAAGGTTTGCTAGCAACCCCTCTAGATCCGGAAGATTTAGCACGTCAGCTAGCAGAAGTACTTTTATCACCAGAGAAAAGCTCTGCACTTGGCAAAGCAGGGCGGGTTAAAGTTGCAGAGTTTGATGCACCTGTTACCGCCCGACGCTTCAGCCAGTTGTTAACTAAACTTTAACGCTTAGCATACAAATTAAAGGTATCTACATATGTAGAAGGTAAAAGTTCTCTTTTTCGCAGTTCTATGTTAAAACCATGGGAAGTCAGCATTTTTTTCACTTTTTCTATTCGCCCATTTTTATCATGAACTTCAGCAATTATTTGCTTGATTTTAGACCAGTCACTGTCTTCTATGCCTTTCAAAACTTCGTATTCTTCTCCTTCTACATCAATCTTCAATAATTCTATTGAGCTAATCCCTAATTCAGAAATCACCGAAGACAGTGTTTTTACCTCACATTTTATTTTTTTCTCATCTTGAAAAAAATCTTTAAAGAGGTCTTCTATTCTGATTTCAGAAGGAAAAGACTCCTGCTCCACAAGTATTTCACCAGGTCTTGTTGTTGAATTTCCCGCCATGTCGGGATAAAAAGTGAACGCTTTTTCTAAGTTGTTTTCTGAACTCAAACCATAGTTAAATACGAACAGATTATCTAGGGAGTGCAACTGTTTATTTTTTTCTAACACGGCAAAAGTTTCTGGAATTGGCTCAAAAGCATAAATTTTTAATTTTTCTTGGATGGTACTTACATATAGAGAGAAGAGTCCAATATTAGCCCCAACATCAAATATACAATCACCTTCGTTAATGACAATATTATGTCCAATATATTGCTGTTCAGTAAAGATTTCTGAATAAATATATTGTGTTTCCTCTTGACTACTAACGTAGTAATACTCCAAGCCACTTGGAGAAGTCATCTTTTTTTCACTCATTGCCGACTCTGTTATTTCCAAACTATAGGTTGGTGAAAAAGATACTGAAGTATCAATGAAATCAGCATCTTGTATACAATGAGGCTATGATAGACCGAATAGTGCTTTAGTAGTCAATATGGAGGTAACTTTAGATCCAGATCGAGGAGTATTTAGTTAAACGCAGTATAACTAAATGCTATAGCACTCCCAAATGATTTACAATCACCTCTTCCTTGTCTCCCTTGTTTGGATCTCAAATAGAATGGCTATATTTCTTAGCGATCGCGGAACTTCTCAATCCCATTTGAAAGTAAATCTAGGTTAGTATAACCACCAGAACCCAAAGTTTTTCGCTCCGCCCTAATTAGGACTAGATATAACCATGACACTGATTCATTCTCCAGAAGGAGAAGAACGGAAAGTTCAAATTACGAGTACTGCTTCTATTGACGGAACTCCCGTGGCGTACATTGTCGTTTTAGCAGCAGTAACCACGGCGCTTGCTTTTATTCCGTTCACTATCGTATTGGCATCGGGAGGAGGAATGCCACTGAGCCAAAGTATTTTTCCTTTGTTAGGATGGATACTTGGACCTATGAGTGGTGCATTAGCTAGTGGTATTGGTACGTTAATTGGAACTTTTTTAGCTCCCTACACTGCAGGTATTCCCTTATTGTCAATTTGGGGAGCAATGCTAGGTAGCTTTACAGCGGGAATGATGGTTTTAAGTTACAGACGCAAATATTGGTGGATCGCATTGACTATTTTTTTCGCCTTTGAGCTTTTTCTGTATGCCGATCGCGCCCTTCGCAATGGCGTAGCTCCCAACATAGTCATAGCAGGTTCTTTCGTTGACTGGTCTGGTCTAGTGTTATTTGCCTTACCTACACGCACTTTATTTGCTCGATGGATCTCAAGTCAGAAGATTATTCCCTTAATAACGGGTTTATTTTTAGGAACATGGATGGTATGGGGTGTTATTCATCTGAGCGCAACAACAATAACGTACTACATATTTAATTGGCCAGAAGAGGTATGGATGGTCTTGATTCCTGTCATCCCTGTAGAAAACTTGATTCGCTGTGTAGCTGCGACAGTTATTGGTGCGGGCGTCATTTCCGGGCTCAGAGAGATCAATTTAGTGAAACCTAGAGAAGCCATTTATTAAAAGAATGAAAGCGATCGCCACTTTAGAAAAATTCTCTTATCTTTACCCAAGTTCTCCTAACTCAGTATTAAAAGATATCTCTCTAGAAATCTACTCCGGAGAATTTTTAGGTATTATCGGACCAACAGGTGCGGGGAAAACTACACTATGTCTCGCACTGAATGGAATTGTTCCTCAATTTTATGGGGGACGTTTTTTTGGACATATTACAGTTGCAGGGAAGGATACTCTTGAGTGTCCGATATCTGAGTTAGCGCGTTATGTAGGGATGGTATTTGAAGACCCTGAAATGCAACTCACTTCCACCTCTGTAGAAAATGAAATTGCTTTTGCTCTTGAAAATTTATGCGTTCCTAGAGATGAAATTATCAAGCGGATTCCCCAAGTTTTAGAAGCAGTTCGCTTGGAAGGCTGTGAAACAAAAAATCCTCAGGAATTATCTGGCGGACAAAAACAACGTTTAGCCATTGCTGCAACCTTAGCTTTACAACCTGCTCTACTCATTCTCGATGAACCGACCTCTCAATTAGACCCCATTGGTTCTGAAGAAGTTTTTGCTACTGTTAAAGAACTCAATCAAGAATTAGGCATTTCAATTGTTATGGTTTCCCATGCAGCTGAAGAGATGGCTCAATTCGCCGACCGCTTGGCTTTTTTATCTGATGGTCAGCTCTTAGACGTGGGAACGCCCAATCAAATTTATTCTCGGATCGAACAATTAAGACAGCACAACCTGCGTCCGCCTCAAGTTGCTCAAACTTTTTACTTTATCAACCAACGTCAAATTCCCGTTAGTCAAATTCCCGTGACGCTCTCTGATGGGTTCTCTTTGTTGAGCAAATTATCTACAGCAAATCAAATTGTTCCATCCCCTGAATTTTCTCAAAATGAAAAAAGTACGCAAACGCCCTTATTGTCCGTGCAAAACCTAAGTCACATCTATGAGGATGGTACGCAAGCATTGCGGGATGTTTCTCTCGATATTTATCGGGGAGAATATGTGCTAATTGTTGGGCAAAATGGAGCAGGAAAAAGTACTTTGGTTAAGCATTTCCTCAACCTTTTACAACCATCTCAAGGAAAGGTATACGTTAATAATCAAGAGACAAGTAACCTGTCAGTTAGTAGTTTAGCTCGTTCCATCGGCTATGTCGCGCAAAATCCCGATAACCAAATTTTTAACACAACAGTAGAAAAAGAAGTTTCCTTTGCTTTACGAAATTTGGGGTACTCGCGCAAAATCGTAGAGCAAAGAACTCATAACAGCCTTAAAAATATGAACTTATGGGACGAGCGCCATCTTCATCCCTTGTCTTTACCTAAAGGCGATCGTGCTCGGATTGTAATTGCGGCGATTCTAGCCATGAATCCAGAAATCGTTATTTTCGATGAACCAACTATCGGACAGGATTACCAAGGAGCTTGCTCAATTTTGGATGTAAGCCGTCAATTACATCAGCAGGGAAAAACTGTAATTGTTATTACTCATCATTTATATTTAATGACTGAATACGCCCAACGGGTTGTCGTTATGGGAAAAGGAACCGTTCTTCTCGACGCACCTATACGTCAAGCTTACCATGAGACAGAATTATTACAATCAACTTATTTAACTCCACCGCAAGCAGTTTTGTTATCTCAAAAGCTTTCCGAGCTTACCAATCAAAACTATCCTTTATTGACTCCTCAAGAGTTAGCTAATTGTTTTGTATCTCGTGATTCTGTTTAGGAGATAAAGTGATGGGAATTAGAAATTTTCAGACTGTAAAACGAGATTCAATTTTTACTCGTATAGATTTTCGTACAAAATTGGTGATGATAGGAACAATTACCCTGATTGCTTTTATCTGGGAAAGTCCTATTACCGGAGGTCTTTTAACTTTAAGTGTTGCCCTTGCTTGTCTCATAGCAGGAGTCAAGTTAAATTATTTGGCGACTCTTTTGAAAATTATGATTCCTTTTTATATATTCCTCTTATTGAGTATGGGGTTGTTTAATGTCTCTCAAGTGAAATTATTAACCCACAAGGAAGAATTAACTTCTCTACTGACTATTCCTTCAAATTGGTGGTTTCTTGGTGGAGGAAAAATATCATTAGAAGGAATTTTATATGGAGTGAATGTTATATTTAAAACTTTAACCATGGTTCTAGTCATTCCATTAGGAATTTTCACAACTGATGTCAATCAAATGATTGTCAGTATGGTTAAGGCTAATATACCTTATAAAATTGTCTTTATTTTTTCGTCTACTCTACGATTTTTTCCCGTACTTTTTGAAGAAATCCAATCGATTATTGAAGCTCAACGATTGAGAGGGCTAGCTTTTGAAAAAATGGGTTGGATGCAACGAACTCGAGTCTATGCTACCGTTGCAGTTCCGCTTATTTTAAATGCTATGACTAAATCCCAAACCTTAGAAGTTGTATTACAATCAAAAGCTTTTTCTGGTAGTTCTCAGAGAACTTATCTTCACGAATCTATACTTAGTACGACTGATTATTTCATCATAGGAAGCAGCATTGGTTTATTTTTCCTAGCTTTAATTGTCTATTTTGGGTTTGGCGTTGGTCAGTTTGCTTGGCTGATTTATTCTTAAATAAGGCATTAAAATCTCCAACGAACGCAGCTATATTACCTTGTTTTGTTACTTGATGGTAGAGTCTCATCAACTGCATTCCCAGGCTGAGCCTGGGAACGAGAGAAAACGGGTTCAAATAGAATTCCTACATCAGTGAACTTATAATTCAACACGCTTCAGTTAACAATATCTCATCCTTGAAGATCCCACCCTTTTTAAGGGGGGCTAGACGAGTCTTAGCTAAACCGTATTGACTTATAATTAACAATCTCCCAAACCTAACCTATCTAAAACAAAGGCATATTCAAAAGCGAGTTCCTTCAAGCTTTCATAACGCCCAGATGCACCGCTATGACCCGCACCCATATTAGTTCTCAGCAGGAGAATATTTTTGTCTGTTTTGATTTCTCGCAGTTTTGCCGTCCATTTTGCCGGTTCCCAGTATTTGACACGAGAATCATTTAAACCTGCTAAAATAAGCGTGTCCGGATAATCTTTGGCTTCAACATTGTCATAGGGAGAGTAGGATTTTATGTAGTCGTAATAAGCTTTATCGTTTGGATTCCCCCATTCTTCCCACTCTGTTACGGAAAGGGGTAAGGAAGTATCCAATATGGTTGTAACTACGTCTACAAATGGAACATCAGCAATGACGGCTTTAAACAGATCGGGACGCATATTCATAACTGCTCCCATCAATAAGCCGCCTGCACTTCCACCAGAAATCACAAGGCGATCGCTGGATGTCCATTTTTCACCAATCAAGTACTCAGCACAAGCAATAAAATCAGTAAAGGTGTTCTTTTTCTTCAAAAATTTGCCATCTTCATACCACTTCCTTCCCATTTCACCACCACCGCGAATATGAGCTATGGCAAACACGACTCCACGGTCTAATAATGAGAGTCGATTGGAGGAAAACCCAGAAGAGGAAGGATAACCGTAAGAACCATATCCTGTCAAGAATAGAGCATTTTTTCCATCTTTTTGAATGCCATTTTTGTAAACAATAGATATGGGAACTTGCGTTCCATCAGCAGAGGTAGCAACCAACCATTCGCTTTGGTACCGATCGCGATCGTATCCGCCCAAAACTTCTATCTCTTTTTTCAACTCTCGCTGATTTGTTTCCATGTCATAATCAAACACAGAATGGGGAGTAGTGAAAGAGGTGTAATTAAATCGCAGGATTGTTGTGTTAAATTCAGGGTTACTACTTTCGTAAAAATCGTAGGTTGGTTCTGGAAAGGAAATTTGATAAATATTTCCTGTCGATAAATTTTGTACTCTCCCGATAGGTAGCCCACCTTGCCTTTCATAAATCACCATATAGTTGGCAAATAAGCTAACACCCGAAAGCATGATATCTTCTCGATGAGGAATGACTGTTTGCCAATTTTCCCGTGCTGGTGAGGCGACAAGAGTTTTCATGAGTTTAAAGTTAATTGCCTCTTCATTGGTAACAATGTAAAAGGAATCACTGTGATGGTCGATATCATACAATACTCCTGTCTTTCTTGGCAGAAAAATTTGAAAATTTCCATTGGGCTCGTTGGCATCTAAGTAATGAATTTCTGATGTAATTTGGCTACCCAAACTCATCATAATGTATGCTTCGCTTCTCGTTTTTCCAACTTCCAAAAAGAAAGCATCATCTGGTTCGTGAAAAATGAGAACGTCTTCGTCTGCAGAAGTTCCTAAAGTGTGTCTAAAAAGCTGGAACGGGCGGTTTGCAGGATCTATCTTGGTATAGAATACCGTTTTATTATCATTTGCCCAGGCAAAAGAATAATAGGTTTCGGGGATAGTTTCCGGGTAAAGCTTTTTGGTGGTTAGATCGAGAAAGAAAAGGGTGTATTGCTCGGCTCCACTGGTATCAACTGAGTAAGCTAAAATCTGGTGATTGGGGCTTACTTGCAGGACACCCAAACTAAAGAATTCGTGCTCTAGTGCTAACTCGTTTTGGTCTAATAGCACTTCTTCCGGTGCTTCGAGGCTACCTTGTTTGCGACAGTGTATTGGATATGCCTTACCTTCTTCAGTACGTGAATAATAATAATAGTTATCTTTGCGATAAGGTACTGATAAGTCTGTTTCTTTGATGCGAGCAAGCATTTCCTCGTAAAGCTTTGTTTGCAATGCTTCTGTATGCTGCATCATAGCCTCAGTGTAAGCGTTCTCAGCTTCTAAATAAGCGATCGTGTCTGGGTTATCAATCTCGCGCATCCAAAAGTAATTATCGATACGACGATCGCCATGTAATTCTAAAACATGAGGTTTCTTGGACGCAGTGGGTGGAGTGAGTGTCCTTTGCAAAGCATTGTCTTTAGTCATCTTCGTCAATCTGTTTCCGATGTTTTGTTTTTAGGATACAAAAGCCAATAGCTGGGATAATTCCCAGAATAATAGCTGTAAATCCCTGTCCGCTCAAATACACTACCCGATCTCGGCTCGGTGCTGGAATAAAATCTTGCACAACGGATAGCAATCCCACCACAAAACTAATCAGTAAAAATGAAATTGAAGGTAAAAAATTCCACCACCAAGCACGTGCGGTATATCGGCGCAGCACTATCCATTGGAAAAATCCCAGCCAAATCCCTGAGAAAATGTACGCAGTCGTTGACACAATTCCAAAAATCAAAGCCTCTTGAAAAGTGAGATTTCTGTTTAAGGATGAGGCGATAGATGAGATGTAGTCAATCCAAGCTGTAGAAACGTTGGTGGAAACCAGCCAGCCCAAACTTGTTGCTATCATCCACAGCCAACCAGATATATATTGTCTGACAACAAGTGCTTGATCGACCCCATAGATAAGCGCAAACACACAATAACTGATATACCTCCCCAAAGCGTTCCATCTTGGTTGCTGAAGAATCTCAGGTGACAGTGTTTCTGCAAGGATCTTTTCTATCGCTATACTGGCAATTCCGCCTACAACCCACCCCAAGACAGTCATGAAACAGAACAGGATGAAAAATTTTTGGCGTTGCGATCGCGCTATTAAATACCTTTGTGGAATAACAACACTAGAGGAAGGCGTTTCATTCGAGGGGTGGTTTGAGTTGGTTGACATAAAAAATTTATATTTCTTTACATAATTGCTTTTATCTGTTTGATGTTATGAGAAAAGACTATCTTGGAGATTTGGTATCTAAAGATACTGATTTTCTTTATCCCACGAAGAATTTAGAAATGTTTTATTTTTTAGGTTTTATACCAATTTGTTAAAAAATTAGGTCAATACTACGAATCTTACTAATATCATCTATGGAAAATTCTAATGAGTGTAGGGCGAGCATTGTCTACCCTATGTACTTTATCTTTTATTCCAAAATTTGAAATCCAAACAAAATTACATACAGGCAATTATTAAAAATTGTCAATATTTACTTCTTAAAACTTTGCATTTAGTCAATAATTTTATAAGAAGTTTTGCGAACAGCCCCAAAAGGTATTTCTCTTGGAAAAAGGGCAAAGCGGGAATGATAAGCTAAACAATGACAAAAAAGATTTTAGGATGAATTGTTAAATGGGTGTTTCCTCTAACGATCCATTTCTCCTTAGAGCAGCTCGTGGTGAAGTTTTAGATCGTCCTCCCGTATGGATGATGCGGCAAGCAGGACGGTACATGAAAGCTTATCGAGATTTACGGGAGAAGTACCCTTCTTTTCGCGATCGCTCGGAAATACCGGAAGTAGCGATTGAAATATCCTTGCAACCGTGGAAAGCCTTTCAGCCAGATGGAGTGATTTTGTTCTCCGACATTGTCACACCGCTCCCTGGCATAGGCATTGATATGGATATCGCGGAAGGCAAAGGTCCTATTATTTACTCGCCCATCCGTACATCTGAGCAAATTGCTAACCTTCACCCTCTAGAACCAGAAGAGTCTCTGCCGTTCATTAAACCAATCTTAAAGGCGTTGCGGCAGGAAGTAGGTAATAAGTCAACTGTTTTGGGCTTTGTGGGTGCGCCCTGGACATTGGCAGCTTACGCTGTAGAAGGAAAAGGTTCCAAAACCTACTCCATAATCAAAAATATGGCGTTTTCAGACCCAGTTATCCTGCATCAACTGCTAGGAAAATTGGCAGATTCCATCGCCACCTATGTCCGCTACCAAATTGATTGTGGTGCTCAAGTAGTACAAATGTTTGACTCTTGGGCAGGTCAGTTAAGCCCTCAAGATTACGAAGTCTTTGCTCTCCCCTACCAGCAAAGAGTTTTCGAGCAAGTTAAGGCAACTCATCCAGAGACACCCTTAATTCTGCTAGTTACCGGTAGCGCTGGTTTGCTGGAAAGAATGGCACACTCGGGTGCAGATATTATCAGTGTAGACTGGACAGTAGACATGGCAGACGCACGGGAAAGATTGGGCAGGCAAATGAAAGTGCAAGGCAATCTAGACCCAGGGGTGCTATTCGGTTCTAAGGAGTTTATTCGCGATCGCATTCTCGATACCGTTCGCAAAGCAGGTAACAGAGGGCATATTCTCAACCTCGGTCACGGTGTTTTGCCAGAAACACCAGAGGAAAATGTAGCTTTCTTCTTTGAGACTGCAAAAAATCTCAATGCAGTGACTGTGTGAGGAGGGAGCAGTTATAAATTATGAAGTTAAAATTATGAATTATGAAACTTTTTTACCATTTATACTTCATAATTCATAATTCATAATTTATAATTTTCACTATGAGTCATAAAAAGATTTTTGTGACGGGTGCAAGCGGTTGTATCGGTCACTATATAAGCGAAACTTTAATACAACAAACAAACCACGAGCTGTATCTATTGGTTAGAAATCCAAAAAAGCTGCAAGTTGATACGCAAGCACGACCGGATATCACTGTATTGCAAGGTGATATGCAAGAAATAGGGCAATTTGCTGACTTGTTGAAAACAATAGATGTTGCGGTGCTGACAGCAACTGCTTGGGGTGGAGAAGGAACATATGAAATTAATGTATCTAAAACTTTAGAATTACTGAACTTGTTAGATCCGCAAAAGTGCGAACAAGTTATCTATTTTTCCACAGCGAGTGTTTTGGATAGTCACAATCAACCGTTAAAAGAAGCAGGGGAATTAGGGACAGATTACATCCGGTCTAAATATGATTGCTTGCACAAGATATCACAACTCGCGATCGCATCTAAAGTCACTTCTGTGTTTCCCACTTTAGTATTGGGTGGTGATAGCAAAAAACCTTACTCACACGCAACAAGCGGTATTCCACAAGTGACAAAATATATAGATCTCATCCGTTTTTTGAGCGCCGATGGTAGCTTTCACTTTATTCACGGACAAGACATTGCCACTGTCGTAAAATATTTGATAGATAATCCACCAGAAGAAGAAAAAACGCGTCGGTTTGTGTTAGGTCAAAAGCAAATCACTGCAGACGAAGCTATTCAAGAGGTTTGTAGCTATCTTGGGAAAAAAATTTACTTTCGCATCCCTTTGTCTGTATCGTTAGCTAACTTAATTATAGTGTTGTTCCGCATTCAAATGGCTGCTTGGGATAGATTCTGTATGAACTACCGACATTTTACTTACAAAACTGTTGTTAATCCTGCAAGTTTTGCATTACCAAATTATTGCGAAACAATGGGTGATGTATTAAAAATTAGTGGCGTATAATTGCGTGTGCTACAGCTAAACGTTATTGGATTTTTAGGATGATGAATAAATCGCCTGAGTCACCTTGGCTGTCGGTGTTCCCTGCTCCTTTGATACGCAATCGGGTATTATCACTCACACCAGCCGGAATTTGAACCTTTAAAGAGTCTAATTCATAGTGGTAACCTTGGCCCAAGCAATTCAAACACATTGCCTCGCTATCTCGTTCTTTGCCATGACCCCTACACCATTGACAGCGTTTCTGTCGGGAGAACTCCACTAGCTTGTCGGTAACCCGAACAGCTTCTTGTGGTGTTATCTTTAGCTCAATTTTTGACACTCTCCGCCCTATAAGGGCGAAGATTCTTCAATCACAGACCCAACTTGCTGATACAGGATTTCTCCAGTATGAGTAGAGGTCGAATCTCCTGAAGCGTTCGGATAGTAGATCCAAGTTCCCGTATGCCCTACGGTACTCAAGGCTAATTTCAGAATATTGATAGCGGCATTCGAGTCTCTATCTATTACAAAGCCGCATTCGCAAACATGGGTTCTTGTAGATAGAGATTTTTTGACTATTGCGCCACAACTGAAGCATTCTTGAGAAGTGTAGGCGGGGTTAACCGCAACAGTTATCCTGCCAAACTTCACCCCAAAATACTCCAACCATTTTCTGAATTTATACCAACCAGCATCATTAATAGATTTAGCGAGACAGTGATTTTTCACTAAATTTTTAATCCTCAAATCTTCATAGGATACCAAGTCGTGAGATTGGATTACGCAACGCGCCAGTCTCTTGGCGTGTTCTTCACGTTGCCTACTTATTTTGAGGTGTACTCGCCCTAATTTATTAATAGCTTTCTTACGGTTGGCAGAGCCTTTCTTTTTACGAGAAACGCGCTTTTGTCTAAATTTTAGACGTTTCTCTCCTGTGCGATAAAACCTTGGGTTAGGTTCACTATGTCCATTGCTGTCGGTATAGAATTCTTTAAGTCCTACATCCAAACCAATGGTTTTCCCTGTGGGTTGTGTTTCTAATTTGTTGTCTACACTAATCAGAAATTGAACATAATACCCATCAGCACGACGAACTAATCTAACTCGTTTTACCTGTTCTAATTGGTAGAAGTTTAAATCCCATGTTCCTTTCAGCTTGAGCGTACCAATACCTTTTTTGTCGGTGAAGGTTATTTGTTTCCTGGTCTCGGAAAGTGACCACCCAGAGGTTTTATACTCCACTGAGCGAGAATTTTTCTTGAACTTTGGATATCCCTTTTTACCCGGAACAGACTTTTTGCAGTTGTCGTAAAAACGAGCAATAGAACTATAAGCCCGTTCAATAGAAGCTTGGCAAGCACTAGAATTCAAAGCTTTTACAAACGGGAATTCGCTTCTCAATGACTTACTAAGGCGATACATTTGTTTTTGTCCCACGCCTCGATTATCCATCCAAAAACGGATACTCTTATTGCGAACAAATTGAGCAGTCCTAATCGCCTCATCAATGGCAGTATATTGAGTCGTTTTCCCTTTGGCTTTGAATTCTAAAACAATCATTTTCCGTGGAAAACTTCTGCGCAAAATATTATAACACATATAAGTCGCCCTAGAAGGGCGAGGCTTTAGACCCATTCTCTTGGTAAATCAAGACTGGGGGAAGTAGATTGAGATTGAAAATATTTTGATTGAAAGATTCGACGTAATGAAGGAATTACGAATTCAAAGATTTGCCAATAAAGTAAGTTACGAATGAGGTAGAGCCCAAAACCCAATCCAAAACAACTGACTGCAAACAAGACAAACAATATAAATTGTACAAACAACACTACAGGTTCTTGAGAACCGCTCTCAGTCATGGGACTCGTGAGATAATTCAAAACGAGATAAACAGACATTTCGACGAAGCCGAGCTTCAAAAAATCGAGACTGTTACCCCAAATCTGAGCACGAGTTAGGTTTTGTTGGTTTAGCAGAGGTTTGCGTAACGTAGCAACCTCCCGAATCCAAGAAGTCTGTGGTAAGTATCGATGCCGCAACCAAGAAAATCCTAAATACAAGAGTGTAATTACAATCAACCAGTAAAGTTGATTCATTCTGTTACATCCTACAAAATTGCTAGATAGCTTGTAATAAAGGATACCCAGTTTATACGGCTAAAAGAACAATTAACCTAAAATACCATTTCATTCACTTGTGTTTCTTCGTATTGTTGTCTGAGGGGAATTTCTATGATAAATTCTGCACCTTGACCGGGTGATGAAATACAACTCAACTGTCCTTTGTGCTTTTCTTCAATAATCTGACGGCTGATTGATAACCCAATACCTGTTCCTTTACCTATTGGTTTTGTGGTGAAGAACGGGCTAAACAGCTTGCATCTCACCTCTTCTGGCATCCCAGAACCATTATCTGCAATCCGAATTGTCACGCGATCGCTATCTGATATTTCTGTGCGAATATGAATCAGTCCCGTGTTATGTATCATTTGTTCATCGTCTCGTAGACATGACGAATGACGAATGACAAATGAGTCTTCAACAGCATCAATCGCATTAGCCAGAAGATTCATAAACACTTGGTTGAGCAACCCGGCATAACACTGTACCATTGGTAAATCACTGTAATCTCTAATCACTTCAATGGCAGGTCTGTGAGGTTGGGCTTTCAAACGGTGTTGTAGAATCATCAAATTTGTATCGATTCCTTCATGAATATCTTGCAGCGTCAGTTCGGTTGAATCCTGTCTGGAAAAATTTCGCAAATTGCGGATAATTTCTTTAATCCGGTCTGCTCCTACTTTTAATGATTTCAGCATTTTTGGCAAATCTTCTTGAAGAAAAGCCAAGTCCATTGCTTCTATCTCGTCTTTAATTTCATCAACTGGTTTGGGATAGTAGAACTGGTACAAGTTGATAAGATGGAGCAAGTCTTTAGTATAGTTACTTGCATGAGAGAGATTGGCAGTTATAAAGGTGACTGGATTATTAATTTCGTGAGCAATACCTGCTACCATTTGTCCCAAACTACACAACTTTTCATTTTGTATAAGTTGTAGCTGTGTATTTTGTAGTTGCTGTAATGTTGCTTCTAGCTGTCTTGCCTTTTCTCTTTCTCTCGCTTCAGATTCCTGTAGAGCCTGATTTTTTTCCTCTAGTTCTTGGGAATGGCTCTGCAAATTGCTGTAAAGATTGGCATTTTCAATTGAGATAGAAACTTGCGTACACAGCAGTGATAGAACTTTAAGGCGATCGCGTGTAAAAGCACCCTGAGTTATGGTATTTTCTAGATATAACAATCCTGTTAAATGATTTTTATAGATAATTGGCAAACAAAGAATTGACTGGGTTTGATGCTTGATAATATAGGGATCGTTCTTACATAAATGTTCTTGATTTGCATTATCAAATACTAAAATTTCTTGATTTTGAGCAACATATTTAATAATAGATATAGGTAGATCGAGGTTCTCTTGTATAGGTATAAAAGGAACTAAAACGGATTTCTCGGATTCTAGAGAACCTTCAGCTGCTAAAACTAATTTCCCCGATCTTTGTAAAACTAGTAACCCTCTTTGTGCTCCTACATTTTCAATAAGAATATGCATTAACTTATCTAGCAACTTATCCAGATAAATTTCTTCTGAGATAGCGCAAGAAAATTTCATGACTGTTGAAAAATCGAAAGCATCTATGACTTCCGTAGCTGTTAATTTTGTTGTTTTCGTAACTGGAAGGCGAGCGGAAGTAGGGTTTAACTCTAATTCGTCGTTATAGAGTTTTTGATGGGTGTATTGTTCGCTCAATAAGTCTTGTTTCCCTATAGTGAAATGGGAAACTTTACCTGTAGTTGTCAGTTGATTTAAACAAAATTCTAAGTCGTGTTTTAACCCCAAAGCGCTTTGGTATCTATCCTCTGGGTTTTTTGCTAGTAATTTTACAATAATCTCAGAAACCATTTCTGGGATTTCTGAGTTTAGCTCATGGGGTGGAACTGGTTTTTTCGCAATGTGACAGTGAATGAGTTCCATTGGGTCTGTTGCTGCAAATGGTAACTGACCGCTCAGCATTTCATAGAAGGTGACACCTAATGAGTAATAGTCAGACCTAAAATCAATCTGACGATTCATTCTACCTGTCTGTTCTGGGGACATATAGGCAAGAGTCCCTTCAAGGCTGTTTGTACTGCTGATATTTGTATTTTCTGGAGACCAACGTGTTGCGATCGCAAAATCTATAATCTTTGCTTGCTTAGTTTCTACATTTAGAAGAATATTTGAACTTTTTATGTCTCTATGAATAATTTGATTGGCATGCAACTCTGATAAAGTTTGTGCTAATTGAATTGCTATTTCTAAGAATTCTTTTAATTCAAGCTTTTGCTGTTCAATGAGTCGGTCTATCGATTGCCCTTCATAATATTCCAGTACTAGAGCTAGCTCATTATTATAGCTTTCTAAATTATACGGCTTAATAATTCCTTCTATATTTAAATCTTTAGTTATTTGATATTCATGTTTCAATAGATTAACTTCTTCTAAGGAGGGCTGTTGATAGTTATAAGTTTTAATAATAACTGGTTTCTTGTTATGTATAATATATCCTTTATAAATAACAGTATTACTACTGATGTGAATTTTCTCTAGAATTTCGTAATCACTCAACTTGAGCATATTACTACACCTTTCCTTCATACTCAAGATGATATATTTTTTACCTCTAAAAATCTTTTGGCAGTGATCCCAATCACAAGTTAAAAAGTATTAAAAATTTAAGTAAAACTAGTATGTAAGGTTACGGGTTACTTTGAAATTAAAGGCTGGTAACTAGCGACGGAGAGGTCGATCTCGAGTGCCAATCCTATTTTCATATCAGTTTTTAGAAGATTTTTTAAAAGTTTTGGACCAATATAATTCGCTACTATACAAACAAATCCCCTTTGGATATCTCCTTAGAGAATTATCTGGAGGAGGTTTTCCCGGTCGTAATACCTGCCGTGCCATTTCCAGTTATCAATACTAGTACGTGAAGGCAGAAGTACGCTCGTCTGAGGATAGAAGGCGCAAACGCTTATTACTGAATCTTTTTTCTCAATCCCAATGGTATAGTTATTTCAGTCATGTTATACTAGTATAAATTACAACTTTATAAAGTATTTCGAGATCCTCTGAGAAAAGATCTCTCGAGTCTCAGATTTTATTTAGACACTTACAGAAAGAATGTAGAAAAACACTGTTAAAGTCCCCTTTATTCACGGTAGTTTAGGGGTGTTTCAGAAATTTTGACACATTGCTAACAGCTTTTCAGATTTTGATGCCATCCTATAAAATTCCCGTTAAATTACACAACACTTGGTGAAAAAATTGACTAAATATATTTTAAGCTAGGAGATCTCAGAAACTTTATAAAAGTTAACTGCGTCTGGAAGACTCTCAAGCATCAAATACTAATTTCCTTGTACGCTGATTTTGGTGAGGTATGACGGTTCATGCGAATTTTACTGGTTTATCCTGTTTTTCCCAAAACATTTTGGTCATATGAAAAAATTTTAGAGTTAGTTAATCGTAAGGTTTTGCTACCACCTTTGGGTTTAGTGACAGTAGCGGCAATATTACCCCAAGAATGGGAATTCAAGTTAGTTGACCGTAATATTCGCCCAGTTACAGAGGAAGAATGGGCATGGGCAGATGTGTGTATTTTTAGCGCTATGATTGTTCAAAAACAAGATTTACTCGAACAAATTCGAGAAGCAAAGCGGCGCGGTAAATTAGTTGCTGTGGGAGGTCCTTACCCAACTTCAGTTCCTCATGAAGTTCAGGGAGTGGGTGCTGATTTTCTTATTCTAGATGAAGGAGAAGTTACCCTACCGATGTTTGTCGGGGCAATCAAACGAGGTGACACTTCTGGTATTTTTCGCGCTACAGAAAAACCAGACGTGACAACAACCCCCATACCCCGGTTTGATTTGCTAGAGTTCGACGCCTACGACATGATGTCAGTCCAATTCTCAAGGGGCTGTCCTTTTCAATGTGAATTTTGCGACATTATTGTTCTCTACGGGCGCAAGCCACGTACCAAAACTCCAGCACAGCTATTGTCAGAGTTGGATTACCTCTACAAGTTAGGTTGGCGGCGCGGTATTTTTATGGTGGATGACAACTTTATCGGTAACAAGCGCAACGTGAAGCTGTTGCTGAAAGAGTTAAAGCTTTGGATGGCAAAGCACAACTATCCATTCCGGTTTGATACCGAAGCTTCTATCGACCTAGCACAAGATCCAGAATTAATGGAGTTGATGGTTGAGTGCGGTTTTGCTGCTGTATTTTTGGGCATTGAAACACCAGATGAGGACAGTTTGCAACTCACGAAAAAGTTTCAAAATACCCGCAATTCCTTAACTGAAGCGGTTCACACCATCATCAAAGCAGGTTTGCGCCCAATGGCTGGCTTTATCATTGGGTTCGATGGAGAAAAAGCAGGTGCAGGGAATCGTATTGTCCGCTTTGCCGAACAAGCAGCAATTCCCTCTACAACTTTTGCCATGCTACAAGCACTTCCAAATACAGCCCTTTGGCATCGCCTGAGTCGGGAAGGAAGATTGCGAGATAACAAAGATGGCAATATTAACCAGACGACTTTAATGAACTTTATTCCCACTCGTCCTTTAGAAGATATTGCTAGAGAATATATAGATGCTTTCTGTACTTTGTACGAGCCCATGCAGTACTTAGATCGCACTTATCGTTGTTTTCTCATGATGGGCAAGCCAACATGGACTTCTCCTTTTAAAATGCCAGAGTGGGTGGTTGTGAAAGCGCTATTGCTTGTTATCTGGAGACAGGGAATCAAACGTGAAACCAGATGGAAATTCTGGCATCACTTGTTTAGCATCATCAAGCGGAATCCCAGAGTAGCAGAACATTATCTTGCCACCTGCGCTCACAACGAGCATTTCTTGGAATACCGTCAAATTGTACGCGAGCAAATAGAATCTCAGCTTGCTGAGTATTTAGCACAAGGTGCTGAGAAACCTTATGAGACCGTGAATGAGTTAGTGGCTAATTGCTAATGGCTAATAGCTAATGGCTAATTGCTAATGGAACCGTTAGCAATTAGCCATTAGCTATTCCTAGTTTGTACCAGCGGCAAAGTAATAATAAACGTTGTTCCTTTACCCAAGGCAGAATCAACTTCTATTTTACCTTTGTGCTTCTGAATAATTTGATAGGAAATCCACAATCCCAATCCACTCCCTTTACCAACTTCTTTCGTTGTAAAAAAAGGATCGAAAATTTTATTTTGTAATTTTGGTTCTATTCCAGAACCATTATCTTTGATTTTGATACAAATTCCTTCAACAACGTCATTTATAGTCACGTTTTCAGTACAAATTTCAATTTGACGGTTTCTCCTTTGTCCTTTCTCTACAAGTAGCGAATCATTAATAACGAATAACTCTTTTAAGGCATCTATAGCATTGTTTAAAATATTTATAAAAACTTGATTGAGTTGTGCAGGATAACATTCAATCGATGGTAAATCACCATATTTTTTAATAACTTTAATTTCATCTCTAAATTGGTGATTGACTAACAATAAAGTGCTTTCAATTCCTTCATGAATATCCACAAATTTCATTTCTGATTCATCTAAACGTGAGAAATTTCTTAATGATAAAATAATATCGCGAATGCGTTGAGCACCTATTTTCATCGAAGACATCAGTTTGGTTAAGTCCTCGGTGATAAAATTAAAATCAATTTCTTCTAAAAGATTTTGAATTGCTGGAGTTGGCTGGGGATACTCTTGTTGATACAGCAATAGTAATCTGAGTAATTCTTCTGTATAATCTTTAGTGTAGGCTATATTACCATAAATAAAGTTGATGGGATTGTTGATTTCATGGGCAACACCCGCTACCATATTGCCAAGGGAAGACATTTTTTCTTTTTGAATTAATTGTGCTTGAGTTTGCTGCAATTCGTTTAATGCTTCAGTCAGTTGATCGTAAGCTAAATTTAATTCCTGATTTTTCTGTAAAAGTTGTTGAGTCCGTTCCTGCACCCGTTTTTCTAAGGTTAATCTTGCTTGTTCTAATTGTTGAGTGTATTCAGCTACTTTACGAATCAGGCTGTTGAGAGAAACCGCTAGTATTCCTACTTCGTCTTGACTGGTGACGGGGGCTTGTAGCTCAAAGTTGGATTCTTTTGTGACTTTTTGTGCAACTTGAGTAACAACTACTAAGGGATCGGCAATTCTTCGCGCAATGCTTTTACCTACAAAAATGGTTATTAACGCACCCAGTATAAAAAAACTCCACAGCCTCAACCATAAAAACTGGAGAGTCTTGTTTAAGGGAGAAAGGGATTTTAAGACTGTAACTGTTAAAGACGCATTACTCAAGTCCGCGATCGCAACACTTTTTGCTAAGTAATCTTCTCCCGCAATTATAAAACGTTGAGGTGCATCGGTAACTCCGGGAGGCTGCCACTGAGTTTTACAAACAGCTGGTATTGTGGAGGCGTAAACACACAGGAGATTTGCTTTACCGGATAATGATGATTGACGCACATTAAAAGCAACTACGTGTTCTCCTTTAATGGGATCTGTGTGTTGAAATAATTCTGGCTTGATAACAGTACCCAGTTCGATAGCACCAATAATTTCTTCTCCGTCTCGAATAGGTGATAACCCAACTAATACCGATTTTATCTGACCTTGTTGCTGAGAAACATGAACGACATCAGAAGGATATAAGCCACTCAGTGCGAGGGAAATACTTTTTCGATCTTCTAAAAATGACTCATCTAATGCTGGCTGTTTCAAATTTAATAGAGTTACACCATTTTGATTAACGACTTTCAGTAAATCTAATTTTAAAGTTGTTTTTTGTGACACTAATATCTTTAGAAGTGCTTGTGTATCGGATTGCTTAATTGCGGTACGAACATCTTCTCGTTCAGCTATCAGCCGTGTCCAAGAATGTAAAAATTGTTTTTCTTTGTGTATGGCTTGCAAAACTGCTAAAGTCGTAGTCTCAAGATGGCTCGTTATCTGCTGCTCCAAACTACTGCTGAACCAGTAAGCAAAGTTAATAACCGCAAGCACCATAATACTGAAAAATACCAGAAGAAATGGCATAACTATTCTCTGGCTTAAAGCTAGTTTTGAATAGCTAGCTTGCAACTTTACACCTCGGATCGCAATTCCTGATTTAACTTGTTGGCTGATGGTTTCTTTAGAGAAGTTGTGTATTGACATTTTTTTTAAAGATAAATCAGCAACACTTGTGACATATTCTTTGGTTGACGGCACAAACCTTGCTTGTGGCAGTTTTTACTTCCTTTCCCATCTAAAAATTACCGATTTTTGCAGGTGGGCATTGCCCGACCACACTATGTAGCTGGCAATATTCACCCTACGGCTATGGCTGATATAGCCATTGGGAAGGGAGTCAGTGGCTTTCCCCTTAATGTCTGCTGCTTGTCTATGTTATAACTTAAGTGTAGTTAATAATACTGAAAAATACTTTATACACCCTGTTTGTCTGCGTTTTTTGAAGCAGCGATTTTAAAGACAGAAAGCAAAAGCCAAGTCTTTTCGGAGCTTACTCACCGATTTCGGCATGATTTCTTTGAAATCAGGAACATTTTGGAAGTGTCCCCTCAATCCTCTTTCCTCTAAATTTTACATTTCTTTACAATTGGTCTGTCATTCATTAAAGTTCATTGCGAAGTACGAAGTTAAGGCAAAACAACATGATAAGTATTGGTAATGTAAACACTTTAATTACATAACGATGTAAGGAGAACAGAGTGGCAATGGAATCAACTTTTCTTGAGGGCGCGAACGCAGTACATACACGTGAAGATTTTAGTGAATACGTTGCCCACCTACAGCTTCACATGACTCTGCAAGCTCGCAACCTGGTTCCATCTCTGAAGCAGACTGTGGAAGATAGCCGAGAGCAACTCCTCCATCAAACTCAAGCTCATTTTGAAAAGCTGGTTTCTCGGCAAAGCTAGTACAAAGAAGAAGGATTGAGGATGAAAGCAACAGCGACCTCGATATACACGTTAATGTAGAGACACGCTGCTTGACCCGTTCTTAGCAGAAAATGGCTGGGGCAAGATGAATACATCGGCAGTCGAGTTTCTTACACCGTGGTTAAATAAGGTAAAATAAAATAAGATAGAGGCAGATTTTGTAAGAGTGATTCAGTCATTCTCAACAAGGTCTGCTTTTTAAGTATTTTTGTTGTAAAATCACACTTTTGGTTCACTAGAAACAAGTGGAAAGCCGCTAAGATTATTGCAGCAGTTCCTTTTCTTCAGTGACTAAAAGCTGAATGGCGGCTCGAATGAAAATGACTTCATTGCTTCCTCGAAATCTCAGCGTTATTATCCGTCCCGTCCAGCATCGGGATCTGGATGGTATAGACCGCCTAACTCAAGAGTCATTCGCAGCCCAAACTCCGAAAGGATCTGGTGATGCTATGCGGCAAATGCAATCGCTGCGCCGTTGGTATGGGTTATTGAAGTTTTTGAGTTGGTTTCCCAATCCCCTACAGTACGGTCTTTGTGCTTATGTCGCAGAACAGGGACGCACGCTGTTGGGCATGATCCAAGTATCTCCGTTTAACCGTACACACAGCACGTGGCGGGTAGAACGCGTGGTTTTGGAGCGTGCGACTGATAAGCAAGGGATAGGTTCACAACTTCTGCGCCATTGCTTTGAGTCAATCTTAGAGGCTCGCACTTGGATATTAGAAGTTAACGTCAACGATAAGGACGCTTTGGCGCTTTATCGGCGAAACGGATTTCAACGTCTAGCAGAAATGACTTACTGGGAAATTGAACCAGAGTTGCTTCAAGAACTAGCACAAGCAGAACCAGACTTACCTAATCTCTTACCTGTCAGTAATGCCGATGCACAACTGCTGTATCAATTAGATACGGCATCCATGCCACCCATTGTCCGACAGGTCTTCGATCGCAATGCCGATGATTTTAAAACAAGTTTGTCGGGTGCTTTGACAGAAGCAGTGAAGCAATGGCTGACTAAAACAGAAGTGGTGAGTGGCTACGTATTTGAACCCCAGCGCAAAGCAGCTATAGGTTACTTTCAAGTACGGCTCGATCGCAAAGGTCAGCAGCCCCACGTAGGAACTCTAACCGTAAACCCAGCTTATACCTGGTTGTACCCAGAACTGCTGTCTCAACTAGCGCGAATAGCTCAGGATTTTCCCCCTCAATCTTTACAGTTGACCTCAGCAGACTACCATCCAGAAAGGGAAGAATATCTCGAACGAATTGGGGCGACGCGCACAGAGCACACTCTAATGATGTCTCGTTCGGTATGGCACAAGCAACGGGAATCTAAGTTTGTGTCCTTGGAGGGAATTCAATTACCGGAAATGCTGCAAGGTTTGCAACCAGCACACAAACCAATACCGGGTGGTATGTCTTGGACGCCACCAAAGCAAAAAAGGCAACCAGCACCAGAGAGAGTACAACCCAATCCCCCTCAAGACAATGTCGCTTTTTCATGCAACAACAGCATGGAAACTTCTTGTCAGCCAGAAACCACAGATTCTTCACAGCAGGAGTAGAGGAGTGAGGCGTGGAAGAAATTGGGGATAAAGAGATACGGGGAGTGGGGGATTTGGGGACACAGGGAAATAACCTCAAGTCTTCCACTCCCCAAAAGTACGTATCCGCACTAGGATTAGACGTGGGTAGCAAGCGAATTGGTGTAGCAGGATGCGATCGCACGGGATTAATTGCCACTGGTTTAGTCACAGTTGAGCGGACTTCCTTTGAGAAAGACGTGGAAAAGCTCCGCCAAATTACAAGCGATCGCGAAGTACAAGTTTTGGTTGTAGGATTGCCCTATTCAATGGATGGATCTTTGGGCTTTCAGGCACGTCAAATACAAAAATTTGCAAAAAGACTTGCCAAAGCGCTCAACCTTCCTGTGGAATATATAGATGAAAGGCTGACATCCTTTCAAGCAGAGCAAATGCTGCTCTCAGAAAATCGCTCGCCTTCCCGTCATAAAGGCTTGATTGACCGTAAAGCAGCAGCTCTTATCTTGCAACAATGGCTTGATGCAAGGCGATCCATGTCCAAAGATAAGGAGGCTGCTGTTGATTGATACAATTATTTAAGGTAATCTTTACAAGACTGATGATTTATTCCAATAACTATTTGATTGATAATATCAGTTAAAAGAATAAAGATAAGAAAGTCCGTTTTCAATATAAATCACCTATTAGGCTATGTTTTCCTCGCCATTTTCTGAAGAAGATAATGTTCATGCCGGTTCCATCACTCTCACCGACGAAAAAGGAAGAACCCTTGATTGTTATATCGAGCACTCCTTAGAAGTAGATGGGCAAGAATATGTCTTGCTTCTTCCTGTTGACTCACCAGTAGAAATTTTTTCTTGGGAAGGCGACGATGAGGAAGAGGAAGCTATTCTGGTTGAAGATGAAGCTAGAATTGACGAAATTTTTGCAACAGCTCAGGTTGTTCTTGCAGAACAAAACCTGGCATTAAAAAATACTGCGTATGCTTTAACTGTTTCTGGTGAATTGCCTCCTGTTGAGGAGTCAGAACTCTTCACTTTGGAAATTGAAGATGAAGGAACCGATCTAGAACCAGAGCAGTTGCAACTTCTTGCTAATTTCTATCATGAAGAGCAAGAATATGCTATTTACACACCCCTAGACCCCTTGCTGTTTTTTGCACGCATAGCAAAAAATGGTAACCCCGAGTTATTGTCTCCAGAAGAGTTCCGCAAAGTTCAGCCTTTGTTAGAAGAACACTTGTTTAATGAAGTTGAATGAAATTTATAAATCCCAAATTAGAAGTTAAAAGAAATTTTAATTTTTAATAAGGGTTTTAGACTATCATGGTCTATAGAAAACCTTTGATAGTTAAAGATAGGCAGCGGTTACCTGTTTTGACTCAGCTGCCTTTAAAGCTGTGGCTTTGCACTTTACAAGGGAGAAGATGGTAGAGAGGGTAGTCGCTGACTTGGGAACATTATGCGCTGGAACGATTTCTTGCAGCCCGATTTGATTGTAGAGGGGTCGGTGTTAAACCTCACACCAGATATAGTTAGGAAATACAACCTTAAAGGTTTGGTGTTAGACGTAGATGAAACGTTAGTACCGATAAGAGTGGCGTCAGCTTCTCCTGAATTGCAGCAGTGGGTAGAAGAGATCCGCACTTGTGCAAAATTATGGTTGGTAAGCAATAACATCAGTGATGCTCGTATAGGTGGAATCGCTCGCTCTCTCGATTTACCTTACTTTACGGGTGCTGCTAAACCTTCGCGTCGCAAGATTAGAGAAGCGCTCAAAGCAATGGATTTGCCCGAGAACCAGGTAGCAATGGTTGGCGATCGCTTGTTTACTGATGTGTTAGCTGGTAATCGCTTGGGAATGTTTACTATATTGGTTGAGCCTATTATACACCCTGATGCAGCCCTGCGCTCTCATCCGATACGGAACTTTGAAGTTTGGGTATCAGAAATATTAGGAGCCTCAATTACTCCTAAAAAAAGAAGATTTAAAAATCGTGACAAATAGACAGGAAACTAAATCTAAAGAAATAGTTAACAACTTTTGGTTTTCGCTAAAATTCGGAGAATATAGGTATATATAACAGTGAGGTCAGCACAATAAAGACCTCAAATATAATAAGTACAGATAAAATATAGAGCGTCAGCCTTCATATATTAGGGGGACTGGCGCTTTATCAATTGGTTAGGCAAATGACTCAAACAATTGTTGTTAAAATAGGCACCTCTAGCCTGACACAACCAGAAACCGGACAATTGGCACTTTCTACAATAGCCACCTTAGCAGAAACCCTCTCAGACCTGCGAAGGCAAAACTATCGTGCGATCTTAGTATCTTCTGGTGCTGTAGGCGTCGGTTGTGCTCGGTTGGGTCTAACTGAACGCCCCAAAGCAATTGCTCTAAAACAAGCGGTAGCAGCTGTAGGACAAGGTAGGTTAATGCGAGTGTACGACGATTTGTTTACAACCTTGCAGCAACCAATTGCTCAGGTTTTGCTGACCCGTAGTGACTTGGTGCAGCGCAGTCGATATCTCAACGTATACAATACATTTAGGGAATTACTAGAATTGGGTGTCATTCCAGTGGTGAATGAGAATGACACGGTGGCAGTGGAAGAGCTAAAATTTGGTGATAATGATACGCTTTCCGCTTTAGTTGCTAGTCTAGTAGAAGCTAACTGGCTGTTTTTACTGACTGATGTAGATAGACTTTATTCAGCAGATCCCCGTTCTGTACCTGATGCACAGCCTATATCTTTAGTAAGTAATATAAATGAATTAGCAAAATTACAAGTCCAAACAGGTGGTCAAGGTTCTCAATGGGGAACAGGTGGTATGGTGACTAAAATATCAGCAGCAAGAATTGCAACAGCAGCTGGTGTTCGTACAGTGATTACTCAAGGACGACAACCCCGGAATATAGAAAAGATTTTACAAGGTGAATCTTTTGGAACTCACTTTGAAGCACACCCCGAACCAACTTCTGCTCGCAAACGCTGGATAGCTTATGGTTTGGTTCCTCTAGGAAAATTGTACCTAGATGAAGGGGCAGCGATCGCAATTTCTACTTCAGGAAAGTCATTATTAGCCGCAGGGATTTTGGCAGTAGAAGGAGAGTTTGACACTCAAGAAGCAGTCCTGTTATGCGATAAAAACGGTCATGAAATTGCTAGAGGGCTTGTTAACTATACCAGTGGGGAACTGCAAAAGATTTGCGGGCGTCGTTCCAGTGAAATTCCTACTATTTTAGGTTATGTCGGAGCGGAAACTGTCGTACATAGAGATAATTTGGTTTTGACATAGCCACGATCCAAGATAACTCTTTGTTTGGATACCGGGCTTCATGAAGAAGTCTAGTATCTTGCAGCCCCCAATAACAACCTACTGAAATATATGCTTTTTCTACGAATGTTGACTCAATTGACAATTAAAGGCTGTGCGATCGCAGTAGTTTGTTTGGCAGTATCTTTATTAGAGATAAATACCATTTGGGCGCAGTCACAAAATGATATACAAATTAAGTCTTATATCGAACAATTAAAGAATCCCCAACAACGTTCTGCGGCTATAGAGAATTTAGTCACTGCTGGCAAATCTGCTATTCCCGCTTTAATAACAGCGTTACAGGACAGCAACCCTCAAGTGCGTGCTAGTGCAGCTGCGATCTTAGGTCAAATGGGGCCAAATGCAAGTGAAGCTGCGCCTGCTATACTGCGAGTTATAGACGATGGAGATCCAGTTGTTCGTTCTTCTGCAGTCCTAGCCATACAAAAAATTGGCAAGCAAGCCTATGTTCCTCATTTAATAGCAGGTTTAAATAGCACAAAGTCATGGGAACGCTACAATGCATCTCATGGTTTACGTGCTATGGGGAAAGATGCTGCACCAGCCGTACCTGTCTTAATGAGAAAGTTACAGGATGAAGGGGATCCTTGGATGCGGGTCAGTGCTGCTTCTACTTTGGGTAGCATTGGTACAGCCTCTACACCTGCAATACCGATCTTAGTAATGCGCTTGCAAGATACAGATATCACAGCCCGTCATAGTGCGGCTTATGCTTTGGGTACTATCAGTTCCAAATGGCAACAAAATATCAAGCAGTTACCAACACAAGAGCTAGACAAAATTATCTCGAACTTGGAAAAAGCTTTGAAAGTGGTACAAGATCCCGCGCTACAATTTCGCCCAGAAGCAGTGACTTCTGTAAGTGAACCTCTCGCTGCTTTAAGAAAGGAAAGATTGAACAGGGAAAAAAGATAAAATGGGGGAGGTTTAGATTAACAGATGCCCGTAATCCAGAAAATCTCTCAGAATGAATTATGCTTGGCTCGTGTGGATTCGCACAGACAAATTGTCCTAAAGCTTGAGCACGTGTCAGTTATCTGAACGCGATATGTCATTACACTGGAAGAGTAATGAGAAATTCCGCACCCACTCCGGGAGTAGAATTGACATCTAAAATCCCCTGATGTTTTTGGACAACAATTTGATGGGCAATTGATAATCCCAATCCAGTCCCTTTGCCAACAGCTTTTGTAGTAAACAGATGGTCGAAAATTTTCGATTTCAATTCCTCAGGGATTCCCACCCCGTTATCTTGAATCCCAATCAGAATACTTTGCTTCTCCAACAGGTGTTGAGTCCTAATGGAAATCCTAGGCGCTTTTGAGACAGATGAGTCTTCAACAGCATCGATAGCATTAGCTAAAAGATTCATCAAGACTTGATTGAGTTGTCCGGGAAAACATTTGACTAATGGTAACTCACCATAGTCTTTGATAATTTTGATTTCCGGGCGGTTGCCATTTGCTTTTAAACGGTGTTTGAGAATCAGCAAGGTACATTCAAGACCATCATGAACATTGAAGGGAACTTTGGTATCGGTGTCAGCGCGGGAGAAGATCCGCAAGCTCTGGCTCATGTGACGAATGCGATCGGTTCCCAGTTTTAAAGAGTCAATCAGTTTGGGAAAATCTTCCCGCAGGTATTCGAGATCTATCGCTTCGATTTGAGCTAAAATTTCAGCACCAGGATGAGGGAATTTTTCTTGATAAAGGTCAATCAGGTGGAATAGATCGCGAAGATATTCAAGTGTTGGTTGTAAATTACTCGCAATAAATCCCACAGGGTTGTTAATTTCGTGTGCTACACCCGCCACTAAATTCCCCAAAGCAGACATTTTCTCATTTTGGATGAGTTGGAGTTGCATTTGCTGTAGGTCGCTCAGAGAATGTTCGAGTTGTTGGGCGTAGCTTTGCATTTGCAGGTAGAGGTCTTGGGATTTTTGATAGAGGCGAGCGTTTTCCAGGGAGATGGCGACTTGGGAAATCAGAAGGTTCAGCACTTGCAATCTCTCGGAGGTAAAGGCTCCGGTCGTCAGAGAATTTTCTAAGTACAAAATTCCAATTAACTTCCCTTGATTGAGGATGGGAGTACACAACAGACTTTTGGGTTTGTATTGATTGAGATAGGGGTCGCTAATAAAGGAATTATCCGCAACAGCATCATCAATCACTAAAGTTTTGAGCGTATTTTTGACATAGTAAATCGGGTGGAGAGGAACTTCCAAACAAGACTCAACAGGAATCGAGCGCAGAATAATTGGGCTTCCTGAGAAGGTTGCAAGCGCCTCAATCACTAAATTGTTGCCATGAGGTAACATCAGAGCACATTTTTTGGCTCCGGCGTTTTCCATGACAACTTGCATCAATTTATCAAGTAACTTGTCCAATTCAATTTCGCTTGCCAGAGTTTGTGAAGCTTCGATCGCACTCGTCAAATCGAGTTGTTCGGAAACACTGCTACTACTTGAGGGCGTCACTAATGTTGTTTCGCCGGACACTGTAAGTGTATCGCTTGAATTGAGAAGATTTGTTTGCGGTTGTAGAACGGAGTCTAGTAGATGAGGATAGCGTTTTTCTAAGTCAGAAACTTTTGCCTTTGCACTCCACCGAGCATAGCAATAGTAGGCGTGGGTCATGTAGTCTTGAGCAATTCTTTGTTTCCCCCATGACAGGTAAAAGCGAGCAGCTAATTCCCAAGCGAGAGCTTCTTCATTGAGGTACTCATTCTCCTGAGATAAAGAGATAGCAAGATCGTACATCTCGATCGCTTCCGATTTTTGCTCGAGTACTCGATGGCGTTCTGCTTCCACGAGATAGAATTTGTGCAGGTAATTCATCGGTGCGTAATGCGCCCATTTCTGTAATTTTTCTTGATTGATACGCACCTTGTCCAGATGACTCTTTTGTTCTTGTTCTAAGGACTGAGAGTAGATTGCCAGTCGCGAGAGTGAATCATAAAAATGAACAAGTACAACGACGATTTGCCCTATCCCGCTATCCAAATACTTTTCTGCTAACGCTGCATATTCTACAGCTTGCTGATATTCTTCAAATAAATAACACAGGTGCAATTTGCTGAAATAGAAAAATAAAAGCCCAAGGCGATCGTTTGCTTTTTGGAAAAGTGGCAGTATTGTTTCTTCATCAAAAGATTCTCCAGATAAGTAATAGGGATTCTCGGTTTTTTCTAGTAAATTCAGAACGATCTGTCGAAAGATGGAAGCCCAAGCTAATGCAACTTCCTGTTTGAGTTGACCAATGGCACGATTGTAAGTTGCCATTTCTGTTTCTAGTAGGGTGAGTTCTTTGCCAATGTAGTATGAAATGTTGGAATGCATTTGAAGAGAAAGGGCGGCAAATTCTAAATCTCCTGTTTCTAAAGCCGCAGAATAAGCTTCTAACAAAGATGGTAATCCTTTCTGAGGATGGGTTTTCCAATGCCCGATCAGACCATAAAATGATTGCATAATTTCAGCCTTCATGTCTTTGGCATTAAATTTAATCACTATATTTAAAGCCAGTTTGCCAAATTGATATCCTTGTTCTATATCTCCCATCAACCCACCCAGTATTATCCCATAACCCATGTATGCACAGGCTGATAAAGGAGCATTGCCATATTGAAGTGACCAATTGACCTGTTTCAACAAAATTAATGAGAACAGTTCCGGTACAGTATAATAGGAGTAACTATTAACCAATGATAGAATACGCAGGATTGCTAAGAGATTGGTATCTGTCATTTTTGGTAGATAAATTAAATCTTCAATACGTCTTTCCTTCAGATTGACAGTAATTTCTGACAAAGCTTGCTCGATATCTAAATCCTTAGGATTGCTTGGCAATTCTTGCCCCAACATTTTCAGTACACTTAATGCTGTATTGATAGCTTCTTTAGCTTGATTTTGTGCTCCCAAAGACCTAGTTTTGACTTCATAAACTTTGATTTTATCGACCAATAAAGAAGCTTTTTCTAAGACAATATCTACCAATTGTGTGACTTGTTCAAAGTCGCCAGCCAAATATGCTACCTCTGCTGCTTCTTGATGCAATATGAGGGTAAGCTCGTAATTCGTTTCCCAACGCTCGCTTCCTAGAAGTTGGATAGCCGTCGTCAAGTATTTCATAGCAGTTATGTAAGCCGTAGCTGTTTTTGCTTTCTGCCCTGCTATCAGATTTAATGATGCTAAATTTTCCCGCTCGCTTTGGCAAGTGATTAATTCTAAACCAGAATTGAATTGATTGACAATTTCAAAAATCTTCTCTTCTTGTTGTAATTTGGGTGTTTTGCTCAACAGCAATTGCCCGATTTTCAGGTGAGTCGCTGGTTTTTTGTCTTCAGGAATTAAAGAATATGCTGCTTGCTGTACGCGGTCGTGAAGGAATTTGTAGTTGGCTAATGGCTCATGGCTCACAGTCAATTGACTGTGAGCACCTTCATTGTGATAAAATTTATAAACTTCTGTTGTAGGAATCGCCAATCCTTCCTGTAAAGCTTTCCACAAATTGGCAGCTGTTTGAGATGGCAATTGTTCGCAGATAATTGCCAGAGTTGCTAAATCAAAAGAGTTGCTTGACTTGCTTTGTGACGGGATGAATCAGGATGTTGGCTGGTTTGATATCTTTGTGAATGATGCGATGGCGATACAACCCTTCCAATGCGATCGCTATTTGAATCGCAATTTGCAGAAACTCTTCCTGACAAGCGCTATAGCACTCGCGCATCCGAGTGCAGAAATAATTCTTTACATAATCCTTTAAAGATATGCCTCCAAAATCCTCCATTACCAAAACATACCTGTTCTTGTAGTGTTCCAAACTATACGTTTGAATCACACCTTCTAATTGGAAATTTTTGGCGATGGCGAACTGATTGCGGAATTGTATGAGTTCTTTCAAACTAGGATACTCATTCCGCATCATTTTGAGAATGACTGGCTGTCGGTCTAGTTCTCTTACCCCTCGATAAACTACAGTTTTGTAACCTGAATAGATTTGTTGAGAAATAAGATAACCAGTCAACTTCACCATAGCTGCCTCTAGCAAAATCAATTATTTTTGCCCGTACAAACTTATTCTTCCCATTGATGTACTAAAATTACCAATTGCAACGCACACAGTTAGCTAATTTTTCTTGGGGAAAATTCTGATTCAACGGGAAGAGTGATGAGAAATTCTACACCCTGTCCCGGAACAGAATGGACTTCTAAAACCCCCTGATGCTTTTGGACAACAATTTGATGGGCAATTGATAATCCCAATTCCGTACCTTTGCCAACAGCTTTTGTGGTAAACAGATGGTCGAAAATTTTGGATTTCAATTCTTCAGGAATTCCCACCCCATTATCTTGAATTTGAATCAGAACGCTTTACTTCTCCAAGATCTGTCAACCTAACATGACTAAAGGCAAGTACTGGTTCCCGATTGCCAGTCACAAGTTACTGACTGCTAGTCACTGTCAAAACTTGCGGAGGAGTAGCGTCTGGCGGATAGAGAAAATCTACTTCAACTAATCTTTTCTCGCCTCCCTTCATATTCAACACTACCAAAGGTTCTCCCTGCTGTCCGCGTCTTTGCACCAAATGCACGTATTGAATTTGAGGCAAACCAGCATCATCTTGATAGCGAACTCTTACCGATCCGCGAAAGAAGACTTGTGGTGCTAATGAGTTAAAAAAGCGCAATCCTGATTTAGTTAACTTATCTTCTTTAATAGGTGTTTGCATTGACACGGTGACTGTTTGCTGGTTTTGAGTGTTGTTATATAACGGCAAAGTTAAGCTGTATTGCACGCCATAGTTTCCATGAGCGCGATAAGCAGTATCCGGATAGCGTACCAACATGGGAGCACTTTGTATTTGCTGTGTACCTAATGTTCCGCGATCTAAAGTAGAGACTCCATAGGAAAAAGCTTGTCCGGGACTGGGAATAGTGAGATATGTTTTTCCAGGGTTATCTACAAGTAAACCCTTCCATTCCGCACCTAAGGCAACTCCAGCAACCCGCCCGTATATTATTGGTTTGCTTGTCTCTTCTAAAGGAGTGGGGACTTTGTCACGAGGTCCGGATAATTCACTATTATTTAATAGATATTGCCACTCTTCCACTGTAGGAGGACGTTCGCTACCATCAGAATTTGTTGGTGCAAACATAGCCAGACTAGCTGCATAAACTGTGCCACTACTCCACAGTCGCATATATGTAGACCGACCATTTAATGGTGGTGTGAGTTCTTTGACGGGAATTGGTACATTTAGTAACATTTGGCTTTCCCCAGGTGGAATAATTATTTGAGCAGGGAAAGTTTCTTGCCGTTGTCCTCGAAGAACTTGATTTGTTACGCGATCGCCTGGTCCTGCAAAGATAGTGCTTAAAAGATTATCACTTTTAGATGGCAACTCAATAAAAGGTGCATCTGGCTGGCTGAGATAAGTAGCGGCTTGCAAAATATTCACTGTCACCGGTTGAGAACTGGGGTTGTGTACGATAATTCCCAGATATAGCGATCGCAAATCTTCAGGAGTTGGTGCTGCTGCTACGTGATGAGCAAAAACATCAAATCGACCTTTAAAAGGAAAATTTAAATGTGCTGTGGGAACTTTTTTTCCTTCTGATGGAAAAGTTGACAGCAAAATCCCTTCCTTCAAAACCTTTTCAGGGCTATTACTATTGAAAACGGGTACTTCATCTAATTTTCCTGGTAAAGGGCGTACTTCTTGCTGTTGCACTATTTCTTCCACCGGCGCAGGTGAGGGAGCGATTGGGGAAGGTGTTACTTGTGCAAGGGGAAGAATTAGTAAGAATGGAAACATATACCGAAATATTTTTTTCTACTTTGAGACGCAATTATCTTTACAAAAGTGCCAATTTGTGGGTCATCAGTAAGAAATCCTCCCTAATTGAGGGAAAGTTTTCTTCAGTCAAAATAGGAACGTGGACAAAGATGCAAGGGGTTTTAAGTTCCCGGAGGCGCAGTTCATCTAAAACAGAATAATAAAGACCTTCACAGACAAATTTTCCACAGTCATGGCTAATCTCAACAGCCCCGAACCCCACCACTAATTTTTCTAAATCAACAGTTGTCACCAACATACTTTCCCCACAGACAGCTCCTACTTCCACACTTAATAGCGTCCGTTTTTCAGCCATACCACAGCAAATGATGCAGTCTGGTTGAACTTCGCGGATCTTTTCTATGACTCGAAAACTGGCTTGCTCAACATCTACAGGCAATTGTCGCAACAGCGTTAAATCATAAGGCAAGCAATTGAGCCGGACAACTTCTGCCAGTAGATCATCAGAAGAATTTGATTTTTGATGGGGTAACCAAGTTTGAAAAGAAGTTAATAAAAACCTTTTCTGCATAAGAATTATTATTTAGAATATAAGTACCCTACATAATAAATTAGCAAGGAGTAGGTAAATGGCGTTGATTGCAGTCGTAGACTACGACATGGGAAACTTGCACTCAGTTTGCAAAGGATTAGAAAAAGCGGGCGCAACTCCAAGGATTACTGATTCGGCAAAAGAATTAGAAAAAGCAGATGCTATCGTTTTGCCGGGGGTGGGTTCCTTCGATCCAGCTGTAAAACAGCTGCGATCGCTTGATTTGGAAAAACCCATCAAAGAAGCAATTGCTTCTGGCAAACCTTTTTTAGGTATTTGTTTGGGTTTGCAAATTCTTTTTGAATCAAGTGCAGAAGGAGTTGAACCGGGACTCGGAATTATTCAAGGAATAGTACGGCGATTTGTTAGCGAACCAGGTATTACAATTCCCCATATGGGTTGGAATCAACTCGAACTTACCCATCCAAAAACAACTTTGTGGGAATATCTACCGCAAAATCCTTGGGTATATTTTGTCCATTCCTATTATGTAGAGCCAACAGATTCCCAAATTTGTGCTGCAACTGTCACTCATGGTAGCCAAACTGTCACAGCTGCGATCGCCCGAGACAATCTGATGGCGGTGCAATTCCATCCAGAAAAATCTTCTAACGTTGGATTGCAAATTCTCTCTAATTTTGTATCTCAAGTTTGGACACAAGTTGCTGCATAATAGAATTTTGTACGAGCGTCCTTTGTCATTTGTTCTTTGTCAAATGACCGATGACTCATGACTAATGACTGATGGCTGCTGACAAATGAGCTTAAGAATTTACGGTAATCGTCCCTTAAAAACATTGCCAGGGAGAGAAACCCGACCTACCAGTGCGCGAGTACGGGAGGCAGTGTTTAACATTTGGCAGGGAACGATAGATGGTTGTCGCTGGTTGGATTTGTGTGCTGGAACTGGGTCAATGGGCGCAGAAGCTTTGTGCAGGGGAGCCAGTTTAGTCACAGGTATTGAAAAGTCCAGCCGTGCGTGTGCAATTATTCAAGAGAACTGGCAGCATCTGACGAGTGCAGAACAAAAATTTCAACTGCTGCGGGGAGATGTCTTACAGATATTGCCCAAACTTTCAGGGCAACAATTTGACAAAATTTATTTCGATCCACCCTATGCAAGTGGATTATATCAGCCAGTATTAGAAGTCTTAGCTTACCATCATCTTTTAGATACAGATGGCGAAATCGCACTAGAACACAGCCCCCAAGATTGGACACCGCCTATCATACCTTCTTGGGAAATCTGCCGTGAGAAAGTTTATGGCAATACTGCTTTGACCTTTTATAGAATCGCGAAGTGAAGACAGACAAGGGGAACAAGGGGACAAGGTAGAATGTTCTCCTTGTGTGCTCTTTCTTCCTTGTCTCCCTTCTCCCACTGACTATTCTCAAACTTACAAACCAAGCTGATTGCCACGCTTGTACTGCTCGTAAGCTTTATAAAACAATCCAGCTAGGGTTACGAAGATTAGACCCAGTACAATGCCGTCTAGCAAGGGTTCAACCACGTTAGATCTCCTTTATGCAACAAAATTGGTTCCCGTCACTGATTCTACCAAATTCAGCAACAACTCTTTCATTGTTCTCATCTCATTATCCTCCTTGTCCCCAATCTGTGCTCTCAAACACAATCAATTGCATATTTAATCAAGAACTTTTAAGCTATGTGTATGAAATAAAATTTTTTTGTACACTTTGACTTGAACAGCAAACTTTTGGATAACCAGATCCCCAAACCTAAGATTCTGCTTCAGCGCATCGCACTCATTGTTCTGGCGGTCGTGCTAACAGTCCTTTTGGGCGTTTTTGCTGTTTATGCAACTAGACCCTCAGATCCTTATGCCAAAGCTGTTATAGCGCTTAAAGGTGACCCAGTACAAGGACATGCCATCTTTCAAATCAACTGTGCTGGTTGTCATGGCTGGCAAGCAGATGGTAGTGTTGGACCTAGCTTGCAGGGGGTCTCTAAACGCAAATCGCCCTATGGTCTCATACACCAAGTGACAAGTGGTGAAACGCCACCTATGCCAAAATTTCAGCCCAGTCCTCAAGCCATGGCAGACCTTTTGACTTATTTGGAATCTCTGTAAAAATAATTTACATAAATTGGGTAAAAAGTTAATGTTTGTGTGTTTCTGATTCAGGTAAGAAAGAAGACTCGATCGCGGGATGTGTTATTGAGTCTTCAAATTTTTCTGTCTCAAAATCTTCTGCCGAATTTGAGCTACAACAACCATCGGTCCATTTCTCACCTGGTTTGCGATCGCACTTTTTTACTTGTTGTTTGCCCATATTGAATTTGCTAGTTCTTAGCTTGTTGAGTACTACAAAATTATACCACTTGTGGCATTTTACGGTAAAAAACGGTAAAGTTCGGGATATAAAAGAACCGACAGGGGGTAAAAGCCAGAAGGCAAAACCTTGTATACTGCATTCTCAAGCTGCACCAGGGAACGAGAGAAAGCGATTGCGAGTTACCTTAACCCTTGTTCTCTAATAAGAGTTTCAGGAATGCGCTTGCTAGGTAGCAACATATAATCGAGAATTTGATTGCGTAACTCTTTAGAAGAGTAATTACTTCCTTTTATACATTCTAGAAGGAGAATATTTGAGTACAAATAATCTTTTAAAATTTTAATTTGTTCGGGGGAAAATTTTACGTCATCATAACCAATATTCAAATACAGCCTCATGACTCCTCTTAAATGTTTGATCCAATCTTGCCAATCAGATTGAGGTGCATTGTCATCAGGAAAGCTCTCCTGTAAGAATATGAGTTCGTCAGCTAAACCTTCGTAATTTAAAGCTCTATCACTGGTAATATTAGAAATAATCTGATTGGGAAAATTATCTTTTTCCAGCGTAATTTGTCTCGTTTGTTTGATAAGAGTAATTACACCCCGATTTTTATCAATTGTTACACCTTCGCCTCCCAATTGAGGAGCCATGACCGTATCGTCGCTTACGGGAAGTTCCTTTCTCAGCAAAGGATTGACTTTATGAGGTTTAAACGGTTTATTATCCGCTTTAGCAGATACTTTGGTATAAGTGTCCACCAAATATAATGCAAAATCAGAAAGGGGTGAGCGATCGATAATCTTCTTTCTTTCTCGATTGAACTCTTTTAAAAGAGTAGCAAGTTTTTGTGCTAAAGCAGAATCGACTTTTGAGAGTTCATTCGTATAAAGCTCAAATTCCTGATCCACGAATAAATAGAAAGCTCTCCAAGAGCTAGATTTGACACCATGATAAGTTGTGACATCATCCAGCCAAGCCAACATCTCTTGCAATCGTTTATTACTCACTAATTTATTAATTTGAATAAATAGAATTTTAAAAAAATCATCAGCATTAGCTAGCCGTCCTGCAATTATGAGAAAGACCTCTCGCCACTGACGATTTACTAAGTGCTGTTTAACAACTTCTTTTAAAAGTTCATAGCTTCGACTCTCTACAATATAATTAGCTACAAAATATTCTTGAAAACTTAAGTGAGAAAATGAATATATATCTTGCGCCTGTTTAACAAGCAATCCGTGATTGGCTTCTATTCTTTTTAAAATTGCCAAACTATCAACAGTTGAAATATCATTAGAAAAATCAGGAAGATTCTCAATGTAATTTCCAATAATTTCTTCTAATTCCCTTTGTTGCCATAAAATTTTATGGGGTTCTTGCAAGAAAGATTCATAAGCTATTTTGCTCATTAAATTAACTTTTTGTTGGTACGGTAGATTGAACTTATTTGTTACACTCCTTTCTATCCGTCTGCTTGCATCCCATTTGCGTAAAAGGATTTCTACTGCATCGTGAATCAGTGAGTACTGATTTCTTGGAAGTTCGTAGCGATCGTCAAATACCAAGCATAACATTGTCAGCAATAATGGATTTGCTGTTAATTCTTCTAGCGATCTATTTTTTTCTATTTTTTCAAGTAAGCTATCTGCTAACTTCAAATCTTCACTTGGTGCAAACCATTTTCTAATAAAAAACTCAACCTGATTGCAATCGAAATCTGCCATTTCCACTTCTGTAAAATCAGGAAATATATAATCAGCAGATCCCGAACGACAAGTAAGGACAAAACGATTTTTAGGAAATCTCTTGACAAAACGATCGATGTTTTGATAAACGCGATCGCTTTTTGTTTCGCCGACCTCATCCAATCCATCTAACAAAATCAAGCAACGACCTTGTTCTAGTAAGTTGTGAACAAATTGAGATATTTCGCAAATATAGTCTGACAAATCTTGTTTAATAGCATCAATAAGATCTTGTTGATTTTCGTCATCAGAAAAAGATTTTAATGAAATAAAAATAGGAATTTTTTGTAATTCTTTATTTTGTTGAATAGAATGTAAAACTAGATGCTTGAGAAAAGTTGTTTTACCTGCACCTGGTCTACCCCAAATAAGCAGCTTAGAATAGTTTTTAACAGCGTCTAAAGCAGATAAATGATTTCTAATTCTATAGTTAAATCGACTAAAGCTTGCACCTTCGTTTGAAAAGTGGCTGAAGAGTTCTTGAATAGTTTTAGACTGTTTTCCTTGAACATTTTCTAAAACATTGACTTGGGCGTAAACACTATTTAGCTCTACGGGGTGAGTCATTGTCAGGACTTTTATAGTACTGCACTTTCTCTGAAGATATTCTTGATAACGCTGAAGCCAAGTTTCTTGCTCATCCGTCTCGACTTTTTCTCCTTGTTCCAATGATGTTTGTTGTCTTAAAGCTTCCTGATAACTGTTATATCCTAGTAAAATTCCACATAAAAAGTTGAGATTTTTCTCCTGCATCTTCGTTGGTTCATCATCCTTAAAGAAATTCCGTATCGTTTTATCTGAAATAATATCTTTGGAATCTTCTTTTTTTTCTTGATAAACCCGATTTAGCTCCCCAATCAGAAATTTAGGTGAAGCACCAAATTTCTCTATATATGCTTGTTTTAATTTTTCAAAAATTTTCTGATGAACTGATATTGCTGCCATGTTTGGTCTCGCTACGCTTTCTAAAATCTTTAAGCACTAAAACTGTCATGCTTAAATCGGCTACACCAAGGATAGAAAAACCTCACCTCCCAAATCTTTCACTTGACACGGAAAGAGCAACATTACTCTTTCTCGTAATATTCTATCAATACATCCAAAGATAGAAAACAGTACTAAGAAAGATTAAATCTACTTTTAGGTATAGGGTTGGAAGCGCAAATAGCTTGTAAAGTAGTAGCAGTTTCCGATCTTTACCGTTATTTACCGCGAATTATTTTTAGAAAAAAATTATTAAACAAAAAGTCTTAATTATGAGTGATAAAGTAATCTCTCCTGAGACGTACATCGATAGTGCTCGGATTAACCGAGAATTTAAAAGATTTGCATCATCCCTGTCAGTTGAACTGAAGCTCTCACTGAATAGCATCCTGGCTTGGGCTCATCTTTGGCGTCAAGGGCGATTGGATTACAGTGCAACCGTTCAAGCTGTTGAAGAAATTGAGCAAAACCTTAAATGTCAGAGTCTCCTCATAGAACAACTTTTGTCATGGCGTCTCACTGCTGACAAACTTGAAGGAGTTAATTGCAAGCCAATGATTGTAGCTGCTGTTAATCAACAATTTGAACGCGATCAATATCTTCAGGTTAAAGAATTTAAATTTTACCTCAATCGCACCTTGAGTCTGACTCAGCTTTGGCATCAAAGTCAATTTAGTCAAAGTACTACCGTTGAGGCTTTTGAGGCGATCGAGCAAAATGCCAAACGCCAAAGCCGAATTTTGGAGAAACTTCTCAATTGGAGTTTCTCAAATCTCAATCTTGCTTCTGAAATCGACTCCTAAAGGGGATTCTTAAGACATTACTGCTTTAATATCCCTATTGCTAGGGTCCCGAGCCTCACCACGTTTGTCCTCCCTTGTTCGCTAGAGCACCGATCCACTAATATTTGTTGACAAAAACTAATTATGTAGGCTAGGGTAAAATACCGATTTTCCGTAAAATATTTGGGTCAGATTTTTAGAAATCGCATAAAAACCGAATACTAAAATCCCCAATTCTAACAAATTGCATAGCTAGCGTTTTAGGTCAAGTACTTTTACTGAACTGGCGCTCTAGTTGCCTGTGGCGGGAGTGGGTATGCTAGGGAAATTACAGAAACTTGCTGGAGGCAGTATTCCATAAATGTCTCAAGCAAAGGTGCCCTCTGCCTTTCCCGACAAAGACTGGCTTTACCAGTCATATAAAATTTTATATTATTATATGTACTATTGTTAAGATACACATCAATTGTATAATTCGTTATTAAAATAGCTAGCGTATGGAAGAAGTGAGTTTGCCTTTACTGGTGGGTGCAGAGGGGAAAACGACTCTTGAGAGAGCTAAAAGCATAACCAACTTCTTTCTGCTGTTTAAATAACATCTACAAACACAGGGCGCAGCACCAAGCAGACTATGCATTTTCAAGTGTCTCGCAGTGAATGACTGAAGTGTTGCAAATTGGTAACCGTACAATCAAAGCGAGTGAATTAACTTCCTTACTGGCTAGCTATCAAATGCTACCTCAGTTCCTGAGGGAGTTAATTCTGGATGAGGCTGTTGAACTAATAGAGTGTACACCTGATGAAGTTGCCCAAACTCAACGGCAGTTTTATGCCGAACATCAGTTTAAAAATGAAGCTGATGTCAGAGCATGGATGGCATACTACCATTTGTCACCAGCGCAGCTAGAGAGAATCGTTACTCGCAGACTCAAAATCGAAAAATTCAAGCAAGCAACTTGGGGGAAAATGTTGGAACCCTACTTTTTCCAGTGCAAAACAAAACTGGACAAAGTAATTTATTCTCTACTGAGAACTCAAGATGCAGGAGTTGCTCAAGAACTCTACTTTCGTATTTTGGCGAAAGAACAGTCCTTTACAGAACTAGCACGAGAATATTCACAAGGTCCGGAAGCCCAAACGAGCGGCTTAGTTGGTCCTGTTGAACTATCTGCACTTCATCCAGGAATAGTGCAATTTCTGTCTAGCAACCAACCAGGTAAACTTTTGCCTCCTACTCGTATTGGTGAGTGGTTTGTCATAGTGCGCTTAGAGAAATATCTCTCGGCACAGTTGGATGAAGCAATGAAATCTCGCCTCCTCAATGAACTCTTTGAAAATTGGCTTACAGAACAGCTTCAAAAACTGAGGAATGAAAAAGAACAGTTAGTGGTGAGTCCAACCCCGTACACGAATTTCCCAACCTAGGGGATTGGTGTTCTCGAAACTTCCTTGTAAAGAAATACCAGAAGGGTTAGTTGTTAGTGGACAAGAACCACTAACAACTAACAACTAACAACTAATCATTTCAAAACTCATGAGTCATACTAAAGCCTCTATTCAAGATTTCTTAACCAACTTAATCCCTTTTAGTCAACTCTCAGCACAAGAACTAGCAAAGTTGTTGCCTAAGCTACAGCTTTTGCGTTATCGCATGGGTCAAATAATTCTCACACACGAACATATATCCTCTCAAGTATCAATTATTTATGAGGGACAAGCACGTTTACTAGCGAACGATCCAAATACTGAAATGCCCATTACACTGCAACTACTTAAATCGGGGGAAATCTTGGGTTGGGTCAGTTTGATAAGGGGAGTTCCTTGTGAAACAGTCATTGCTTCGGAGGAAACAATTTGTGTAAATTTACCTGCAACAGAATTTTTAAGCTTATTAGAGAACTATCCAACATTTGCGCTAGAATTTTACAATCGTTGTAGTATTATTGAAATTTTTGAATTATTAGGTATTGAACTGGCGCGACGAGCTAATAGTGAAGCTATACTAAACTCTTATGCTGTATCCGATATTGCAGAACTCGCTTTCAAGTTATCTAACGAAGCAACTGTTCTGACTCTTGGGAAAAATAAAAAAACTAATGTTCAACTCGATCCTACATTAGATTGGTTTATAAGTAGTAAAGTTTCTGAAAAATTTCCTGTAGGAACTCTTTTAGACATTAAAACTAAGACAAGTGAAATCGTAGGACAAGGTTCTGTTAAACCTCGTTTGATAGGTTTACCACTTAAAGAGGATGAAGTAGAAAGCATCGACGATGAAGATTTTGATTCTTCTTTTACAATTCATTCTTCCGAAGCAATTTTCTATGCACCAGAAAATCCACCTAAATTAGAAGCAGGAGTTCTTTATCAATCGGGTTCGCCTAATTCCAATTATCCCTACATTCAAGGTCGAGGACCAAAGAATGCAACTCTAGCTTGTTTTCATATGCTCAGTCAATATTGGAACATTCCTTTTCGTCGAGATGCGATCGCAAAAGTGCTAGATAATCAAATTCAGCGAACTCAAACTTTGTCATTACAACTTTGTGGTGCTATTGCTGAATTAGTAGGATTAAATGCTCAATTAATTAACAATATCAATGCTATTGGAATTACCAAGCTGCAACCTCCTGCTATGATTCGATGGCAAGATAGTTTTGCTATCCTTTATGAAATCAGCGAACAAAAGCTTGTGTTAGCAGTACCAGAAATAGGGCTAATACATCAAAAAATAGGTAATTTTATCGAAAATTGGGGTGCAGAAGGTCAGGTATTACTACTTAAACCAACTAAGTACACACCCAAGCAAAAATTTAGCTTGCGTTGGTTTATTCCTTCCTTGATAAAATACAGTAAAGTTCTCCTTGAAGTCCTACTTGCTTCATTTTTGGTTCAAATTTTTAGTTTGGCGAATCCTCTGATCGTTCAACTCATTATTGATAAAGTTATTATACAAAATAGTTTTGGTACTCTCAATATTTTAGGTATATTACTGTTAATTTTATCTTTTTTTGAAGGACTCCTGACAAGCCTGCGTACCTATTTATTTGTTGATACAACTAACCGCATTGACCTCACTTTAGGCTCAGAAATTATTGACCATTTGCTACGTCTACCTTTGCGTTATTTTGAAAAACGTCCTGTAGGAGAGTTAGCCACTCGCGCTCAGGAATTGGAAAACATTCGCTCATTTCTTACAGGAACTGCTTTAACAGTGGTCTTAGATGCTGTGTTTTCCGTCATTTATATAGTGGTGATGGCAATGTATAGTTGGTTGCTAACTTTAGTTGCTCTAGCAACTGTGCCACTTTTTGCCTTTCTAACAATAGTAGTTTCCCCCGTAATCCGACAGCAGTTACGAAATAAAGCAGAACGCAATGCCGAAGCTCAATCTTATTTGGTGGAGGTGATGTCAGGTATTCAAACAGTAAAAGCACAAAATATAGAGTTGCGATCGCGCTGGCAGTGGCAAGAGCGCTATGCTAACTATGTCGATGCTGGCTTTAAAACTGTTGTTACTTCTACTGGTGCTAACGTCACAAGTAATTTTCTCAACCAGGTTTCTAGTTTATTAGTCATATGGGTAGGAGCATCCTTAGTTCTTCAAGGAAAACTCTCTTTAGGACAATTGATTGCCTTTCGCATTATTGCTGGTTACGTGACAGCACCGTTACTGCGTTTAACGCAATTGTGGCAAAACTTTCAAGAGACAGCACTCTCTCTAGAACGGCTTGGTGATATTTTGGATAGTCCTGCAGAAGTTACAGAGTTAGACCGTCAGAACATTCCTATGCCTTCTATTCGTGGGGCTGTTAAGTATGAAAATGTCTCTTTTCGCTTTAACCCTAACGGTTCATTGCAACTGAAAAATATTAATATTGATTTTCAACCCGGACAATTTGTTGGAATTGTTGGACAAAGTGGCTCAGGAAAAAGCACTTTAACAAAGCTTTTACAACGACTTTACGAACCAGAATCAGGCAGAATTTTTATTGATGACTATGATATTGCCAAAGTAGAACTGTATTCCCTACGCCGTCAGATTGGTATGGTACTTCAAGATTCTCTCTTATTTGATGGAACAGTTCAGGAGAATATAGCGTTGACTCATCCAGATGCGACACCCGAAGAAATTATACAAGCAGCAAAAATAGCTGCAGCACATGACTTTATCATGTCTCTGTCCAATGGCTATAACACGAGAGTAGGAGAAAGAGGTTCAGCTCTTTCAGGAGGACAGAGACAGCGCATTGCAATTGCTCGTGTAATTCTACAAAATCCTCGCTTACTCATTTTAGATGAAGCAACGAGTGCTTTAGATTACCAGTCAGAGCGAGAAGTTTGCCTTAATTTAGCAGCAGCATTTCGCGATCGCACTGTCTTTTTTATTACCCATCGTTTAGGCACTGTTAAGAATGCTGACGTAATTTTGCTATTAGATCGAGGAGCCGTTGTCGAACAAGGAACCCACGAAGAACTTATGGCGCAAAAAGGTCGTTACTACTGCCTCTATCAACAACAAGAGTTAGTGGCTGGTAGTTAGTAGTTATTAGAAAAACAAATAACAAACAACCACTAACAAACAACAATCAACCATGAACAAATCAATTCAATGCAACCCAGAACCGCTTCCGTCATCAAGGGTGTTAGAACCCGAAGTTAGAGTACCTGTAAATACTTCTACTGAAGATAATAAATTTGCTCGCTCTGTTGTCCTGCGACAATCGCCAATCTGGTCGCGAGCTATCCTTTGGGGAATTTTAGGAGTCACAGCCTTAGTGTTGATTTGGGCACATTTCGCGAAAATTGAGGAAGCAATTCCCAGTCAAGGAAAATTGGAACCTCAAGGAACCGTGAAGGAAGTGCAGGCTCCCGTGGCTGGAGTCGTAAAAGCTGTCCTTGTGAAAGACGGACAACGAGTCCGCCGTGGTGATGTGCTTTTAAGACTAGATCCCACAGCAGTTAGGTCTCAATTAATCTCACTTCTCAAAATTCGTACTGCTTTAATGCAGGAGAATCAATTCTACCGAGCGCAGCTTGCTGGTAAAAATACAAGCTCGAATACATCGTTATCGATCTCGCAAATCCAGTTACCTCCAGGGTTGATTTCTTTGACTCAGAGCAGAGCAGCGTTAATAGCAGAAAATCGGCTTTACCGCGCTCAATTAAATGGACAATATCAGAATCCAAGTTTTTCGCCCGAGGAAGCGGCTCGTATAGAATTTAGTCAAGCGGAATTGCAGGCTCGAGTTTCCTCCGACCAATTGCAGACAGATCAATTAAAAAAACAACTCAATGAAAACCAAGCGCAATTATCGTCTGCTCGGGATATTCGAGAGGTTAATCAGACTATTCTCAACAGTTTTGAACCTCTTGCGGTAGAAGGAGCAATTTCTCGGATACAGTTCCTCAAACAGAAAGAGCAAGTTCGTACTCATCAAGCAGATGTGGAACGGTTAACGCAAGAGCAAGCACGTTTGCGCTTTGCGATCGCTCAATCACAAGAAAAGCTCAAAAATACTATTGCAGCAGCAAAAAAAGAATTGCTCACTCAAATTGCTAGTAATAACAAACAAGTTGCTCAAATTGACAGTGAATTGAACAAGACAATTTTAGAAAATGATAAAAAGATCGCTGAAACAGAAAATCAAATTAGTCAAGCACGGTTAAATTTACAATACCAAGAACTGAGATCGCCATCAGACGGAATTGTTTTTGATTTACAAGCGCGTTATCCTGGTTTTGTGACTAATCCCAGCCAAGCTGTCCTCAAAATTGTGCCAACTGAAGATCTGACAGCAAAAGTTTATATCACCAATAAAGATATTGGTTTTATTAAAGAGGGAATGAAAGTAGATGTCCGAATTGACTCTTTTCCTTTTAGCGAGTTTGGTGATATTAAAGGAGAAGTTGTCTGGATTGGTTCTGATGCTTTACCACCAGACCAAATTCGTCCTTACTACAGTTTTCCTGTCAAAATTCGCTTAGAACGTCAATCTTTGGCTGTTCGCAATCGAGAAGTCCCACTTCAATCGGGAATGTCAATTAATGCGAATATTAAGGTACGCGATCGCACGGTTATGAGCATTTTTACAGATTTATTCTCAGAACAGATTGACAATCTCAAAACAATCAGGTGATGTCATTTTGGATTTTCAATTTTGAATTTGTATACAGATTCCCCCTTGTCTCCCTTGTCCCCCCTATCCTCCTACGCTACCCAATTCCAAATTGCAAAGTCAATCGCGTAGAAAAAAAGCGATATGGCGAACCAGGTTAATATAGCGTAGCCCCAACGAAGGTGTTGCGAAAGCAACATTCCAAAAGCTATAGATAAGGACACAACGCCATAAGCATAGCGGTTGACGGACATGAGAGCACCGGAAAAAATCATCAATAACAACGAGCAAAAACCATAGGCGATAGCAACACGGCTTATTTTGGTGCGTAAGTACCATAACAGGTATCCGCCACCAAAAACCATTACAACTTTAATTAAGCTATCTCTACCTACGGCTATTGCATCTCTCAGGATAAACCACCAATTTGGCTGCGCCCATGCTTTCTGTACGCGAACAAATGCCAAGGGATCGCCAAATCGAATTCCACAATACAAACTAAATGAAACTAACCCAATCCCCACAGCCAAACCTGCTGCATAGGCGATCGCAGGTCTTTTTTCTCTCCAAGCCACAAAAAGGAAAGCGGGTATAAGTGTGATTCCTGTAGCACGAGTTGCACTTGCCAATGCACCCCAAACAGCTGCTTGTACGTGCTGGCGTTTGTCAAATGCTCGTAAAGCCGCAGTTGTTAGCAATAAAAATAAACCTTCAGTATAAATGACAGTCCCAAAGAGTGAAAACGGACACCAAGCAAAGACAGCAATTACCCACCGGGCTATGTGAATACCATGACGAGCTTTTGTCCAAGAATATAACAGCAGCAAAGTACCAAGAAAAGCCAGATTGCTGACAAGTGTACCAGCAACTTCAAAGGGTAAGCCTAGCATCATTACCCCACGAATCACTAAAGGAAACAGGGGATAAAAAGCAATAGAATGCTGTTGCCCGTCATCTAAATAGTCGTAACCTGTCAGTGCAATTCGCCGATACCATTTACCATCCCAATGGGAAAAGAGCTCCCAACTGGGTTCGGGAATAAAACCGGGAACAAAGTCAAGTGGATGTGCAGTTCGCCAATGTGTTTGTACTGGAGATGTGTAAAGTATTGGAGCAATGACTTGCATTGCAACCACAATAACAAGGCGGCTAACCAACCACATTGCAATAACAAAAAGGAATCCTTGAGTTGTCAGCTTATATTTTTTGCAAAGATTGGTTGCTTCTGAAGTTAGTTTTGTCATAGTAAGCACTCAAGCCGCAGACACAAATTCTTTCCAATCTCAAACTAAATTATTTCATGCTAAATTGCTGGGAATAGAACCGTGCATAACGGTTTTCAAACGCCAACAATTCCTCGTGAGTTCCTGATTCTACAATTTGTCCCTTTTCAAGAACTAAAATGCGGTCGCACCGTCGTACCGTGCTTAAACGATGAGCGATAATAAACACAGTGCGCCCCTCCATAAGCCTTTCTAATGCTTCTTGCACCAAAGCTTCTGATTCAGAATCTAAAGCAGACGTCGCTTCGTCCAAGATGAGTATTCTGGGATTGAGGAGAACAGCACGGGCGATCGCAATTCTTTGCCTTTGTCCGCCTGATAAATTGACGCCTCTTTCCCCAACCCAGGTATAGTAACCATCTGGTAATTGAGAGATGAATTTATGAGCGTTGGCAATTTTAGCTGCGTTCTCAACATCTGCCATATCAAACGAATCTCGCCCAAAAGCGATATTTTGAGCAATGGTTCCAGAAAACATGATAGTTTCTTGAGGAACAATACCAATTTGTCGCCGCAAACTGTGCAGTGTCACATCCCGAATATCCACACCGTCAATCAAGATTTGACCTGCATTCGGATCGTAAAAGCGAGGTAAGAGGTTGACAAAAGTCGTTTTACCTGCACCAGAAGCACCAACTAAAGCAATTGCTTCTCCTGGCATTGCTAGTAAACTAATATCTTTTAATACGGGTTCGCCGGATTTATAGGCAAAGGAGACGTGACGATACTCTACCTTTGCGGTAACAGTTGGAAGTATGATAGCATCTGGTTTTTCTACAACTGTTGGTTGAATAGCTAATAACTCGAAAACACGGTCAACTGACGCTTCGCCTTGTTTAAATTCGTTGTAATTGTTAGTTGTGTGACTTATGGGATCGATTAAGGATGCAGCTGCTGCTAGGAAACTAAAAAACTCTGCTACAGTCAAATTACCGCTATCGATCTGCCATGCGGCAAACAATAAAAGCAGCAAAAAACTCACTGCTTGTAGAAAACCAACAATGGGAATTTGAATGGCTTTAAGCCGTTCGGTGGAATATTTTGCTTTTAAAGCACGTTCGGCTTCACGGCTAAATCGAGCAATCTCATAATCTTCGGCTGCAAAAGCTTGTACTATACGGATACCGCTAAAAACTTCAGTCAGTATAGATGATAAATCTGAAACACGATTTTGGCTTTTGAGGGAGAACAATCGCAACCGTTCGCCAAACCATCCAATCAAAAGACCCATCAACGGTGCAACAATCACTGTAGTGAGCGTAAGTTGCCAGTTGAGGTAAATCATATAAATGGGAATGGCTATTAACTGCAAGGAGCAGGGAATAAAATCGTGAAAAAGTTTGTGTACGACTTCTCCCACCCGATCTATATCTTCGGTAAGTCGGTAAGATAGATCGCCTGCTTTTGCTGTTTCAAAATAGCTGAAATTTAATTTTTGGAGATGGGTGTAAACCTGCTTGCGGACGTGAAAAGCAACTCTCAGAGCAGCTTTTGCCATGTAGATATCTTGTACGGACTGAAAAAAGCCCCTCACAAGAAACACGCCACCTAAAATACCCAGAATTTCGGCAATTGCGATCGCATTACCTTTGCCAAAGGCATTTGACAATTCCTTGACAAGCGAGATCAGTGCTAGGGTTGCCAGTACATATCCTATAATGCCAACAAATCCTTTAAGGATTGTTTGCCATTGGGGTCGGATATATGGTAGGAGATGCCAGTAATGAGAGCGTGTTTTCAAGCGATAGAGTCCACTATAATATTTTTCTTTATTTTGACGCGATCGGGTTTCCTATGGTTTCTGAAAGTCAGCGATCGCTAATCAGTGACCGACGAGCGGTGATACTAATTCCCGCTACGCATCTAAATACCACGTAGAAGCCCCTCCAGATTATTTTGGAAAAACAGAAATCGATTCATTTTTCTAATTTCCTACATTGTAAGTATGAAGATTCATCGATCGCTGCTGAAAGTTTTCAGTATGTACGCGGAGAAACTTGCCTTTTGAGAATTTCTTTGATAATTTGAATGGTGCGAGATACTCGTAAAAAACTTTTGCGATTAATCATTTTTTTACGATGATATTCTCAAAAAAAAATGATAATCATATTGGGTGTACTAAGCGATCGCGTGGTTGCTATTAAAAATTGCATTGCCGCTGTATAAATATAGCTATTTTTTACTTAAAGTCCGAAGCGAAATCTCAGTAAAACAGGGTTTTAGCGTCATACCAGACCTTACACGGGAAGTGTGGGCTATCCAAGGGAAGCCTACCTTAACAGGCTAAATAAAGAGCTTAATGAGAGAACCTATATCAATTGATATGGGCTGATTTAAAGTGCCATAAAATGCTACTGACAATGGGGTGTAGAGGCGCTAGCAGACAAAAGAAAATTAGGTGTGAGTGAGATTAATAATGATGACAAAACAACTTTGTAAACTTCTTAAAGTCACTACGGTGCTATTTGTCGCTCTATTTTGTGCTGCCGATCGCACCTTGGCTGGTGAAATCAAAGAATCGGTAGTATCTGTTGAGCAATTGTCTCAAGAGTCGGAAAGCCTAAGCCAAGTTACATCAGTATCTCAATTTTCTGACGTACAGCCTACAGACTGGGCTTTTCAAGCATTACAATCTCTAGTAGAACGGTATGGTTGTATTGCTGGTTACCCTAATGGGACGTATCGCGGAAACCGCGCTTTGACGCGTTATGAATTTGCAGCAGGTTTAAATGCTTGTTTGGATAGGGTGAACGAACTGATTGCCACAGCAACGGCTGATTTGGTTAAAAGGGAAGATTTAGCAACTTTACAGCGCTTACAAGAAGAATTTGCGGCGGAATTGTCTACTTTGCGCGGTCGTGTTGATGCTGTGGAAGCCCGCACAGCCGAACTAGAAGCAAACCAGTTTTCTACCACGACTAAACTGACTGGAGAAGTGATTTTTAATGTAGCTGAGGCTTTCGGAGATGATAGAGCATTTCCTTACGGACTCGATCGCGATGACTTTAATGGTGTTAACTTGGCAAACCAAACCCAAGTTGTGAACCGCATAGCTAGTTTAACGGGTTTTAATACCGCACAAGCTCAAGCATTGCTCAACTCTTATGGTGCGGGTAATTTTGGAAATTTAGATAGAGATGTGGCAGATAACACTGTCTTTGCTGACCGAGTTCGTTTGAACTTTGACGCTAGCTTTTTTGGAAATGACCGTTTAAGAGTGCGGTTACAAGCTCGGAATATTACCCAGTATTCTACAGGGACAACGGGTACAAACATGACTCGTTTGGGGTTTGATGGGAATGAAAACAACGATGTTGAGCTTAACGATCTGTACTATCAATTTAACTTAGGTACTGGGCTGCGTGTGACACTTGCCGCTCAAACTGAGATCAACGATAGCATTTACGTCTTCAACCCTTCTTTTGAAAGCAGTGGTCGTGGTTCTCTCTCCCGTTATGGAAGGTTCAGCCCCATTTACCGAACGACTGACAATGCAGCTGGTGCAACACTTACCTTTGGGCCTAACTCACCTATCAGTGCTTCAGTAGGCTTTCTAGCACCACAAGCTAGTGACCCTAGTTTGGGACTTGGTCTTTTTAATGGTTCTTATGCAGCTCTTGGTCAGATTGCATTTCGCCCCAGTAAAGCCTTCAATGTAGGCCTAACTTATGTACGAAGTTACTTTAATAACGAAGGAGGTGTGAACCTTCTTGGTTCCACGGGTAGTTTTAATGCAAGCCGTCCATTTGGTAATTTTGCAACGACAGCTAATAATTATGGTTTAGAAGCAAGTTTCCGTCCTAGCTCAAAGTTGGATATTTCAGGTTGGGTAGGTTATACAAATGCAGAAGCCCAAGCAGGTCCGTTTGAGGGTGCGGAAGCGGATATTTTCTACTGGGCTGGTGCGATCGCACTGAAGGATTTGGGTAAAGAAGGAAATGTGCTTGGAATAGTCTTTGGTCAGCCACCAAAAGTCACACATAGTGATGTTATTGAAGACCCCAACACCTCCTATCACTTAGAAGCTCTTTACCGCTTGCGAGTCAATGATAATTTGAGCATTACTCCTGGTGTGTTGGTCATTTTCAATCCAGAACATAATAATGACAATAACACAATTTATATAGGAACAATCCGTACAACCTTTTCTTTCTAAATAAAAATTTTACAATACAAGCATCTCCTGGGTGCAATACCGTCAGCAAAAATATACCTAGAGAGAATAGAATGAATCCCAGCAAATTGAACAATCAAAAGACTAATGAGTGCAGCCATTGTGGTTATGATAAAAATCCTATTGAAGCTAAACGCTGTCGGAAATGTGGTAAGCCCTTGAATGTTGTTTCTATAGGGGAAAACAGTAAAGCAGTTACTCAACCCAAGCCAAAACCCGTTCAAGATTTGCTATTAACACCTTGGATAGTGCGCTCTGTTTTTGGTTTGCTGTTTTTGTTTTTGAGTTGGTTGATCTACTCTTTATTTATAACTGTTAGCAATGTGAGCAATTCCGATCGACTTGTAGGTTCCGGTTCTAGCAGCAACAATGCAGACATTTCTCCCGATCTCAAACTCTACAACTCTATAAAAGATGTACCCAATGTACCGGAAGGTACATTTAACTATGGCGGAGGTGCTACTTTTGCAGCGCTCACCGCTCGGGGTCTGAATGATGCGATCGCCCGAGCGCACCCCAATTTTCGCCTCCGTTACACTCTACCCAGAGAGGGTAAACCAGGTGGGAGAAAGGGTATAACTATGCTGCTCGATAGCCAACTTAGCTTGACTTTACAAGGAGCATCTCTCAGAGATGCTGATTATGATATGGCTAAACAACGAGGCTTTCAGTTAAAGCAAGTGCCAATCGCCTTGGATATGTTTGTCTTCTTTACTCATCGAGACATATCTATTCCTGGGCTTTCAGTCAATCAACTTCAAGATATATACACGGGTAAAATAACTAACTGGAGCCAAGTAGGAGGACCAAATCTGTCAATCGTACCTTTTTCTCGAGACCCTAAGAATTCCACTTTATTAAGTGAATTTCTCGGTTCAAAAGCTGAGCAAGTTAGTTCGAGAGTGCAATTTATTATTGATTACACTGATGCTATCCGTAAAGTAGCTTCTACGCCTGGAGGGATTTCTTTTGGAGGAGTTGGACCCATTGTTGGTCAACAAACAATCCGTCCCCTTGCTGTTGCTAGAGCAAATACCCAAGAATATATACAACCATTCATAGAAGATAATAAACGGATCAACACCAATGCAGTACGGGATAGTACCTATCCCCTTACCCGGCGTCTGTTTATTGTGTTTCGTCAAGATGGTACGATCGATGAACTAGCCGGATACGCTTTCATCCAGATGTTACTGTCTAAAGAAGGTCAGCAGATTGTTGAAAAGGCAGAACTCGTTCCCATACGCTAAGCTTAAGTGACCCCTAGATTGAATCCAGGCGCTTGAGGTGGGCAAAGTCCACCTTACTAATTAATAATTCGTCATCGGTAATTTTTGACTTCAATAGAACTTGCGAACTCCGTGAATATCCTAAAAAGCTTAATAAACCATCTCCGCTTTTAGAAACAATTTAAACTGAATAACGTTATTAGATGGATCTTTTAAATAGAAATTCAACTGGTCTGCTGCTTCTTGTTGACGTTTTCTCGTTACTTCTTGAACAAATTCAAGATTGTGTTGTTTGGCTAATTCCAAGACCGTATTAAAATCTTCTTTATTTTGGAAAATGACGCCAAAATGCCTTGGATACATTTGTGGCATCGAATCAACTTGTTCGGGATATAGATGACACACTAACTGAGAACTAAAGAAGTTTAAAGTTATTCTATCTGAGTACTTTCGCCCCAATTTACACCTCAGTTTTGTCACATAGAAATTTTCAGCTTCATCTAAATCTTTACAAGGAATAGCTACGTGAAAAACTTTGTTATTATCTTCCATTTTTTTCTCCTTAAGAAGGCAAGACTATGAAGGTATAAGAAGGCAGGCGTATTCTGATTTTCTTTGGGAAACTTAATACAATCAACACAAATTAGTGCAAACTTTCAACAATCATAAACGTTCCCGTAGCAGCCAAAGCCCAAGCAATTAGCTTACGAAGCTTTGACGTATCGATCTTTTTCACAGAACGTGCTCCTAAGTATGAGCCTAGTATAGTTGCTGGTACGAGAAATAAAAGAAGTGGTAAATGAACGCCTAAAGTCAAAATACTGGTGACTGCACCAATACTGGCAGTAATAAGGTTAATTGCCAAATTGGTTCCTACGGCATCCTTTGGATCGATACCCAAAACTCGAATCATTGCGGGCAATCTCATACTACCAAGCGCTAAGCCTACAGCACCGGATAGCAATCCCAAGACAACCCCAATTGCTACCTCAAGTAATAAACTTTGTTGAGTAGAATGCTGTTTTCCAACTAAATTTGTTTTTTGATTCTTAGCTATTTGAAAGCTGGAGTAAATAAGTATAATTCCTATAAGAATTTTTGCCCAATATGCTTCCATACGAGCAAAGGTAAGCATACTGATAAAAGCACCAAGCCCTGAAGGTATACCAATCGCCCATAACAATCGAAAATTGACACGACCTTCTCTAATATGACAATAAGTGCCTGCGATCGATCCCATAGCAGAAGTTGCTAGGTTTGTACCCGTTGCAATACCGATTGAACTGGTGGATGCTTGTAAAGCATATACAAGCAAAGGAAGCCGGATATTACCCAGAACTAGACCTACTGAAGCGCCAAAATAGCTCAGAATAAAAGAAACGATCGCAAGAATGAATATGATGAAGTAATTCTCAGGAAAGGTCATAGTTTTTGAACCAATGTAGATGCTTTTTCTTAGAGTCTTTCAAAATCTAAATTTTAGTCTTAGGAAGAAATCCAAATTTTAGGTATTGAGCATATTCCGAAACTCCATCAAACCACAGTCTATTTATTTTACGAACTTCATTATCTGGAAAAGAAGTTCTTCCATGTAAGACACTATTATTTTCAATCAACAAAATTTGATTGGCTTTAAGTTTAAAAATTAATTGATTTTTCGGCTCGTTAACGTAATTTTTAATAACTCTAAAACCTTTTTCTATTTGAAAATTCATTTCTACTGAAATAACTGAATCAGATCGGAATGCAATCGATATTCTGCCTTCTTTTTCAACAAATATTGGTCGTGTAGCTGTTCGTTCGCCTCTTGTGATGGTTAATGGATTGGCAAACAGCTTATACAACTCTTGAACATAATTTTCTAGTAAATACTCATAGACATCCTGACCGTAAACAATTTGAGACAATCCGCCATGTTTAGATGGGATCTCGCACTGCATGGCAACTACCTTAGGGGGGTCCATGTCAAATGAACCGTCTGTATGTATTGGATGCAGTCGATTGGTAGCAGAAATCTGATCTTCAGGAGCTAATTTGCCTAGATTTTCAACTGGAACAATACCATTTCGATCGGAACGTTGGTGTCTCTTAACAGAACCAAAAAACTTCCCTAAAGCTAATAAATTCTCTTGAGGATTGGGAGAAGGATCGCATTCTAGTATGACAAACTTAAACTTATTGAATGTCTCAAACAGCTTCTGTTGATCTTGTTCAGACATTTCTACAACTTTATCAATCTTTAGTGTTACGCGATCGAGATTAATTTTGGAATCTTCAAAAATATTGAAGTTATACTCATTTGCTTTCCAAATTGAAAGTTTGTCACTTAGAATCATAAACTCCTCTTTATGACTTATTTAGAATGGCTATTTAGAAATTCCCTCATACATATATTAAGCATGAAATTTACTGACTTAATAGCAATAAATAATTGCTAAAAAAATCTTGCAGAATATCTAATCTGAGCTTGCTACATACTTCATCTAATAGAAATAGATTTGACTTAATTGTTAGTAAAATTACTATTCTTTCTGATATGAAAACTATTTTTATTCTCATAAATGAATATATTTTATCATCCCAAAATTATCTTTTAATAAATATTAAAAAAGCGGATTGGAATTTTACTGATTTTTTTCAGAACAAATATATAAATATTACATTGTCTAAAATATTTCAATGAAAAGAGCTTCCTCATACCATTTCTTAGGATTTTGGCTATTCAAGGATGGAAGTACAGAAGGCAATTTTCGCTTCTTTTGCTATCAAATTCCCTTGAGATTACGTTATTTCCGCGTTTTACACTATTCAAAATTTCGTTATAAGTTAAATCTTAATGAGTTTCACAAAATATTAGATATGATACTTTTTGAAAGTAATAAAAATAACTTTTATTTTAAGTAATCTTGTCACAATGTTATGATTTGTTGACTTTTCTAAGTTTGCAATTCGTTTTTAACAGCTTAAAATCAAGCTAAAAATGAGAGAGTAAGCGAATTTGATAGCTATCATCGATCTAAAGTAATAAATAAGTCATAAGCCAAAAAAGCTACTAAAGGTTATTGAAAAGTGTAATTTTAACTCCTTGTCAAGATGTTCGTAATAGTATAGAAACTGTTCAAAGCAAATAATTACAGCAGATTTCTACTGGACGAGTACAGCAATACCCTAGCCACCCGAACCGAGTACCTATCCGGATACCAATGTCTGGGTTGGGGAGGGGTTTACCTCATTGAGATGCAAAGCGCTATGTGTACGCGAGCCATATGAAATTTCCTCGTATGCTTATGTAAAATTTTTGGCTTTATAACTTCTGCATTGTCCAAAAAATAATTACGTGCATTAGGTGAAACTTTTGCTTTAAAGCGTTTTTCAGATGCATTACTTCGATCTAAGTAGAACTTTTAATTTGAGAATAAGTATAAAATATGGGAAATAGGTGAGCATTTTGTAAATTTATTTTGAACAAAAACCTGTCAAGGTTGCAGTTTAATTAGTGCATATCATTGTTTCCTTGTAGAGTGCGTCAGTCTTAAACTTGTTCAAAAAGTCAAGGATCTCATCAAAAACGCTCACTCTTTTTTTGTAATGATTATGATAATTTAATATGTTTATCTGCGAGCAGAGCAAAAGGACAAACTTTAGAAATGATACAGAGGAATTTTGTGTGGTGTACAGCCCAATTCTGTTTTTCCTCAACTAGGAAAGTTTAGTGAAATAAGTGACATTATCCTATATACTAAGTTCGGAGAAATTTTACAAATAAGCTGTTGCGTGTGAGCTTCGCGAAAGGCACGTGGAGCTTGCTCTTGCTTTTTGGCACTTTGTCTGGTAGCTTTGAATATGCGAGATAATATGCAGTTAAGTTTTATGCATAACCTCTCTTTATAGTTAAGGATATAGTAAAGACCGTCGCTCTAAGAAAAGCCTTTGTTAAGAAGTCCAGACTTGGTGCATCTCAATTGTTACAATACATCTCAACATAGTTCCGGTGTATCTACCAGAAATCTCTCTAGTCAAGCTAAGTAAACGAGCTCACTGAACCTCAAAAGAAAGTAGCATTAAAGACATTGTTATTGTCAGTATAATAGGTCAGCTACCTTTCTTATCGTTCCAAGAAAGCTAAATTTGCTAAAGCTTATCCCCACAAAGTAGGATTGGTAGGTATCAATTTATGTCTTGTACTCCACTTCAGACATCTGGAACTGTTGCAAAATTTGTGCGATGGCGATCGCTCAGGCAGGTTATCTACAAAATTATACACAGATTGGGCTCTGCCTTTACTTTGCTAGATCTGATGTTGAAATATATGCCTGCTAATTGGGTTTAGATGATGTCAAGAAAAATACAATATCAAGCTGGAGAATTACAGAATGAGCTTGAAGATCTGCGATGTCAGCGAGTGAGTGGCTTAGTTGATATCAGCGCCTTCGTTCATCCGGATAAACAACCTAGAAAACGTGTTTTAGTTTTTAACAACGGCGAAATTATTTACGGTGGAATAAAAACTCTCACCAATCAAGAATTTGCCAGACAAATTGGGGTAAAGTGCAGCAGTAGCTGGGCGGATACAGCTGTCAGATACGCCGCGCAAAAGTTACAAAATCCCTTATCTTTTCGAGAACTGTTAGAACATATCGTTCGGATAAGAGTATTCAAATGGGAGGAGATTGAAACCTTCGTCCGCACTCAAGTCGCGCAAGTCTTGGAACAAACCCATTCATTTTCCGGACAATTGCAGGTGGACAATACACTACAGATCGATCTGAGTTACGGAACTGATGGTCATACCTTGAACTGGTACGCGCTGCTTCAAGAAGTGGGAGAACGCCAAAAAAAATGGGATGCTCTGGCTCCAATCGTCCCCAGTATGGAGGCTATTCCTCAAATTTTGTCCGGTCGTTGGCGAGCCATCATAGAAAATAACAAACAGCAACACTTACTTGAGAGGGTGGATGGTAGGCGATCGCTCATAGATATTGCTGAAGAATTAGATCAAGATCCACTAGAACTAGCTCAATGCTACAAAGTGTGGTCAGCCTCGAATTTGCTTTCTATAAGGGAAAACACGTTCCTAACACCATCCCAAACTCAAACTGTGACTCCAGACGTTCCTGTTCCTGTAGAGCAAGAACGTCCAATTGTTTTGAGTGTTGACGACAGCCCAGTCGTACAGGCTCTTATTAAGAGAGCGTTGGTTGAAGACTACCAAGTTTTCTCTGCAAGCAATGCTGTAGAAGCTTTAAAAATGCTGAATACTCATCCAATTATGCTCTTGCTGTTGGATGTAACTATGCCAGAAATTGACGGATTAGAGTTTTGTCGCACAGTCCGCAGTATTCCTAGATTTAAGCAATTACCTATTGTTATGGTAACAGCACGAGATAAATTTTCCGATAAACTTCGAGGTCAAATTGCAGGTACTACCCATTATTTAACGAAGCCATTTGAACCAGAAGCCTTACTAAAAATTGTAGATAAATATGTTAAAGAAAAAAAGCTTGCTGAAACAAACTCTCGTGAATCACGTTTTCGTGCTTTAGGCTTTAAAAGCCAAACTACATCCAGCAAAATTTTTTAATGGGTAAATCAATTCAAAGAATTAAATAGAGATGAATTTTATACAACTCTTTAGTACAATCGTGAAATTTATTAACAAATTAGGGAAAATCATATTGTTACGTTCGTGCTTTTGAAGCTCCGTTCATTATAGGACTCTTGGGGTGTATTTTCTTTTTTTAAAACGGTATTATATATGTATCAAAGTAGTAAATATCTAACAGTCCTGCTCCACGATTCACTATACGGTATTGAAGCAGAATTTGTTCAAGAAATTTTTCCTCTTCCGGAACTTATACCTGTTACCGATACCAACAGCGATCTGATTGGAGTCTTTTATTTAAAACAGCAACTCATCCCCGTATTACATCTCGATTTACTATTAGGTTATTCACTAAAAAATTGCCATATAAACGATTTTCTCATCATCATACAGTGGGAAAGCTTACAAATTGGCATAATAGTTCACGAAATTTTAGAGATGATAGAAGTCGATAATAATCTTATCGAAACACCTATATTACAAGGAGATATATCCGATCGCACTATTTCAGTTATAACTGGATTTATTCAAGTCAATTCGCAAGCTGTTTGGTTGCTTAACTCTCAGCAGTTGATCCGTCATCCAGATGACTTACTAACTTTAATTTGGGATTTAGAAAGTGAACTAGATACCAGAAAAAAAGCTGTTGAAGAAGAAAAATTTATAGATAATTATCAGTTACTTGAGGAAAGCTCGGTTCCAAATTTTTACGATCTTTATTGCCCATACATAACTTTAGAAGAAAGAAAAATTTTTCAGCAGCGAGCGTTAGAACTTCAAGGCATAACAGTCAGGTTGGAGACTGAGATTGAAAAAATTTCTCTTGCTGTCATTAGTTTTGGAGATGAATATTTTGGTCTGAATTTAGAATTGGTGAGAGAGTTTACCAATATTCAAAATTTAAAACCTATTCCTTGCTGTCCAAAACATATTCTCGGTAATATGAATTTGCGAGGACAGATTATTACCTTAGTCGATATTCGTCATGTTTTGAATCTTCCGACTACTCCCATCACCCTTGGTTCTAAAGCTGTTGTATTTCAAGTCCATGATATTCTTGCTGGGTTTCCTGTAGATCGAGTTTTGGAAGTCGTTGCGCTCAAACAGGATGAAATTTTACCATTAAGTGTAACTTCATTTGATGATACCCTACAGTATCTTCAAGGATTTGTTCCTTTTGAAGACCAAATTCTTCGTATTTTAGATTTACCCAAGATCTTAACAGAAGGAGGATTAATAGTGAATGAACAAATTTAGATTGGCTACTATGGCTCGAACATCGATTTCCTAGTCACTAATTTCTAAACCGCAATCTCTATTTCCTATAAATACCAAAATAAGGATATACAATATATGTTTACCAAAATTAAACTGAGAGAAAGAATTATATTGGGATACTCATTTCCACTTTTACTATTGATGTTACTTAACGGGTTAGCTTTCTTAAATTATAGAAATTTAGATGTCTCTTTTCAAAAAGTAGAAGAAGCTAAAAATGCTGATAAAGAAACTGCTCAATTAACATTAGGTATTTCAAGATTTGAAAGATCTGTGCGCGGTTTATTGATATTTAATGACCTTCCTGAAGCCTTGAACAAAGACTATAAAGAATCAGTAACTGAATATAAAAAAGCTATTCAGTCACTTGAAAAAATTTCTGTGACTCCACGACAAAAAGAAAGATTGACACAGATTCGCCGACTGGGAGATGAGATCGAGCAATTTTCTCAAGAAATTGTAAACTTGATAGAATCTAGCAAGAAAGATGAAGCCATCAAAATATTTCAACAAGGAAAAAGTAGAACTTTATTACAGGAAGTTGAGGAGTTACAAACGGAATTTGAACGGGAGCAGGAAAGAATTACAGCCGTGTTGCTTCAAGATGTTAAACAATCAGCAACTATTGTACAAATTGTTGCCGGTTTGGGAACATTCATCACAGTTATTATTTCCTTAGCGATCGCTTATATCCTCGCATCTACTATTGTTAAGGCAATCCAAGATGCTTCAGATTCAGTTTCATCTTCTGTAAAAGATATTACTTCTACTGTTAGCAAGCAGGAGCAGATCGTTTTTGAGCAATCTGCTTCTGTCGGTCAAACAACTTACACAATGCAGGAATTAGGAGTGTCTGCACTTCAATCAGCAGAACAAGCAGAATTATCAGCCCAAAGAGCAAAGCAAGCCTTAACTCTTGCTGAGGGTGGGACAAAAACAGTTGGTCTCACAGTGGAAGGGATTGCAGAACTGCGAGACCAGGTGACTGCGATCGCCAACCAAATTGTCCGCTTGAGCGAACAAACATCTCAAATTTCCACAGTGTCCGATCTCGTAGCGGATTTGGCAAATCAAACAAATATGCTAGCTCTCAACGCAGGAGTTGAAGCAGCACGCGCAGGTGACCAAGGAAAAGGCTTCGCCGTTGTGGCGGGTGAAATTCGCAAACTCGCCGACCAAAGTAAAAAGTCAGCAGAACGAATCAATGCTCTAGTTAATGAAGTCCAAGCAGCGATTAACTCCACAATTATGGTGACCGATGAAGGCACAAAAAAAGCGACACAAGGAATTAAGCTAGTAGCAGAAACGGGAGATGTATTTACAAATATTGCTGATGCTGTTAACAACGTGTTCCTCAACACCCAACAAATTACCCAAACTGCCAAACAGCAAGCAATTACAGTACAACAAGTTGTCGCTGCAATCAATGCAGTCAACACCGGAGCAGAAGAAACAGCCATAGGTATTACTCAAGTAAAAGTGGCTACCGAAGAACTGAACGAAGCTGCTCAAAATCTTCAGGCTGTACTTTGAGGTAGAAGGAATTCCTATGATGATAGAAGATGAAGAGTTGCGATCGCTATACAAAGAAGCGAGCGCAGAACACATACAAAAGATTGAAGCAGCATTGCTACATCTAGAGAAAAATCCCCAAGACAACGCCAAGCTTGAGGGATTATTGCGAGAAATGCACTCTCTCAAAGGCGATTCCCGGATGTTAGGGGTCAAAGATGCAGAGACACTAACCCATGAAATGGAAGAAATTTTGGGAACCGTCAAGCGAGGCGAACAAGTTCTAACACCTCAGCTGTTTGATTGTCTTTATCAAGGGATAGATGCTGTCCGTAAAATTGCCCATGAAGCCATTACCGGTCAACCAGCGGGAGTCAGCGTCTTCCATGTCCTCGCCCAACTTATGAAAGTTGAGCCTGATGATACCTATTCGGAAATTCAAGAAACAACAACCGATTCCCACGATACCAAACCAACCCACACCAGAGTGGAACAGCCCTCTGTCTCCACAGACGCAATTCACCCCAATGAACCAACAGAACTGATTGATGACCAGATTGATACAATCCGTGTTGAATCTGAAAGACTCGATAAACTATTAACTTACGTAGGTGAATTAGTTGTCACCAAAGGTCAAATTGCCAACCAACTCGCCGATTTAGAAGAAATCACAACCTTATGGGAAGATTTAAATCGGCAAATTTTTGCCAGTCGTCAATTATTGCAAGATTCACTAGAGCATCTACCAGATACAAAACAGCAATCACTGCTCAGGTTTTCCGATTTATTGGAAAACCGCCTCAAGCAATTAGGAATTTATTTAAACAACCTTAAAAATAAAACCACAGATTCCAGCACTAAGCTCGAAGCTGTATCCGATGAACTGAATTCAGCCATCACCTCTGTCCGACTGATACCACTCTCAGCAATATTGAATTTCTTCCCTCGTACTGTCAGGGACTTAGCCAAGCAGCAAAACAAAGAAGTCAATCTCCTAATTGAGGGAGGAGAAACTTGTGTAGACAAGCGGATTTTAGAAGAGATGAAAGATCCACTGTTGCACCTCCTTCGCAATGCAGTCGATCACGGTATTGAAACCCCTTTAGAACGCCAACAAGTCGGCAAACTTCCCACAGCCACAATTCAGATTCGAGCTACCCAGACAGGTAACACTGTAACCATAGAAGTTTCTGACGATGGGCGCGGATTGGATGTTGAAGCCATTAAACAGGCTGCAGTCAACCGAGGTATCTGCACTGAAGAAGAACTTTTAAGAATGTCCCTGGCTGAAATTCAGTCATTGATTTTTGTTCCTGGGTTCTCCACCCGCACCTCAGTCACAGAAATTTCTGGTAGAGGAGTTGGTTTAGATATTGTACGTGCAAATGTTGAGCGTTTAAAGGGAAAGATACTTGTAGAATTTACACCCGGTTTGGGTTGTTTATTTCGTATTACGATTAATAGCGTACTTGCAACAACTCGCGTCTTAATTGTAGAGATCAACCACAATCCCTATGCGATTCCCATTGAATTTGTTGAAACCATGCTGTTGGTTTCTCCGCAAGAAATTTTTGCTGTTGAAGGTAGCCAAACTTTTTCTTTCCAAGGACAACCCGTATCTATTATTTGGCTTGCCGATTTACTCGGTTTGCCAGTGAAGATTCCCTCAACAACACAAGCGTTAACTGCTGCTTTAAAAAGTATTCCATGCGTTATCTTACAACTTGGTTCTGAGCGGTTGGCTTTGCTAGTAGATAACGTTGCGGAATTACAAGAAATTGTTTTAAAGCCACAAAGTAGTTTGCTAAAACGAGTGTGTAATATTGCTGGAGCAACTATTCTGCCGACTGGAGATGTTTGTATGGTGTTGAGCCCGACAGATTTATTTAAATCTGCTAAAAAGACAGTTGTCTCCATTACAGTTAGAGAACTAGCTGAAATCGCACAAATTAAAAAGAGGATTTTACTAGTCGAAGATTCAGTTCCTATCCGGACTCAAATGAGACGGATTTTAGAAGCAGCTGGTTATGAAGTTATAGTGGCTGTAGATGGTCAAGATGGTTTTGAAAAACTGAGTGAAAGCCAATTTGATGCTGTTGTTTCAGATGTCCAAATGCCAAACCTTGATGGATTTGAGTTTACTATGAAAATTCGCGACTTAGCAGAATATCAAGAATTACCTGTTATTCTCGTCACTACTTTAGCAACCGAACAGGACAAACTGCAAGGTGAAAAAGTAGGAGCAAATGCATACATTACTAAAGGACAATTTGAACAGGGAGAATTTTTAGATATCTTGAGGAGATTAATATAAATGTATTCCTTGAAAAAAAAAGTTGTTTTAATTGAAGATTCTCCCATTGCTTTAGAAATTCTTCAACGAATGCTAAATTCCTCATCAGAAATAGATGTGGTTGGTACGGCGCGGAATGGTGAAGAGGGCTTGGCAGTTATTATTAAAACTCAGCCAGATGTCATTTGTACCGATTTGTTGATGGAAAATATGGATGGGTTGGAATTAACTCGGCGCGTTATGGCTGAAAATCCACGACCTATTCTAGTAATTAGCAATTACGTGCAGAAAACAGACATTGACAATGTTTTCCGATTGTTACAAGCTGGTGCAGTAGATGTTTTTCCCAAACCTGCAAGCAATTCGCCTACTGATTATGAAAAACTTAAGTCGGCGTTGATTGCTAAGATAAAAGTGCTTTCTAACATGAAATTAATTCCCAAACGGGAATACAAACAGCTTCCTACTGTCGGTCAATTGACAACCTCTGAATCGGTTTTTCAAACGAACTCACCAAGAGCGATCGCAACGTCTCGCATCCAAATTATCAGCCTTGGGGGTTCTACCGGGAGTTTGCAAACAATTCAAAAGATTCTCAACCAACTCCCGTCTGATTTTCCACTACCCGTAATTTGTGTTCTGCACGTGGGTGAAGGTGTGTTGTCAGGATTGGTCAAATGGTTGTCATCAGAGTGTGGGCTGCGAGTAAAAGTTGCTGAAGTTGGGGAGTTTCCGTTACCAAGAACCATTTATTTTGCACCAGAAAAGAATCACTTGGAATTGGATTCTCAAGGTGCATTTATTTATGCAAAACCTTTACTGGGAGAAAAACATTGTCCTGCGATTACAGTAACATTTAAATCTGTCGCTAATTATTATGGTAGAGCGACAGCAGGTGTGTTATTATCTGGGATTGGGAATGATGGAGCCGCAGGCTTGCAAGCAATTTCTCAAGCAGGCGGTATTACACTAGCCCAAAATGAAAACGCCATGTTTGGTATGGTCAAAGAAGCAGTATCTTTGAATGCCGTTCAACATTTGCTAAATATTGAGGAGATCGCTCCTTTTTTACTGGATATGTTATGAGAAAAATCTGGTGGTTTTTAGGAATGCTAGCCAGTATGGGCATATTAATGATACTTTTTTGGCGTTCCTCACAAAACTCCGTTTTAAGTAGTACAAAAGTAACAAATAAAATAGCTCTTACAGAAAAAACTATTAGGTATGAAAGGCGCGTTCTCAAGCAGGGCGAAGCCCATATTATATTTGTTCCTTCTCAAAGTGATTTTTTAGTCACACCTGCAGTATCGCAAAACTTAGAAACTCTCGAAACATTTGCCCGGAAGTATCAAGCGATCGCTACCATTAACGGTGGTTTTTTCGATCCAAAGAATCAAAAAACAACATCAAATATTGTTCTACAAGGCAAGCTGGTTGCCAATCCGAGAGAAAACGAACGCCTCGCAAACAATCCCGATTTACAATCGTATCTCAATCAAATTTTTAATCGTACAGAATTCAGACGTTATGCGTGCAATACTGCTTTAGGCGAGAACTCAAAGGCAAATAGTACAGCCCGTTATGATATTGCTTTTCACAACGATCCACTCCCTGTTGGTTGTCAGTTAGTTGATGCTTTGGGTGGTGGACCGAAGCTATTACCGGATTTAACTTTGGTACAAGAAGGCTTTGTAGATGAAGCCAAATCCCGCGATGCTTTGGGTAGTACTCAACTTAATGCTAGAAGTGCTGTAGGTATTACCCGAGACGGTACCATTATTTTGGTCACCATTTCTCAACAACCAAAAGCTTCTCTATCTGGAATATCATTACCCGCACTTGCAGATTTTATGAAAAGTTTGGGTGCGGAAAAAGCGATGAATTTAGATGGAGGTAGTTCTTCTTCTCTGTATTACAATGGCAAAACTTTCTTTGGAAAATTTGATTCAGAAGGAAATTTCGTAAAACGACCTGTCAAGTCAGTTTTGCTAGTGCGAAAAAAATCTTAAAAATTTTAGAACTTGTTAATAAAAGGCGTAGGGTTGGCAATGCTAACCCTACTTCACTTTTTTCATCTAGATTGTCTGGAAAGGCGAAACCATCATCTTGCTTGCATTTTGAAAGATTTAACCCAAGAGAACTTTTCGTTTGAAAAAACATATGTAATACTAATTGTTAGGTTAACTAACTAAATTAGGGAATCTCATTTGTGGCTGAACTGATAGGAAGAACAGAGCGGTGGCTACCGCCTTTATCCGAGCAAAACATAGCTTTGGAAGTACGCGCTTTGACTCGCAAATTTGGGAAATTCACCGCAGTCAATGGTTTAAGTTTCACTGTTGAAGCGGGTGAAGTGTTTGGGTTGCTTGGACCGAATGGTGCGGGAAAGAGTACGGTCATTAAAATGCTGACAACTTTATTACCCCCAACATCCGGACAAGCTGCGATCGCAGGATTGGATGTAGCGCGACAAGCACCGTTAGTGAGGCGTGTCATTGGCTACGTTCCTCAAGCCCTGTCTGCTGATGGTAGTTTAACAGGTTACGAAAATCTATTGATGTTTGCCAAGCTGTATGACATTCCCCGCAGCAAAAGAGAACATTTCATCAAAGACGTACTGACTTTTATGGGTTTACAAGATGTAGCCCACAGACTTGTAAGAAATTACTCTGGAGGAATGATTCGCAAGTTAGAGATTGCTCAATCCATCCTGCATCAACCGCAAATTCTGTTTCTTGATGAACCAACGGTAGGGTTAGACCCCATAGCCCGGACTCAAGTTTGGGAACTCATACAAGAACTCCGAAACAATTATGGCACTACCGTACTTTTAACAACCCACTTTTTAGAAGAAGCCGATCGTTTGTGTCATCGCGTTGCAATTATCCATCAAGGTCAAATAGTTGTCACGGGTACACCAACAGACCTAAAAGCTTCTTTAGACAAGAGCAATGCAACTTTAGATGACGTATTTATTTACCATACGGGCGATCGACTCACATCAGGAGCAAGCTACCATGAGACATCAAGAACCAGACGCACTACCCGCCGATTGGGCTAACAGACGCTATACTCGTCAAGGAAATTTGTTAGTCGCAACTTCAGAACTGATTGATAAGACAATCATCCTTGTTGAACTAGAAGTACGCAAACTATTACACGATCCCAGTGATATATTTTTACGAACAGCACAACCAACTTTGTGGCTTTTAATTTTTGGGCAAGTCTTTAACCGTATTCGTGCGATTCCTACAGGGAATTTGCCCTATATAGACTTTATGACTGCCGGAATTTTAGCTCAAAGCGTACTATTCATGGCAATTTTTACAGGTGGGATGGCAATTATTTGGGAGAGAGACTTGGGAATAGTTCAGAAATTCCTAGTTAGTCCAACTCCCCGCCCAGCTTTGGTACTGGGAAAAGCGTTGTCTTGTGGAGTGCGAAGCATACCTCAAATCATCATTATTTATGGGCTAGCATCCCTACTTGGCGTCCATTTGAATTTTAATCCCCTTTTTCTTTTGGAAGTTGTACTTATTGTAGTTTTGGGAGCAGTTTGTTTCTCCAATTTTTCAGTCATAATTGCGTGTCTGGTAAAATCACGAGAACGTTTTACAGGTATCGGTCAGTTAATAACCATGCCTTTGTTTTTTGCGAGTAATGCTATTTACCCTATTGCGTTGATGCCAAAATGGTTGCAAGTTATTTCATTCCTCAATCCATTAACCTATCAAGTTGATGCGTTAAGAGGTGCGATGCTGCTAAACGGTACAAGCACATATGGGTACGCATTAGATTTTGGTGTTCTGTTATTTGCAGTTGTTGTCTTGACCGTTATTGCAGGACGATTGTATCCACAAGTAGCAGTATGAAGAAAAAGCTTATTCTAAAGTATTGGAGATTGCCAGTAAGGCTAGGAACATTGTGAGGTTGAACTAGCGATTTGTAACCCACCCATAATTCAGATAATCTTAAATTTGGGTGGGGCATACAACAATACTGCAAGGGCTGAGAAGATTGTTGTGGAAGAGAAGCACCTTTGTGCAGGGGAGGAAAAAAACGCTCTTTCCGACAAGTATTGGGATGGGCGTCCTCGCCTGCTCTTACCTAGGCTACCGTGGTGTAAACAAGTCTCCTAAAATGCCTTCTGGCAGTTTCGAGCCCCCCTCGCCCCCCTTAAAAAGGGAGGAAAATTCTTTAATTCCCCAATTTATCGGGGAATTTAGGGGGTTTCTAAAGATGTGTATACCACCGTAGCTTACCTGGGAAGGGAAAGACTCTGGTTCATTTAGGTGAAAACTGCTGGAAAAATAAGGTTATTGCTAGAGTAGAGTTACAAATATGCATCATGATATATTGATGCGCTAAAGAAAATTAATTATTCAAATGGGTTTAAAGCGAACTTCTCAAAAAAACACTTCTCAAGAATGTGCTGCTAAGGTAATGGAGACAATTCCATTGGTGATGAGAGCTATTCGAGCAGATATGCGTGCTCAGGGCTCTACAACTTTGTCAGTTCCTCAATTTCGGACACTAGCATTTCTCGATCGCAACCCCGGTGCTTCACTTTCCGATTTAGCCGAACATTTAGGAGTAACTCGCGCTACAGCATCAGCAACCATAGAACGGCTCGTACAGCGTGCTTACGTACATCGTAACGATCATCCTCAGGAACGACGGCGGATTGTGCTCAAGCTAACTGAAGCAGGAAACCATCACCTTCAACAAGCTCGCGAACAAACTCGCACTCATATTGCCAACCTCCTCAAACACCTTTCGGAAGAACAGATTCTGCAAATAGAAGAAGGACTGATTTTATTAAAGGAAGTTTTTGAAGAAACTTTAAAAGAACGAGAAACCGATGAATCAGATTTACCTCACATTTTGGGATAATTGATATCTAAGTGTTTTTAAAACCCGTTTTAACCCGTGATAAACAGATACCTAAGAGTACTGACATTATTTTGGACTGCTGCCATAGCAGCTGAATTAGAGTACCGCATTAACTTCCTCTTAGCAGCGCTAAGTAGCTTAGGTAACATGGTGGGTAGTCTCTTCGGACTGTTCCTCTTTTATGGAAATGGCTACCGCTTTGCTGGTTGGTCTTGGGAAGCAGCTTTGCTAGTCTTGGGAATTTTTACTTTACTTCAAGGCTTTTCAGCAACCTTTCTCGCTCCAAATCTCAACAAAATTGTCCGCCACGTACAAGAAGGGACGCTAGATTTTGTACTGCTTAAGCCCATTCGCAGTCAGTTCTGGCTTTCTACTCATACTATATCTCCCTGGGGATTGCCAGATGTTATTTTTGGCAGCATCATCATTGGTTATGCCGGACAACAACTCCGTCTCGGAATTGATGACTATCTCAAGAGCATAATTCCCCTATTCTTTGGTTTTGTTATTCTTTACAGCCTGTGGTTCATGCTAGGAGCAACTAGTATTTGGTTTGTCAAAATTTATAACGTCACTGAGGTTTTGCGAGGTTTACTGGAAGCTGGTAGATATCCGATGGTAGCCTATCCTACAGCTTTCCGCTTTTTCTTTACCTTTGTGGTTCCAGTTGCATTTTTAACAACTATACCAGCAGAAGCCATGCTCGGACGAAGCCAACTCTCTGGCACGATCGGAGCAGGAATCTTGGCACTGGTACTGTTTTTTGTTTCCACAAGGTTCTGGCAGTTTGCGCTGCGGTTTTATACTAGTGCTTCAAGTTAAGGCTAAAAGCTTCTGCAAGCACGGTACTTACTGTTGACGAAAACCCCTTTTATATCTTTGCTGTTTGTGTCTGGCAATAGCTTTACGCTTGTGCTTTTGCAAAGGTGTTTCAAAATGACGATGTTTCTTGACGTCTGAAAAAATTCCCGCCTTGGAAACTTCCCGCTTAAATCGACGTAAGGCTGACTCAATCCCTTCATTCTCGCCTAGAATTATTTGGGTCATTCTGTTCTCTCCTACTAAATTCTAAATTGACTGATGGCTGACCATTAGTCATTGCTTGCCGTCAACCGTCGCTGGTCACTGAGTAACAAAAAGCAAAAAGGGCAGACAAAAACTCTGCCCAAAATACTTAAATCTCTTTCATCACTTTCGCTCCTAGAAAATTTGAAACCCTATTTTCACGTTGGTCTGGGTAGGTAGTGAATCTATTTCTACAGGCGGTGAGTCCAGTGCTACAGGCGGGTTTCCCGCGCCCTGGCAACTGGCGTATAGCTCTTGCGGGTATATCTTCGCATCGCGTAGCGTCTCCGTAAGGAGATACAAGGGAGGGGTTTCCCGCGTCCTAAGACCTGCTCTACAGCCCTGCGGGCATAGCTTCGCATCGCGTATGGCCCTTACAGGCATTGCAGAAAGGCAACGCGAAACGTGTCGCCCCTGCGACGAGAACATCTGCCTAAGGAAATACCTAGAGCAACTTTGCTTGTATAGCAGCGAATTCTATTCGCCTCGATTATTTTCTCTCTAGAGTGGTAGAAAAAGGTTAAGAATTACAGCATTTGTTTGAACAATTGAGATTGGAAGAGGAACCAAAAAACGCTCAAAGCTTAGTAGCGTCGAGAGTATCCACCACCACCACTGTTGTTTCCTCGTCTACCCCCACCACCAAAGGATGAACCTCTCTCTTCACGTGGCTTTGCCTTGTTAACTTTTAGGTCACGACCCATCCATTCAGCACCATCAAGACCTTCAATTGCCGCAGTTTCTTCTGCATCTGTTTCCATCTCCACAAAAGCGAAGCCTCGTACACGACCTGTTTCCCTGTCTGTAGGTAACTGAACGCTCTTTACAGTTCCATACTCACCAAAAACTTGTTGGAGATCGTTTCGTGCGATCTCATAAGATAAATTACCAACATAAATTGACATAAAACATCTCCAGAATCAAATTGAGGTAGAGACTTAGATCCGGAGAGACACTTGTAATTATAGATACAAACAAATTGTATAACCGAATATAATCTTAAGTCAAAAGTATATCACATAACTGTTAAAAATGCTATCAACGTCAACTGCTCCACCCACTAGGGATGTAAGCACGATCTATAAGAAAAATGCGAATCAGGTTTAGGAATTGGGGCACATCTCCAATTCCTAAACCTGACCGCTTGTTTCTTGAGAGCGCCCTCTGCCGTTTTAAGCCTATTAAAGTTATTTTCGGCTTAAATTAATATTAGGTGGAATCAAAACTTGATTAATAACATGAATAATCCCATTACTGGCTTGAATATTAGACTGTAGGATTTTTGCGTTATTCACCATCGTTTGATGAGTGAGAGAATTGATTTCAATATTGACAGCTTTGCCTGCAAAAGTTTTTAGCTTGCCTTCGGAAAGTTCGCTTATTTGGCGTTTCCGAGGAATCACGTGATATGTCAAAACTCTAATGAGAGTTTCTCTATTTTCTGGTTGCTGCAACCACTCTAAAGTGCCTTCGGGCAATTTAGCAAACGCTTCATCAGTTGGAGCAAACATAGTCAGCGAATTATTTGGGTGTTGCAAAATCACTGTTAAACCTGCAGTCTTCAACAAAGAAGTTAGAATTGAAAACGAGGCATCAGATGCAGTAACCGTCACAACATCAGGAAGAGTTGTCAGATTGTTTCTGCTGGCATTAACCGCCTGAGCAACTACATAATTAGCAGTGGTGATGTTACTGGGAAGTGGTTCTACTCGTTCTTGCCAAACCAATGCTTGGTATAGGAGTGCTGCTGCAGAAGCACGAGTAAGAGGTTCTAGTGGATCGAGTCGCTTGACATTGGGATAGTTAACCACTAAGTTGGCTTGTGTTGCTGCGGCTATGGCATCAGCAGCATAGTTAGGAATGATTGGAGCGTCAGTGTAATACCCATTGAGAATATTTGATGCAGGAGCAGTTGCTGTCAAGCCCAAACCATTTGCCAAAGCAGCAATTGCTTCAAACTTACCAACTTCCTGTTTGGGAAGAAACAAGTTTGCTGGATAACCGGGCATAAATCCTGTTTCGTATGCTTCCTTAATTGCAGAAGCAGCCCAGTAGTTGGAAGGAACGTCTTTAAAGCCGCTAGCGTTTAACTGTCGAATCCGCTTTTGCTCAAACGCTTTTTGAAGCATAACTGCAAACTCTGCGCGTTTGACAGGTCGATCGGGTCGAAAAGTACCATCTGCAAAACCATCTATAATATTTCTCTCAACGATGGCTTGAATAAATGGACGCGCCCAATAATCGGCTTTAATGTCAGAAAAAGTCGTTTTTGATGTTGAACTCAGAAGAGTTGGGACAGCATTTTGCGCTGAAACTGGGAGCGACATCATGACAGGAGATGCTGTAGCGACTGCCATTCCAAAAGCTATTATTATACGGCTGACTGATGAGCTGCGAAACAAACTACACATATAAAAGAACCTCAGAAAAGAAGTAGGGCAATCCTCAAATTGGCTTCTATAGGTAACAGAGCAATGAGTTACACAAATGCATGGTTTAGTATAAAAAACAATTCATTTGCCCTAGTGTACGCAGTTCATAACGGCTACTTAAAATGAAGACAATGAGGAAATAGAGATAATAAGGGTCTTCAATGGCATCAACAAGCGAACAGGATATATTTCTAAATTTTTTATCGTAAAAAAAGCGAGTTGGGTGGGCAATACCAGCCGTTCGATATTGAGGAACAGCAACCACCCTACCGTGAATCAAATACCTTTATTACTTACAGCTTTAATAACTCTGCTTTTATATAGATTTTAGTTGAGTAAGAATTGGTTAAGTTTAAAAATATACATTTAATGTGCTGTACGATCGCTCATCCTAGAACAGGTATTTTTCCACTTATGGAATCCATACTTCAAAAGGAAGTTATTGAAAATGTTGTTGAAGCTGCGCTTCAAATTGACCCTATTCAATCAGCAAAGATAGTGGGGTTACACTACGTTAGCGATGATGTTCCGGGAATTCAACGTCAACGCGTAGACGAAGAGTTTTGCTACATCGATATTCATGGGTCAAAAATTTGCGATGAACAGGAGTTGAACCGCTTTAAATCTCTGGTTATACCTCCCGCTTGGACTGATGTCTGGATTTGTCCATCCCCTAACGGACACTTACAAGCAACAGGACGTGATGCAAAAGGACGAAAGCAGTACCGATATCATAAAAATTGGCGACAAACCCGCAGTCAAACAAAATTTAATCGCATGATTGTTTTTGGGGAAGCTTTGCCCAATATCCGCAAGCGAGTTGAAGAGGATATGGCGCTTAAAGGTGTCCCAAGACAAAAGGTACTGGCAACAGTCGTCAAACTTTTAGAAGTTACCAAAATTCGTGTTGGCAATGAAGAGTATGCCCAAACGAATAAATCTTTTGGTTTAACGACAATGCGCGATCGCCACGTTGATATTTCAGGTTCAACAATCCGATTTAAATTCCGAGGAAAAAGCGGAGTAGAACATGATATCGAATTTCGCGATCGCCGTTTGGCAAAAATTGTCAAAACCTGCCAAGATATTCCCGGACAAGAATTATTCCAGTACTTAGATGATGAAGGTCACCGCCAACCCATTGACTCTAGTGATATTAACGACTATCTACGTGAAATCACAGGTTTAGAGTTTACTGCCAAAGATTTTCGGACTTGGGCAGGTACTGTTTTAGCAGCACAGGAATTTTACGACATGGGGCAAGTCTCATCACAAACACAAGCCAAGAAGAATGTTACCCAGGCTATCAAAAATGTAGCAGAACATCTTGGCAATCGTCCTGCTACCTGTCGTAAATATTACGTTCATCCTGCGGTGATTGAAGCTTATACGGACAATTCTTTGTTCCCGTTTTTAGAAAATGCATCAGCAGAGTACCAGTCCGATTCACCTCATTCTTTACGACCGGAAGAAGTGGGAGTCTTGAAACTGTTAGAACATAATTTGTTGCAGGAAAATGATGGCTAAACTTTCCCCACTAAGAGCGCGATCGCTTGAACAAGTTCTTCTGGGTCAACAGGTTTAGAAATGTGTTGTTGAAATCCAGCCGCTAGTGCTTGCTGTTGGTTTATTTCTCCTGCATAAGCGGTCAGGGCAATTGCTGGAATTTGGCCTCCCTGCTCTGGCGATCGATTTCTTACCTGGCGCATAAGCATATAGCCGTCAATTTGTGGCATTCCAATATCACTGACTAAAATATCTGCCTTAAAATCATCAAGAGCCAACAATGCCTCTACTGCTGATGCGACAACTTTCACCTCTGCCCCAGATTGTGTCAGAATTGCCACTACCAACTCTCGCATATCAGCTTCATCATCTACCACCAGAATTTGCAACCCAGATAATGGCAGCTGGTGAGTTGTAGAGACGTGCAATAGGGCATCTTTACACGAGTCATAGAGTTCCTGAGTGTCCTCCAAAAGAGGTAATCTGACTGTGAAAGTCGCTCCTAGGTTTTCTCCCGGACTTTCCGCAAAAACTGTGCCACCTTGTAATTCTGTGAGATGCCGAACAATGGCTAATCCCAATCCCAGCCCGCCAAATTTACGTGTTGTTTGACTGTCTTCTTGTAAAAAATACTCGAATACGTGGGGGAGAAATTGCGGGCTGATGCCCTTGCCATTATCTTTCACTTGAATCTGAGCGTAATTATCCACCTGTTCTAACCGAACTTCTACCGTTCCTCCCGGTGGAGTAAACTTGATTGCATTAGATAGTAAGTTCCAAACCACTTGCTGCAAGCGATTCCCATCGCCAATCACTCTCCCTAACTCAGAGTCGAGTATAGTTTGAATCTCAATATGTTTTGCTTGAGCTGCTAACCGAACAGTTTCTAATGCTCCTTGAATAACTGTGATTAAATTCACCGGACTGGCATTTAAAACCAATTTACCTCGCAAAATACGCGAAACATCCAACAAGTCTTCAATCAGTTGAGTTTGTAATTTGGCATTCCGCTCAATAGTTTCCAACGCTCGCTCGCTTGCTTGCTCATCCAACTTGCGCGATCGCAATAGCTTCGTCCATCCTAAAATTGGATTGAGGGGAGATCTCAATTCATGAGACAAAACTGCTAAAAACTCATCTTTAATGCGATTTGCTCTTTCTGCCTCCTCCCGCGCTGCCCTTTCTCTTTCTAACAACCGCTCTTTTTGTTGCTCTGCTAGTTTGCGATCGGTAATATCAAATGCAACACCAGCCATGCGAACGGGTCTACCCTGTCCATCGTGATAAGCGCGACCAATCGAACGAATCCAACGCACGGCTCCGTCTTTGCGGATAATTCGCGTCTCAACGTCGTAATCTTCTCGATTGGCAAGCGATCGCTCTACTGCTGTGTTGATTTGCGCTCGGTCTTCTGGATGAATGGCATTTATAAAGTCGGTATAATTTGTTTCATCCTTTGGTGCCAATCCAGCCATTATTTTACATCGCTCTGACCAAACAATTTTACCGGAGGCAATGTCAAAGTCCCAAGTTCCTATTTCACCTCCTTCTAAAGCAAACCGCAAGCGTTCTTCACTTGCTTTGAGAGCTGCTTCTGTTTGCTGTAACTTGGTAATGTCTAGAAATGCAGCAACTGACCCCCTAGGCTTTCCTTGTTCGTCAAATAAAGGTGCTGCATAACCAAAGAGATGGGAAACCGATCCATCTTCGCGCACGGCATCAACAACTTTTCCTTCAACGGGAACTCCATGTACTGCAGCATAGCGCAAAGGAAGTTCATCACCTGTGAGTTCTTTCCCATTCTGAAGAATTTTGTAGAAGGGACGGGGATTACCTTCAGGTGGGGTACTCGATACATTCATGTTGGGTGATAATCCCAGAATTTGAGCAAAAGCTGGATTGGCTTGAACGTTGCTAAATGTGAGATCGCGAGCAATGAGAATGCCAATTGGAATGACCTCAAACAGTGTTTGCAATTCATCGATCCGATGCTGCAAATCTTGATTGAGTTTTGCGATCGCTCGCTCCCGTATTTCGAGTGTTTCTGCCATCTCATCAAAAGCACGAGCCAATTGACCGAGTTCTCCTGGCTCGTAAGTGAGATGGGTGCGTGCGCTCATTTCACCTTGGCGAAGTTGCTCGGTTGTTGTGACAAGTGATTTTACTTTGCGGAGCAAAAATAAATCTCCTCCAACCCAAGCGGCTACCAGAGCAAGAATTGTAACCGTTGCCAAGCTAATTAGGTTAAGGGCTAAAAGTCGGTCTGCTTCAGCAACGGCAACATCTTGAGGAATACCAATTCTGATAAATATATCTGGGCTAGTAGATGCATTGCTGACACCAGTAAAGGCATAAAGTCGTTCAACGCCATCAAGCCCCCGTGCTTCGTTTGTGCCTTCTTTTTGCTGTAGGATGAATTCTATGGTATTGCGATCGGCAAGAGGCTTGCCAACCCAATTTTGTGGATCGGGATAGCGGACTAGCACGGTGCCGTTGCGATCGCTGACTGTTAACACCGAGCCCTTTGGTAACTGTGCTTTGGCTGCCAATTTATTTAGCCAAGCAAGATCCCAGGCTGCAAAGACCACGGCTTTGACTTTTCCGTCTCCATCTAAAAGTGGATAGCTAAAGTTGATGGATGCTTTCTTTGTGGCTCGACCAATTTGATATTCCCCAACAGCAAAAGCTCGAGTGCTCTTAGCAAAACGAAAGTAAGAGCGATCGGCTGCATTGATGGCTTTGTTCGTACTCGGAGCACTGCAAATTAAATTGCCATTAGTATCAATCACTCCAAAACCCGCATAAGCACGGTACTGCTTGAGTAAGTTAGCAAGCAATCGCTCGCATAGCTCTGTGTTACCGTTCCGTATTTCTGGCAATTGAGACAAAGCCATCAAGAGTTGGCGTACACCTTCATTGGCTTGTTCCTGGTTAGCAGCAGCAAATTGAGCCAAGCGGAGCAAATTTTCCTTTGCATCAGTAGCCGCACTTCGGCGTTGCGCGGAAGCAGTGTAGAGAATCAGCCCCAATGCCGGAATAACCGCTAGTAAAACAAGGAGAATCAAGCGGATACGGAGGCTGGATAAAAAAGAAGAATTAAACCGGAAACCCATTTAGCAGTGGCCAGTGAATTTCTACACTTGGAAGTCTGGTACTTGAACAATGAGTCAATTTTTGTTTTTTTTCGTGAATGTTTTTTGTAGATTGTATCACTTAAGTTTGGTTAAGCTAACTTTACTATTATAAGAGCAGCACTTAATAGTAGATACTTTTAAGCTTGTCTAAAATGCTTCATTAATTTTTTCTTCACAAGGGCATTTTATCTACCAAGCAACCATTTTTTAGATGCTTATTTAAACATTTTTTTATTATTCTTTATTCCATATGTTTGCTGAATATAGCATTTTCCGTCTCTCTTATTGTATCTATCTAGAGTTATAAGCCTTTGCTATCAAGTCTCAAATTCTTAGCGATTTTTTCTCCTTTTTATACGCTTAGATGGTGCGATCGCTCGCAATAATTTATTGCCTAATTTTGACAAAGATCTGCGATCGCCTGCGGGTTTTTGATTTAGTACTTGTGTATTACCTTGAGGTTTTAATCCTTGCTCGCGGCGAGCTTTTTCCGTTAAAGGAATGGCGTTGTGAGTCGGAACAATACGGGAACCATATTTTCTGGCATAAACTTGGGTAAATTCGGCACCAAAAAAGAGAATTTGTGCTGCATAGTTAACCCAAGCCAAAATAACAACTAATGAACCAGCAGCACCGTAGGTTGAGCCAAAACTACCGTTTCCCAAGTACTGTCCTAAAAGATACCTACCAATGGAAAAGAGCAGCGAGGTGAGAGCCGCACCAATTAAAACATCATTCCAAGTTATTTTGACATCTGGCAAAACTTTAAAAATCAGTCCAAATAATACGGTGGTGATGACAAAACCAAGAATGAAGTTAATCACTTGCCAGATAAAATCAATGCCTGGAAGTAAATTACTGAAGTAACCTACTATACCTGCTAAAACTGCACTCACGACCAAGGAAACAAGCAGTAAAAATCCAATAGCTATCACCAAAGCAAAGGAAGCAAAGCGTTGGCGAACCATAGTTTTGACAGCACGTCCCGGTTTTGGCTGCACTTCCCAAATGGTATTGAGAGAATCTTGTAATTCGTTAAATAAACCAGTAGCACCAAATAGAAGGACAACGATACTGATAAGAGAAGCGATAGTCCCAGCCTTGGGTTGGCTGGCATTTTCTATGGCTGTTTGAATCACTTCTGCCCCTGATTGACCGATTAGACCTTGAAGTTGCTCGCTAATGGCTCCCCTAGCGGCATCTTCTCCAAACACTGCTCCTGCTATGGCAATAACGATAATGAGCAATGGAGCAATGGAAAAAATTGTGTAATACGATAGAGCAGCTGCTAATCTAGAAGCCTTATCGTTGCTCCATTCGTTATATGTTTCTTTCAGCAGCCCCCAAATGTCCTGCCAGTTCATCTATCGATATCCTCTCCTAAGATGCGATCATGTGCTTTTATCCTGAATTAATTGATACAGGATGTTGTATGGCGATCGCATCTTTCTGAAGGCGTTGCTATTGCCTCCTAGGGATAGAGTTTATTCATTGGTGGTAGACTTATGACCGAGCAATTCCAGCACTGATTCAACCACCTCTTGTACGGAGACATCATCGACAAAAGAGTTACGATGGTCACAAGAGTCGCGAGTACAATCAACACCACACACGGGACAGTGAAGACGCCAAGAAATGGCAGGACGGTGACGGGAACGAGTCATAGGTCCGGCTGTCATTAAGTTTCCACACCAGTAAATACCAACAGTTGCACAGCCAACAGCAGCTGCGATGTGCAAGGGACCGGAGTCATTGGAAACAACAACTTTACACAGTTTATACAAACCGGCAAGACCGCCAAGTGAAAGGCGATCGCATAGATTGTGTATTTTACCCCGTGCTTGCGTTTTCATAGAAGCGATCGCTGTCTCAACTAATTCCCGTTCTGAGTGAGTTCCAGTAACCACAACTTCCGCACCAGCATCCACCACTGCATCCCCCACTGCAGCAAATTTTTCCACCGACCACCAGCGCCGGGAATCTGTGGCACCAGGATGAAGCGCAACTAAAGGTTTCTCATCTATACTAACAATGCTTTGAGCTTCAGCTAAATCTGCTGATGTAACAGCAAGATGCGGTTCTAGTTGAGTTGTTTTTGCACCTAAAAGAGAAACAACTTCCAGATAGCGCAGAATTTCGGGTTGATAGTATATATAAGGAACCCAAAAATCCAGTGGTACGGCATCTGGAGTTTTCAATCCTACTGTGGTTTTAGCTCCCAAACGGAGTACAAAAGGATTAGAGTAACGTCCCCCGCCATGCATTTGAATAGCAACATCAAACTTTTCTGCCACCATTTTGGCAAAAAAGTCAGCTAGCTCTGGCGGATTGTCTTCCGTATTAGCATTCCCACGGACACCACGGCTGCGCGGAATGACAACAACTCTATCAATGGGAGACGGTCTATTTTTTAAAAAAGCAGCATGCCAATCCAAGCCCAACAAAACAATTTCTGCGGCGGGATAAGTTTGGCGTAAGGCTTCTAAAGCTGGTAGAGCAAAAATAAAATCTCCGACGGCATTGGCACGGAGAACAGCAATTTTTGTAACACTTTGGAATTGCATTGAAATGCTCATAACTTCGTTTTAAGGCCTGCTTTTCAGACTCCAAGCTAACCATGCTGATTGATTCAATTTGGTTTGATAACGCCTTGCTTATGTTAGGACTGGAGGAAAATTTTTAACTTAGAATGGAAAAGCTGGATCGCATAACCTTATATAAATATCTCTTTGAGGATCGGAAAAAGCTTTTCTACCATGAAGAATTCTTGTATTATCAATCATTAAAATATCGCCTTTTTCCCAAGCAATAGCAGCCACAAGTTTTTCAACAATTTTATCAATTTCAAAAATAAGCTCGTCGGAAATTTCTGAATCATCTTCAAATTTAATAACCTTTGGATTTAGCTGCTTTGCTGCCAGCAGGCTATTAATAAAAACTTGATATTTTCCACATCTACTGGAAACAATAGCTGGGCAGACGTATTCCAGACTAATTGATTCATCTTCAAATATAGTTAAAAATGTATGATTATTTTTACAAATTTCCTTTAATTCATCGATATTATCAGCTTTATATTTTTTTTGCCATTCTTCTTTTGTTGCACTAGCAGTAAATTTTAGCTTCTTTTTACTCAATATATCTTTCATGGAATCACTGAGTTCGTTAAAAATTTCTCTGCCATCACATATAATTGTTTCTCCATCTTGTGATGCCGGATTGGCACAAAAAAACCATATTAGAAGTGGTATATTCTTCTGATAATACATTTCTCCATGTAACTTAATTTCGTGCTGGAAATCATTAACGCTTAAAAGCGTCTTATCTTCGTTAATAACTTTTCGATTGAAAGCTCCTCCAGCATAATCTCTAAAGTTATTACTTAATGAATTGCTAAATTCTTGAAAATCTTCAGTATTTGATTGAAAGTTTTTGAATAATAAAACACCGTATTTCTTAAAAAGATTAATAATTTCTTCTCGATCTAAATCTAAAATATTTTGATGGTCTGCATTAATAACTTGCATTCCTATTTTTTCTGATATGGGTTTTACTTTTATGCTCATAAAATTAAATCCTTTGTTAAGTGCTTTCAAAATCTGTATATTGAATATATATTCTACTGTTAATCGTAACCTTTGACAAAATTTTCATTTTTTACTACGAGAAATTTTCTTAATTAATGATACAGTATCTACTTCACATGCATATATGATAGCAAGTAACATCAATTGAAAAAAATTATATTAATTATGTCGGTTAAAATGCTATCTCCATTTTTGCCTCCCCCAAATGCGATCGAGGCAGTTTAGAATAAAGGCGTAAATTCAATCCAACGGGTATTGCAATGCCTTCTCCCTTCCCCGGTATGGACCCATACCTTGAAGCTGGGCTGTGGCCCGATGTTCATAACGCACTAGCGAGCAAGATCCGTGCTTTTCTCACGCCACAATTGCGTCCTAAATACGCAGCAAGACTTGAAATATACGTCGTTGAAGATACTTCTCCTGAAAGCGAAGTTGCCATCCTATACCCCGACGTTGAAGTCTTGCAACTGCGGACACAGCGTGAAACATCTCCATCACTCCAATCAGGCACTGTCACAACTCCTCCACTGCTAACGCTTCCAGTCATTCAACCAGTCGAAATTCGTATTCCCTCTATAGAGATTCGCGATACTGCTAATAACGTACTGGTATCTTGTATAGAAATACTCTCACCAGTAAATAAGCGCGAACCGAATTTGACCGATTACCGTAGAAAACGCCAGCGTTTGTATAACGCTAACGTCCATCTCATTGAAATTGACTTACTGCGTAGGGGAACTCGTCCATTTAATCATCCCCGTTTACCAAAGGTACCCTACTTAGTAACTCTTACTCGTGCAGGGTTTTCAGTGATGGACGTGTGGCCTGTGAAGTTACAAGATACACTTCCTATAATGGTAGAGTCGATGGGCGGTATTATCCGCCGCACCTCTCTGTTAAATCTGGGCATGCGAGTTTCCCCGCACCCAGCTTCCGACGTTCTTAGCTTTCGCGTTTGCTCATGTGCAGGTAGTTGTGACAGCTTTCGTGTACTGCTATCAGATTGTTTTGTTTCCAGTTGGCGTGGTTCTTATCGATATGGTGGAGGTTAACTCGCTTATCGGTTAGGAACTTCAGCCCACAGGCTGCACACGTATGGTTTTGCCGTTTTAAGGCAACAGAGGTTTCACCGTCGTAGAGTTTGCTGTTACGCTGGCTCCAATAGGTGATATCGCCATCAAAGGGGGATTTAGTTCCTTTGACGTTGACGAACTTATTCTCGGAGTAAGGAACTGATGGAAACGCTTTGTCCAGTAATCTCTTGCTGGAATAGCGCGTTTGCTTGGCTTCCTTATTGAATACCTTGAACGCTCTTTTCTGGATGTGATACAGAGAGAACCGTGAGCCATCCATCTTACAGTAGCGGTGGTAATTCCTCCAACCTCTGACTATGGGCGCTAGCTTAAGAGCTTTTGCCTTAGCACCATAATTTGAGTTGTTGACGACAGCTTTAACTTTCTGACGGAACTTTTTGAAGTTATCCGTTGATGGGACACATCTAAACTTTCCGTTGGTTTGCACCTTAAAGTGCCAACCGAGGAAATCAAAGCCATCTGTCGTGCGAGAGAGCTTGGTCTTCTTTTCGCTGACATTCATTCCCTTATTGGCAAGAAACTTGCTGATTTCGTCAAGGATTAATTGCGCGTTATCTTTTGGTTTGAGTATAATCACCATATCGTCTGCATATCTTACAGATTGGTGAATATCCTCTATGCCATTAAGCGCAATATTCGCTAGTAGGGGACTTACCACTCCGCCCTGCGGCGTTCCTTGTTCAGGAAAATCTGGGTTGACTCCGGCTTTTAAGCATCGGAAGATTCCTTGCTTTATGTTACGAGTAGCAATAAGTCTATCCATAATCGCTGAGTGGCTTATCCTATCGAAGCATTTTTCGATATCGAGTTCGATGACTCGCTTATCTTTTCCATTGGAGTTGGATTTCAGGTTAATTTGTAGGATTTTCTGCGCGTCGTGCGTAGAGCGTCCCGGTCTAAACCCATAGCTCCTTGCATGGAAAGTTGCTTCGTGCGCTGGTTCTAGTGCGTATTTGACGAGGCATTGCCACGCCCTGTCCGCCATAGTAGGAACCTTCAGAATTCTGAAATTCCCATCTTTTTTAGGAATGGGAATTTCGCGTAGTCCCTGGTGTTTCCAGTTTCTACCATGGCGTAGTAGCTTATCTGCTAGGTCAAACCGTTGCAAGAAGGTGAGCTTTGCTATGCCATCAATTCCTGGGGTCTTTTTCCCAGCGTTCAACTGCGATACTTGACGAACAGCAAGCAATCGTGCCGAGGTGGATTTCAGAATCAGTTTTTGAAGTGACCTCGCTTTGCGGTAGTCACCAACACAAACAGCTTTGTAAATTCTTCTTTGCAGGCGGAATAGGTTTTGGCGGAATTTCTTCCACGGTAACGTCTTCCAGGATTCGCTAATATTGCTACTGCGTCTAATCATACTCTACTCCAAATCCTTTACTCTGAACGCCTCAGACCAATTGCGGTCTGTCCTACCCGAATCAAAGGAGTTCCGCAACTCGTCCAGCCTACAAGGGGTTCGACCTGTCCCTTGACCTTTTAATTCGTTTTTATTCGTTCCCTCAGTCAGATTGATGAGCCACTGCGTTGCCGGGGTTTCCCCGGTTGAAGCATGTGGCGTTGTTCCGTTAGGTGTAGCCAATTCGACCACTGGATTCCCTAGACTCTTACCTCTACTATGGAAGAAGTGAGGCGGGAATTAGCTCCAGTCGAGTCGGGGTTTTGCTGTTATGCCCCGCTCAGAGGTGGGTCGCTTTTATAGGCTCGGTTTCACCTTAGGAACTCCCCGTTAGCGCCAGTGTCAGCCCATAACAGCCGTCTGATTGCGCCCTGTTCCCAGCTTCAGCCTCCAAAATTCCGAGTTTGGTCACTGTGGGCAGATAGGGAGTCACATCTGAGTCTGATGGGTGGGAGTTGCACCCACATCCGACCGAGAGTTCAAGGTTACTCTAGGGTTTCGCCTTGGGCAACTTATGTACGGACTGGTTACCGTGATTCGGTTGCCAACGAATCGCACTCCCATTCCTCTTCGCAATCCAGATCCAAATGCCGTTCTCAACCTGCAAGCTGCCCTAAATGCAATTTACGATGAAGCAGGATATGATTTATCTATAGATTACACTCAAGCTCCACCACCACCAGCCTTTAATGGTGAAGATATCGAATGGATCGACCTACAAATTCAATCGTCTCTATAGCAAGATACTTCTGAAACATTTTCTCGATTCTGTATACATTTTGCTCCAGATAGTATATCTAGCTGTTTTTCAAAAGCAATGTAATATTCACCCGACTCATAACACTCTACAATTGCCATCTTTTACGACCCGTGTTCCAGAGTTTTAGCAACTGTTAGTCAATCTTTAGGAGCGATCGCACAAGTACATTTCTAATAAATCTCATCACTATTTTACTGGAGCAGATCCCTTTGATTACTTTCTCGCTCTTGAAGAGTTTTTTGTCTGTGACAGTTAAGATGCGGAATAGGGGCAAAAAGCTCGTAGAGCTAATTTATACGCTTTGTTCTGAATAGTCGCATTCCATTCGCGGTTACCAGCAACGAAGTTCCTGTATCTGCTAAGACAGCGATCGCCAGCCCAACAAAACCAAAAGTCCCTAACAATAAAAACAATACCTTTGTTACCAAAGAAAAGACAACATTTTGTTGAATCACAGATACAGTTTTGCGGCTTAATTCCACTGCATAAGCCAACCGTCTCAAGTCACTTCCCACTAGCACGACATCTGCTGTCTCCAAAGCAACGTCGATTCCACCAACTGCAAAACTAATATCTGCAGCAGCTAAGGCTGGCGCATCGTTAATACCGTCTCCAACCATACCTACCACTCCTTTTTGACGCAATTGTTCAATTGCTTGAAGCTTGTTTTCGGGTAACAACTCTGCTCGATACTCTGCAATACCTACTTGTTGGGCAATCTGCTTGGCAACAGCCGTGCGATCGCCTGTTAGCATGACCAACCGTTTTAGTCCAACGCGCTTGAGCTGTCGTACCGCCTCTGTTGTTTCCAACCGCAGTCCATCCGAAAGAGCGATCGCTCCTAACAATCCTTGCGTTGTTCCCACCAGCACTGGGGTTTGACCGCACTGTTCGATCTCAGCTAACAGAGATTCTGCTTGACTGGACAAACCAATACCAGAGTCTGCGAACAACCGTCGATTGCCAACAAAGTATAACAGTCCGCCAAAACTTGCCTGAATTCCTTTGCCCGGTAAGGCTTTGAAGTTAAGCGGTATTTCTAAGTCTATCCCTTCCAAGCTAGCCTTTGCCACGATTGCCTTTGCTAATGGATGTTCTGAGAGTTGTTCGAGGGAAGCTGCAATCCGTAGCACTGTATTTGTATCGACTGTTTCAAGATCGTAAACTTTCTGCACAACAGGTAAACCTTGCGTAAGGGTGCCAGTTTTATCAAAGGCAAGAGTTGTCAGATGTCCGGCAGTTTCCAGTGCATGACCACCTTTGAATAAGACTCCTTGACGACTGGCAGCACCAATAGCGCTAACAATCGAAACAGGGGTAGAAATTACCAAGGCACAAGGACAGGCTATGACCAACATTACAAGTGACCGATAGAGCCAAACGTTAAAAGATTGGGCAAATGCTAATGGTGGAATCAGGGCAATGGCGATCGCTATCAAAATTACAATTGGAGTGTAAACTTCTGCAAACCGATCTACCCATTGCTGTGTAGGAGCGCGGCTTCCTTGGGCTTCTTCTACCAAATGAAGAATTTTGGCAAAGGTCGTATCATGAGATGTATGAGTGACTTGAACTTCTAAAAAACCCGCTCGATTTAATGTTCCGGCATACACAGTATCGCCAGGAGCAATATCAACTGGAATTGACTCTCCTGTAATTGGGGATTGGTCAATGGCGCTTGTACCAGAAACGACTATGCCATCTAACGCCACGCGCTGTCCCGGTCGGATGGTTAAAATTTCACCTATCTGAACGTTTTCAACAGTTACAGTGACTTCTTTATTGTCCCGCTTAACAGTAGCAGTCGATGGAGCTAAATCCATGAGAGCGCTAATAGCATTGCGGGTACGACCAAAGGTAAAAATTTGCAGTGTTGTCCCTAACGAGAACAAAAATAGGACGAGCGCCCCTTCAAACCAATCCCCTAAAATCATTGCTCCAATCACTGAAATGGTCATCAGTAGATTCATGTCAGCGCGGCGCAAGCGCAACTCAAACAAACCTGCTCGTGCAATAGGATATCCAGTCACTATAATGCCAGTGCCATAGAAAGCTCGTGCTATCCAAACGGGTAGCGCTAAATATTGAGCAAGTAACCCCAGAACTAATCCCACTCCTGCTAAAATTACGCTCTGTCCCCGGCGGTTAGCAATCCAGAATTTCCAGGTTGTTGGAGCAGGATTTTGAGGAGGCTGAGGGATTGGATGAGCGCGATCGCGATCGTGTTCTCGGTCACTATTGTGGTGGTGGCAATTGTCGTGGGTGTGATGACCCTCACCAGATTCAAGGCTCTCCTCTACCATGTATCCCAGACCTTTAATTCTTTCATGTATTGCTGCCTCGTTTACCAGTTTGGGGTCATAGGATAGTTGCAATCTTTCTGTGGCAAAGTTAACTGATACATCTTTTACACCTGGCATCTGTTGCAATCCAACTTCAACTGTTTTGGCACAGCTGCCACAATCCATCCCACTGATTTGTGCCTGTAGCTTTTTAGCAGGTGCCACCTCAACGGTGTAACCTAGAGCAGTTATACGATTGATAATTTCAACTTCATTCAAGATATCCGGCTTATAGGATACTTTAACTCGTCTGGTTGCAAAACTAACAGTTGCTTCCGTCACACCGCGTAATGAATGCAAGCTAGCTTCAACGGTCTTAGCACAACTTCCACAGTCCATACCATCAACCTGTAAAAGCTGAGTCCTTAGGGCAGGTGTTTGAGTCATGGCAGCTTTAGAGAAAGAACTACAAAGTGAATTGCCAATATTCTAACTTAAATAATTGAACAAATGCTCAATTGTACAACAGCAATAAGTTTAGGTACTATTAAAATTGAAAACTATTTTTTACCAAAGACACCATGAATAAGCACAAAACAAAGCAAGACTTGGAGCAACTGACTCATTTGGATGCACCAATCTGTGACGCTCACGTAGTACATCTAGATCGTGTATGCTCCTCAAAAGTACAAATCCTGCCAACAGACAAGGCACAACAGATGTCAGAGATTTTTGGAGTGCTAGCAGATACAAACCGCCTGCGCCTTCTATCAGCTTTGGCTTCCCAAGAGTTGTGTGTTTGCGATCTAGCAGCATTAACAAAAATGACAGAATCAGCTGTTTGCCATCAACTGCGATTGTTAAAAGCTATGCATTTAGTTAACTACCGTCGGGAAGGTCGAAACGTCTATTACAGCTTGGCTGACAGTCATCTTCTCAACCTGTATCGTTTTTTGGTAGAACATTTAGATTCGTCAAACGGTTAGACTCCCAATTGCCCGATTGTAAATACTGCCTGCTGTTTCCAATCATGTTTTTTGGTTCATAAGCCGCTTGATAGAAAGGCTAATGAGATAAACTTGACCTTGCTGGTGGCTTGAGCTTTGACTGTATTAGCAATCCAATCGCCATACCAATGCCTGTGAAAGCTGTAAAGTAGAATAAGCCAAGCAAGCGAACATACATTGGCGGTGCAATCCCCTCTACTTCAACTGACTGAGCCACTGTCACTGGCGTAATTTGACGCTTAGAGCCGCTTAGGGAAGTTGCCTCCACCTCGATTTTATGGGGTGAACCATCAAAAAATTGTTCGTGCCATGTTAATTTGCCTTGAGAGTTAGAAATACCTTTGTAGCTAAAAACTGTTAAGCCGTGTTCTAGAGCGATCGCCTTTACGTGTAAGGCTACATCTTTGATAGGTTGTCCTGTCGCGGTGTCCTTTACCTGTAACGTTAAATGAGCAAGTTTTCCAACAGTCGCATTTTTATCTCCCTCAAGGTGGACTTCCACACCTTGAGATTGCTGAACTGATGGTGCAATAGCTTCTGTACCGCTATTGTGCCCACTGCCATGGGCTTCTGCAATTTCTGCACTAATATTAATAAACAATAGAGTTGCGATGGCGATCGCAGTCAATCCACTTAACAACAAACGCACTGACTGCGGTGCAATCTCCCCTTGTCGCAGTTGTTCTTGTCCGCCAATAACCCAACCGCCCAATAATCCAACTGACACTAAAATCGCTGCAACGATAGCAAAATATTTATATTTAACTGGATTTTCCCGAACATTTAGATTTAAGGTTTGCTTGTAGGGAGTAAAAGCATTGGCGACTAAAGGTGATACATTCACCTGCAATTGGTAATTTCCACGAATGGGGAAAATCTGTTGAATTTCTAGCTGACCCTTAGGTGTGGCTGCTTCCATTTGCAACAATTTTGTACCCTCAACTATTGGAAAATCCGTTGTCAATAAGGGATTTGTCGGCGGCGTCAGAATTTCCAAGCCAATGAGAGCATTTTCTAAAGGTTTACCTGTAGCATCCACAGCCTGTAATGTCAAAGTAACAGGAGATTGTTCTCTTTGTGCTTCTGCTTCAAAAGGAACGATATGTTCTAGGGGTGGGTTGGTAGTCAGTAGCACTTTAGGTGCAGGAGTTTGAGAAACTCCTGCAAAGGAATAGAGAATTGACAGTACGATGCAAACACCGCTAATAACCCCAAACAGGCGATACTTTTTCATAGAACCTTATAGAAAGTGCAAAAATTTTGTACGTGAGTGCGACTGAGATTTTGACAAGGATGATAAGGGAGAGAGCATGATGTATAAACGCAACTTGGTGATAGAAATTGGACATTATACGCCATCAAAGTAAGGTGATGTAGAGAAAGGACATAAAGCATTTCTACATCACTTAAAATTACCTCTACCTCAAACACAAGCACGGATTTTGTGCCTTTTAGCACCATTACTTTGTTAGGTATCTGAGTAAAGCCTAAATACACCTAAAAAATAATAGAATTCTAATAATTTAGTGACATGCAACGCCTAAAGTGTGATGGCGTACCGAGTGTGTTGTGTTGTGAGCCGCAGGATAGGTGGAGAAGAACACAGTCCAGATTGTAAGAGTGGATAGCAGCATATAAAGCGTTACCTGTACGGGCTTGGACAGTGTAACATTTAGAGTCTTTTGCAACACTGAAGGACGAGAAAAAGCAGTCATTTTTGACTTCCTGTAATTAAATTGGGTAATCTATCAATCAAGGGGTATTATGCCGCCTGATTGCAAAAAGATATACGATAAACTTTCTTCTTGACAAGAGTGTTTTTCATCATACAGGCTTGACTGCTTTTAACTATTGCTATATAAGAAAATTCTTATTTCTAATAAGCTAGCTCAGAAGAAGTGAAATAAAGACTTTAGTATTTCTTTTAGTTAAAAAACTACTAATTGTAAATAATATTTGCAAAATTTAAATTTTCTCAAATTTGGTCTTTTAAAAGACAGGAAAGAGGCGCATCCCAAAGAGCGCCGATTACCCTCAGAATAGAATTCTCGGGCTATACAAACAAAGCCAACCTACGTGGACTTTCTTAAAAAATAACCTGCGTAGGCAGGTTTCGTTTGTATAGCCGCGATTTCAATCGCAAACTTGTTTTTTCACTCATTGGGATGCTCCCTTATTTAGCTGTGACTGTTTATACGGCATCAATACATTATGTGCTTTACAAAATCAAGTTTTGATAATGCACTTCAAAAGGGATTAAGTCTCCACCAAGCCGCATTAGTCGATCGGAGATCGCTTCAAAATTACCCCATATTATGTCATCGCCACGCGCAGATACTTCAGTTTCAATCTGTTTGCAATAGAAATTTCTGTTGCGCCCTACAAAAAACCCATAAGTACGACAAACAATAGGACGGTCATTGTAGATAAGACAAGAGCCAGACTGCTCATCCAAGTAGGGACAAACAACACATGTTCCTAACGTATCCCCTGCAATCTGTACCAGGAGTGCATCAATTTTATGTTTCACTTCAGCACGTACTGTTGCATCGAGTGCTGCAACTGCTGTATCGATACGCTCCCATTCTATAGGACTCAGTTCTGGAGGACTTGCGGACTTCTCAGCAGCATCCATCACAACCTCTCCGGCACAGCCACCAGCTATGCTCTGTAGGAATTGCCTGTACCCGCTCTTCAATCTGTTCATCTATAATCTGTAATTTTTCTTGTGCTTCATTCATGTAGTTTAAAAACGTTTTCATTTAAAATTTTAGCAAGTTTTGATAAATATTTAGATGCGATCGCGCAATATTATGCCACGTGAAGTTTTGAATAAAAGCACGACCGATATTACCGAGATGATGGCGTTTTTCAGGATGGTTTAGCAACTGACAAAGAGCATTTGCCAAAGCATCAATATTGCGTGGAGGAACGAGGTATACTGGATGCTGGTCAGGGAGAGGAGTGGGATGTTGGGTGGCAATGACTGGCAAACCATGAGCCAATAAAGTGAGAAGCGAACCGCTTTTCACAGTCATGCCATGATTAAAAGGAAGCACTCCAATATCACATGCAGAAAGGTATTTAGAGGCGCTTTCAGCATCTAAATAGCCTGTAAGATAGACTTTAGTATTTAAATTTAGTTCCGCAACAAGGGCGTGGAGTTTATCCCAATAACGCTTTGCTTCATCGCCTCGCAAAGCTAAACTTTCTACACCACCTATCAGTAACAGTCGTGCTTGTGGATGAGTTTCAAGAGCTTTTTGAAATGCTGGTAAAAGTGTTTCTATGCCTTTAACTGGGTGGAGAAAACCAAAGAAAGCAATAATAACGTTATCAATTGTAAAATTATATTTCTCACGAATAATTTGCTGTGCCGTACTGCGATCGATAGGGTAAACATCGACGTTAGCAGCAATGGGAATACTTGATACACGATCGTGTAATTGTGGTAGCCGTTTGTGAATGACTGCTTCTGCTTCAGCATTGGTGACAATCAGCGCATCACTTAAAGTGAGTAAAAATCCATCTTCCCTATCCCACCAACCATGTTGCTGTCCCCACATCTTTAACCATTCTAAAAATTGTGGCGGTATCCCTTTGGGTTGCCACTCCCACCAGCCGTATTCATGGACAGTTGTTACAATTGATTTGCGATATCCAGTAGCTTTCAAAAGTAATGGCAACAGAAAGATCGAACGTTCAAAACCGTATGTACCTGCTGCGTGTTGAATGTGCAAAATATCAGCATTTATTGCGTGTAGCGATCGCACTAACACCAACAAATCTGTTAATTGCCAATCATTAACTACCCCCTTAACTTCAGGTTCGCTAGCTTCTTTTGCAGCAGCATGAGTTGTGAGGACAACAGATTGAACATCTAACTTATGAAGGGCATTTCGCAAACAAGCAGTGTAGTGAGCCACACCACAGCGTTCGGGTTGATAACTGCCAGCAATAATAGCAATCATTGTGAGTTGTAAGTTGTTATTTGTTAGTTGTTAGCCATTAGCAATCAGCCATTAGCCATTAGCCATTAGCCATTAGCAATTTCTATCAATTTCAACCCTGTAGAAACGACTTCCTCTGGTGGGATATCAAGGCATTCGAGATTGTAAGGACACGTAAAGGCATAGCACGGACTACACGGAGTGGGACGGCGAAGCAAGCGGGATGTACCGTTACGAGGTTCCCACTGTGACTCAAGTTCAGTTCCTGCAAACATCACAACTGTTGGCGTGCGAGTTGCATCAGCGATGTGCATTGTTGAGGTGTTATTGGTCAGTACTAACTTGGCGTTGGCAATGAGTGCTGCTAGTTGAGGTAATGTTGTTTTGCCAATCAAATCAATTGCGCGATCGCCCAATACTTCGAGCAATAACCCACTTTTGGGACGATCTTTGTCTACACCTGTCACGATCGCAGGCATTTGTGTCACTTCTGCAAGCTGACGTGCAGCAAGTGCAAAGCGTTGAGAATCATAATTTCGGGATTGGCAACTTGTCCAGGGATTGAGGAGGAGGTAATTCGGGGCTGGAGATTGGGAAAAGTTTTGTTTCCCAGTCGTTAGCCCCCAGTTCCCGGTCCCTAACATAAGAGATAAAGCTTCTTGTTGCGCTGTTTCTGAAATATGGATGCAAAGACTGCGGTCTTGTACTTCAAACCCTGCTTGTTCAATCAATCTTAAGTTTCGTTCTACTTGATGAACCTCATCTGATATGGATGGAACTTCTAGTGTCAGCACACCATTTCCTACCTCCTTGGATTCACCAATTCGTGATGGAATACTCGCTAAATAACATAGAAATCCCGCAGGATGGGGACTTTGACTAAAACTAGTAAAGATAATCGCTGCATCAAATTTGCCATTTTGCAGCTTTTTTACTAATTCCCACTCACGCTCGGGGTCAAAATCCAATTTGCCTAAATCCTGCCACAAAACCCGCCAAGGTAAGACTTCATCTACCCAAGGTAATAAGTCTACTGCTAGAGCCCCACCCGGACTCGCCATAAGTGTGAGATGGCATTGTGGCAAATTTTCCTTGATAGCCCGTAAGGCTGGACTTGTCATTATGACATCACCAATATTGTCCAACCGCATGACTAATATCTTCCGCCACTCTTGGAGTTTTGATTTTTGAACCCCACCCTGTAGCGGATCTACATCGATATCGGATTTGTTTAATTTGTCTGTAAAGTTCATAATTCTCTCAACCGATCTCCCCTCTCTCTTTTCCTTTGAAATCTTTGCGTCTTTGCAGTTCATGTAATCTGTCTTCCACAACTGCTAAAACCTCACTGACAGAAATACCTTCCATACAACTTTGCCAACCTTTATCTAAAGGGCACATGCCACTGTACCAACATTCTTGTACAGTAAAATTGCTGATATTCCGTTCGGGACATTCTGGATATCCTTGTAAATTGACATGAGGCGACGGTTGACCGTAACGACCGTGCCAAGAAGGACCAAATAAAGTAATAGTTAATATATTTAATGCAGCTGCTATCCGCGCAGGACCAGTATCGGAAGCAATGACCAAATCACCACAAGCTAAAGTTGCTGCAAAATCTCGTAATTTTCCTCGCGGAAAAACTTGTGCTTCGCCTCCAATACCTTTAGCGATCGCCAATGCTTGTTGTTCATTAGAACCAACCGGAACCACCACAGTTGCATTCCAACGCTGCTGCAAAATTTGACCTAATGTTATAAAATTTATATCAGCCCATCGCTTGATTGACATTCCTGCATCCGGACATAAAAACACTAAAGGACGGGGGATATTCAGAAATTGCTCTTGTGCTTTATTGATTTCTTCATAAGTTAAATAAAGTTGTGTGGGTTTCACAGCATCTGCACCGATTAAACCTTCCACCTGCAAAATTTTTACAAAGCGATCGCCCACTCTTTCATTTGGCGGAGGTTGTCGCCACAAGTTTGTAACTTTTTGGGATGCACTACTCTTGAAAATAACTTTATCTATATCTTCATAATTAGTGTCAGAAACAATCAAATCGAAAGTTTCACGAGTCAGTAATTCAATAACCGATTGTTTGGCGTTACCAGATTCTGCACAAAGAACTCGTTGAATCAGTGGGTCACTTTTTAACAATTCATTACCCGGTCGAAAAGTTAAAACTGTGAGTTCAGCTTCCGGGTAAGTGAGTGCTAAGGCATGAATTGCACTTAGCGCAATAACAATATCTCCAATACCACCTAGTAATTCGATAAATAAGATTTTTTGCATAAGGGCTAATTGCTAATTGCTAATTGCTAATTGCTGATGGCTAATGGCTAATAGCTGATGGTGAGACTAGCCTGCTCCGGCGGGTTTCCCGCACCCTAGGGACTGGCGTATAGCCCTTACGGGCATAGCACAAAGGCAACGCGGAGCATGTGCCTTGCACATAGCGTCTCCGTAAGAAAATAGCTAATAGCTAATAGAAACAATTAGCTATTAGCTATTAGCCATTAGCTATTAGCCATTAGCTATTAGCCATTAGCCAGTTCTACATATTTATTTGCAGGACAACTGCGATCGATAATAGTCGTAGGTAACTCCTGATGATACACACCTGAAGGAATAATTCCACAACCACCGTAAAGTTCCATCAACCGCAACTGGACTAAAACGTCTTCACCGCAGTGTTCTGATGGTAACTGTTGCCAGAAAGAATAACCACCTATACCACGAAGCTTTTCTGTATCATACATAACGCAAGCGCCTACCCAAGCAACACGGTACTTACGCTGTCGATCTGGAGTTAGATCCAAATTTTTCTGTATGTGATAAAGATTAGCAGCATTATGCAACCGCCAGCGTTCCCACTGGCTTGTATCAGATTTTACCACTTCTGGCTGAACTGGACCATTCCAAAATTCAATTTTTTGCTCGTGAGGGCGGATATCATTAATAAAACTCAGTCCGATGACAGCACTACCAACAAAGCCACAGTTCTCTTCTTGCAAAGCAACAAGCATATTTTCAACCACAAAGGGTTCTAAAATTAAATCATCATCTAGGAAAAGAGCATAAGTTGCCTTTGCCTGTTCCAGTAAAAATTGTCGCTGTTGTGCAATTCCGCGACGAGGTAAGTTTTTATAAACTTCCACCACGTGACCGTGAGATTGAAGCACGCGCAATACTGCTTGTACTTCACCACTTTCTATAGAATTGCTATCTTCAGTTTGATCGGAAATAACAACGCGAAAGTCACGGTAAGTTTGAGCGATCAGGCTTGTTAAAGTAACCGCCAAAGCAGTGGGACGACAATAAGTAGGTATTAAAATATCGACAGTCATTGGTCATTTGTAATTGATTATTAGAAATGCCTTGGTATTTATCTTGCGGCGCGGGTTAGCAGATCCGCACCATAATGCTCTTTTATTACTCTCGTTAGATTAAATTGGAAACCTAATTCTGATATGAGTCCGCGTAGGCGGACTTCGTTTATATAGGCGCGATTTCCAATCGCCTTGATTATTCTCTCCTTAGAGTCATAGAAGAGCAATAAGAAATTTTGGGATATTTTTTCTTGAGAAGTCCTTTAATCAATAGCAGTGAGTGCCTTTTCTATAAGTGAATCAGTTTTCTCAATCCCTGTTGCACTTTCCCAAGTCTCGCTTAACAGTTCGCGGGCTGCACTGACAACAGACTCTGGAGTCACCAGACTCAAGCAATTCTGATGGCCCTCAGGACAAATGCTTTTGTAGCAATTTTTACAAGGGACATCATGAAAAAGAACGCGATTTGGAACACCCCAAGGAGTATGTTGGGGATTGGTTAGAGCATACAAATCCACAACTGGTGTACCAACAGCTGCGGCAATGTGAACTGGACCAGTATTATTAGAAATAAGTAAAGGAGTCAGTGATAGCAGTGCTGCTAGTTCGGTTAAGTCAAGACGACCTACTAGGGAAGCCATGTTGCTGACAGATGCTATTGCCATGATGTCTTCAACGAGTTCTTGTTCTGGTTGCGTACCCGTAAATATAACCGGGATGTTGAAGTCACGAACTAGACTCCTGGCGACAAGAGCAAACCGATCGGGTGCATAACGTCTGGAAGCAGCTGTTGCACCGGGATGAATGACTACCCAAGGATGTTCTCGATCGATACCAAGTTGTTGTAGGATTTTCTCGACAGTGGCTAAAGCCTTGTTTGGAACTCCTAAAGACATTCTCTCATCGTCTGTATGACAATTAATTGTAGCTACTAAGTCAAGTTGACGGCGAACCTCATGACGCAAAAAACGTTCTGGTTCTGGATCTTTTACCCAATCTGTTAAGAGTTGGTATGGGTTCTCATGACAATGTGCCAATCGTAGGGGTATATCTGCTAGATAACATAGAAATGCCGAGGGAAGGGGATTTTGACTGTAAACTGTAAAAATGATTGCACCGTCAAATTGAAGGTTTCGCAGGTAGTCCGCCATATCATATTCGGGACGGCTATTTTGTCGGGGTGCTGTTGCTTTTAGCCAAGGTGCATCATAGACAATGACATCATCTATTTCTGGCACAAGTGAAGCAGTGGTTGCACCTGCGGAGGATGTTAGCAGTGTAATCCGACGATTGGGATGCGATCGTTTGAGAGCACGAATTGCTGGTGTAGTCATCAATACATCACCAATGGTGTCGAGTCTAATGCAGAGAATATTTTTGGCAGAGTTCCAGGAAGTCATTGGTTGCTGGTTCGTGATTAGTTATGAGTGGTTAGTTGTTGGTCGTTAGTTATTGGTTGTTAATTGGAGAGATGATTTATAACAGTAAACATTAAGAAGAGGTAGGTTGGGTTGAAGAACGAAACCCAACAATTTGATTCAATTGTGCTGCACCTGTACGCGGTTAATGGTTTTGTATAATTTTTTTTATGATTTCTGTGGTTGAACGATTCTCTAGGAATGGTAAGAGTTTGACAACACCACCGAATTGTTGTATAACAGGTGCTTCTGGTAGTGTTTCTATTGTGTAATCACCACCTTTGACATAAATGTCAGGTTGCACTAATCGAATTAAGTTGATAGGCGTGTCCTCATTAAAAGCAATCAGATAATCAACACAAGCCAGCCCACCTAAAACTTGGATACGGTCTTCTAACGAATTGATAGGACGGGTTTCTCCTTTGATCCGGCGGATGCTGTTATCTGAATTAACTCCAATTATCAAAATATCTCCTAATGCTTTAGCACGGTTGAGATAAGAAACGTGTCCAGCATGAAGAATGTCGAAGCAACCATTGGTGAAAACTATTTTGTATCCCGCTTTGCGGTAGTCGGCGATAACGGTAATGAGTTGGTTGGTGTCTGTTATGTTTTTTTGGAGAGTGGGGGAGGAGGAGAGGGGGAGAGCAGGAGAGGGGGAGTGGGGGGGAGTGGGGGAAGACGAAGATAGAAACAGCCGGAGTTCTTCAATAGAACAGGTGGTGGTTCCTTCTTTTCTCACAACGATTGCTGCAGCACTTGCGGCAAAATCAGCAGCCAATGGTGTTGCTGCACCAGATGCTAGGGCTAGGGTTAAAGCACTTATATAAGTATCTCCTGCGCCTGCGGTGCGGGATTGGTTGGTGGGTTGAGTGTATGTACGGTGCGGCGGGGAGTCACCCTGAAAGACGATCGCACCTTCTGTGTCTAGCGTGACAGCAACTATTTTTGCACCTGTTATATCAAGAAGTTTCTCGCCGTATGGTGTAATTTGTTCTGCACGTGAGATTTCTTGATTTTGGATGGGGATGTAAGGGGGAATTTTCAGTAATTGTGTTGTCTGTTCGTAGTTTGGTTTGACTGCTGTTACTTTAAGATGTCGGTAAACAGTGAGGTTTTTGGAATCAACAACGAGAATCCGGGGATGTTGCTGTTGCAGTTGCGCGATCGCATCAATGACTTTTGCTGTTAAAATTCCATAACCGTAATCGGAGATGATAACAGCATGACATTGTGGAAAGACAAGTTGTAATTTTGCAATCAGTGCTTGTTCTGTATCGCCATCAATAGCGTTTGTCGTTCCCGTATCTATTCTCAGGAGTATTTGTGATGCTGCGATCGCTCGTTGCTTGGCAAGTGTTTGCCTACCTGGATGAACGATGAGGTCTGTCGTTGAAACACCCTGTTCTAAGAGCGATCGCTTTAATTGTAAACCTTCTGAGTCGTCACCAATAACTGACAGAAATGTCACTTGTCCGCCAAAACTGGTAATATTAACAGCTGTATTGGCTGCACCACCAGGAACGTAGACGCGATTTTTAACAGTTACAACTGGAACTGGAGCTTCCGGGCAAAGACGATCGCTAAATCCTTCTAAATAGCCATCAAGCATGGCTTCACCAATGACAATGACATGAAGGTTGGGGGTTGTATCCAGCAACTTTAGCAGGTCAGGCTTCACCTAAAAACCTCCGTGAGTGATGATTCCTTGGGCAATTCTCCCCTATATTCAGAATGACTATCTACAGAAAAGATTGCTTGTGCGGCTTCTGCAAGGTCACTGACAATGAAATCTGGAGTTCGCAAGGGAGACAACTCCCATTCTGTCTCATTTCCATTGTTAATTAATATCGTTTTGCAACCCGCACGGTGTCCGGCTTCTACATCATTGAGAATATCACCAATAAACCACGATGCGTGTAGATCGATATTGCGATCGCGTGCTGCACGTAATAACATTCCAGGTGCGGGCTTGCGACAATCACAAGCAATGGCAAATTCTGAAACCACGCCATCCGGGTGATGGGGACAGTAGTAAAAGCCCGATAAATTGATACCAAACTCACCAAAAAGGTTACGCAAATGTTCCTCCACACCCACAAGAGCAGATTCCTGGAAATATCTGCGTGCTACACCTGACTGATTGGTTATAACAATCAACTCATACCCTAACTCATTCAGAAGCCGTAGTCCCTCAATCGCACCTGGCGCTAGTTTAATATACTTTGGATCGACATTATAAGGTACATCCTCAATCAGAGTCCCATCCTTATCCAAAAATACTGTTTTATTAAGCATAAAGCATGGAGCATAGGGATTTGAGCATAAGTCGTTAGTTAGCAGATAGTTGTTTGCCACTAACGACTAACCACTAACGATTAACCATTATGGCCAAGAACTTTCAGCCATTGGTAGAACCATCATTTCTGGAATGACAGTTCCTTCGGGGGTGGACAGTAAAAACCGGATAGTCGCAGCAACATTCTTGGGATTTTGTAGCTTGCTGACATCTATATCTGGAAATCTATCGAGTAAAAATGGCGTTTCCATTCCACCTGCAACCAAAGCTGTCACCTTAATATTGTAAGGACGAGCCTCTACGTGCAACGCATGACTGAAACCTAATAGCCCCCATTTACTGGCATGGTATGCTGAAGCATTGGGCCAAGCACGCTTTGCTGCAGTAGAAGAAATGTTGATAATGTGACCGCTTCCTTGTTCTTTCATAACTGGCAAAGCAAATTTTGACATAATGAAAGGAGCGCGTAAGTTCACTGCAAGAATTCTATCCCAATCCTTAACGGAAAGTTCTTCTATAGAGACGGTCACATCTGTACCTGCGTTGTTAATTAAAGCATCCAAGCGTCCGTATTGGGAAACAATTTTGTGAATCGCAGTCTCTACTTGTTCCTCATTTGTCACGTCTAGTACTAATGGCTGTGCTTGAAAGCCATTAGCCTGAATTTCTCCACTGACTTTATTTGCTAGGTCATCTCGAATATCGGCAACAACAACGCTAGCACCTGCTGAAGACAATGTCTGGGATGTTGCTTCTCCAAGTCCGCGTCCGCCTCCTGTCACTAAAACGACTTTGCCTTGTAGTTCTTGCATAATTCTGACTCCTTAAATTGTTAAAGCTTGATGATTTGCGAGCCGTAACTCATTATTGGGAATTCGGCATTGAGGATTCATGCTTTCCCCTGTCGCGAGTCCCCTACTTTCTACTAACTCACACAAAATATGGAGAACAATATGTTGTACTTCTTGGATACGTTGAGTATCAGTTGCCGGTACAACAACTGCTGAATCTGCGATCGCTAATACTTCCCCACCATCGCCACCTAAAAGAGCAATTGTGTTGATGCGAAGGTGACGGGCAGTTTTGAATGCTTCAATGATATTACGCGATCGCCCACTCGTACTGATCCCGAGTAATAAATCTCCTGGTTGAGCAAATGCTTCTACCTGTCTGGCAAAAACGTGCTCGTATCCGACATCGTTAGCCCAAGCCGTTAAAAAAGCTGTATCTGCTGTCAGCGCCATAACTGGCAATCCCGACCGTTTTGAGCAGCGTAATTTACCAACAAACTCTGCAGCAAAATGTTGAGCATCGGCTGCGCTTCCTCCATTACCACAAACCAGCACTTTACCGCCTAAAGAAAAGCAAGAAAAGAGCAATTCTGCGGCTTCTTGAATTGCACTTTTCAAGGTGTGTCTGGATTTTTCCATCACCGCAATCGCTGCTGTAAAACTTTCATCAATGAGGGAACCTGAGGAAGGAGCAGGAGAAGAAATAATTGTTCTTTGCTTGTGACGCAAAACTTTTTCGTATAGGGTGGCAATAGAGTTTGTCACTTTCTTCCAAGTAAAGTAGCGAGCAACACGATCTCTCCCTTGAGAGCCCAAGCGATCGCGTATTTCTGGATTTTTGAGCAAATAAGCAATTTTCTCTGCAATTGTATCTGGATCGTTTGGCGGTACAAGAAACCCTGTTTCAGAATCTTTGACTGTGAATTTGATTCCTCCAACGTTAGAACCAATCACGGGAGTTCCACAAGCCATAGCTTCTAAAGGTGTAATACCAAATGGTTCATACCAAGGTGTTGTGACAAAGACATCTGATGCACAATAATAATATTTAAGTATTTCGCGATTGCGACGCCCGACGAATGTCACTTGCGACTCAACACCCTCTTCAAGAGCAACAGCTTGCAATCGATTGATTTCTGGTGTAGTGCGGGGGTCTGGTTCTTCTGACTCACCTCCTACAATCAACAGTCGTGCTGGAATCTGATACTGCTGCAAAACACGTCCAAAAGCTCGGATGACTGTATCTACTCCTTTACGAGGGACTAAACGCCCTAACTGAAGAATGAGATTTTCATCGGGAGAAAAGTCTAGCTTTTCACGAGCAGATATTTTATTGACTGGCGAAAACTCTGCTGCATCAAAGCCGCAAGGAATAATAGTGATATTCTCTTTTTTGGCACAGTAAAGTTTTCGCAAGTCTTCTTCATCCTGAGGACACTCAGCAATGATATGATCTGCTTCTTTCACAATGCGGTCTTCAATGGTAAAGCGAGCGTCCGGAAATTCGTCTGCATCACCTTGCCAAAAACGGCGGACTCGACCTAGTGCATGGAAAGTTACAACAAAAGGAATACCCAAAATGCGCTTAATTTCTGCTGCAACCAATGCTGACATCCAGAAGTTAGCATGTATCAAATCGTACTTATATTTATTTCCATAAGAACTATTTTGACAAAAATTCAAAACGTATGTTGTAAATTCCTCCATATACGGCAGCATATCTTCTTTTCGCACGTATATAGCAGGACCTGCAGGAACATTAATAATCCGAACACCATTCATCCATTCTATAATTTCTGGTAATTCGTGACTGTCCCGTCTGGTAAAAACGTCTACTTTATAACCTGATGCAGCTAAATGTTTAGCTATTTGTCCTACATATACGTTTTGACCGCCGCTATCTGCACCTCCAAAAGTACCAAGAGGTGAAGCATGCTCGCTAATTAAGGCAATGAATTTAGTCATTGGTTATTAATCACCGATTCCTGTAAAATCTTTGTATTTCGTTCGTAGTTGCAATGCATATAGAGCGTAACTACAAACTTGTGATTATTTCTGCTGACCTACTTAATTTAAAAACTTTGTCCCAGTCCCGAACAAATCTCTTAATATTAAAGCGTTGTTGTGCTGTTTCTCTCGCTCCTTGGCTCAGTTTTTGCGCCTGTGTTCTGTTATCTAAAAGATGCTTCATTTGATGAATTAGCTTTTCTACATCAGTGCTGATGTAACCAGAAACTCCGTTTTCTACAACTGTTGTCATTTCTGTGGTTGCTAACCCAATAATTGGCAATCCCACCATCATTGCTTCACAGACAGCAAGCCCCAAGCTAGTGTAGCGAATGGGATTAAAAAAGAAGCGGTAGCGCGAAGCAAATGCTGGTAGTTGATGGTGCGGTATCTCACCAAGTCCATCCAGTTTTTCTGCACCCATACCAACTAAATCTAGAGGGATTTCTTGGCGAACGCGTTCAAAGACATCGACACCCAAACGACGACCGCGCGATCGCAATCCATTGACAACGACTAATCCCCGTTCTAATTCACCCGTGTAACAAACATCATCCGGTATAGTTACCCCATGTTCAATGATACAAGTAGGCGTTTGACCGCTATCCCACATCAGTTGGTTAAAGTGAGTTACATGAACCAGTAAAACATTTGGATCGTTTACAATATGGCGGGTATCTGTTGGGTGTTCTCGTGGGGGATCGTGTTCCAAATAAATTTTTGGAAGTTGTCGTTGTGACTCGGAGAGTATTTCGTATTGGTCTTCGAGGTAGTTTTTGCGTGATTGAAACAAAATACAGTCTATTTTAAGATTTTTGACTTCCGAAGCAGGTATATCATGAACGTTATCTGACCAAGGTAAGCCTCCAAGACGACCACCATATCCTTCTGGGCGATCGGGTTTGACGGGTAAATAAAACTCATGGGAACTTTGAGTTAGGTAGTACAGATAACTACCATGCACGTGCCAAGTTAAAATACGCATAAAAAATTACGAATTATGAATTATGAATTATGCATTTAGAAAGAACGCTACCACCAAATTCTTGGGAGCGACCAATACGTATTGGAATTCCTGCTAAATAGCAAATATAAGCTAAAGAATAGGGTGACTCTCCTAGCTCTGTACAAATGACAGCAGCATCAAACCTGCGCTGGCTAAGTTTAGAAATGAGAGCTAATTCATGTTCGGGGTTGACGAACTTTGTGCCGATTTCTTCATGAATAAATACCTCATCTACCCAAGAGGAATATGAATTTATTTTGTGTGAAGACTCTATCAAAGTGATAAATGAATTGGGTTGCAATTGACGTAAGCTTTTTAGTGTTGGAAGAATTTGTGTTTGATTGTGGTTGCTCCCTGTATGTATAACAAGAATATTCTGTACGGTCTGCCAGTTATCTAGTAGCATTTAAGACTCCCTTGGGCAATAGTTCGTCTACTTGAGCCATAACCGTTTCGAGAGTAGGGAGTGGGGAGTGGAGCGTTGGAGATAAAGAAGAGGCTATGAGAATACGATGGCGATCGCGATTGAGTGGAGCCCAACGATTGGGATCTGAGTTGGAGAAAATGACAACACTCTTAACTTGCAAAGCTGCTGCTAAATGAGAGACACCAGTATCGTTACAAACTAATAAAGCTGCTTGACTTAAAAGGGCTGCCATTGCACCCAAGCTGGTGTGCCCTGCCAAATCAATTGGTTTGGTCTGCATCATTCCTGCAATTGACTGTGTTAAACTTGTCTCGGGTGGCGTACCCGTCAATACAACCTGAAAACCACGCGCAGCAATGGCATCGCCAATAGCTGCAAACAATTCTTTTGACCAGCGTCTTTCTGGTACGCTTGCACCTGGATGAATGCAGACATAATCACCTTTTTTCAGGGCTTGGGTAGCCTCTATTTGCTGTAAAGCTGAAAAATCTTCTTGCTGTAGAGGAAACTCTAAATTGTCTCCCTGCAATGGAATTCCCAAATATTCCATTAAACACAGATGACGCCATACCTCTGGTTGGTCTGTAGGGTAAGGCAAAAAATAATTAGGGTCCGGACAGTATTGTCCGGGCTGGTAAAAACCAGCATTCATGCGAGCACCCAGTAAGACCGTGAAGGAATTGCTAACAATACCGCTACCGTGCATTTGCAATGCCAAGTCAAAGTCTTGCTGCTGCACGTTAGCAAAAAACTGCGGTATTTTGTGAACTGGCGGTACAACTTCCGGAATTCCAGGATAACCGGGAAATTCCAAAAAATCATCTAGGTAATGGCTGAACCGCTTGACAAAGTTTTGCGCCCATACAAGACCAATTAAGGTAATTTTAGCCTGTGGGAAAGCAAATCTTATTGCTCTCATAGCAGGTACAGCACATAGTAAATCACCCAAGCCGGGAAGCGATCGCACGATGGCTATTTGAGCAATGGGTAAATGCTTGCTAAGGCGATTTTCTTGTAACACGCATATACCTCCTGGGCGACTAATATAAACATACTCTGCCGCACATTACAGTTCATTGGGCATATGACCAAAGAATTTTTTGCTTTGTACAATCGCAATTGTGCAAATGCACAAAAAGAAAAGACGAATAAGAGCAAAGGTTATACATGACGTTACCTATGCTCCTATTTACATAGAATATAAATTTATTTTTACTTCTTTATGGGGATGCTTTCTCCTCTAAGTTTATCACTTATCGCTTGAGTTGTTAGAGGATGTTTTAAAAGTAGTAGCTGAGGTATTCAAAACTTCAAATCCTCCTAAATTCCCCTTAAAGAAGGTGGCTTTAAGAGTACTTGCTTTTTAAGGGGGGCGAGGGAGAAAAGTACTTACCCCCCAATTTATCGGGGGGCGAGGGGGGATCTTAATACAAGGGTAAACTTTACAAACATCCTCTTAATATGCACCACTTTTCTGAAAAACAATCTTGAGAGTTTTCAAAATTAAACCAAGATCGTAGGCGATCGACCACTGTTGTTGGTAGTTTAAATCCATGCGAACAATATCTTCAAAATCTTTAATACTGGAACGTCCATTAGCTTGCCATTCACCAGTCATTCCAGGTTTGACGTTTAACCTTTGCCAGTGATGCATTGAGTAGTGCATCACTTCATCGGGAGTGGGAGGACGAGTTCCAACTAGGCTCATTTCTCCTAAGAGCACATTCCAGAATTGAGGGAGTTCATCCAAGCTAGTACGACGGAGAAATGCTCCTACGCGGGTAATGCGCGGATCGTTTGCATTCTTAAAAATGTAATGACCTTTAACTTCGTTATGAACGAGATGTTTTAATTCTTCGGCTCTTACAACCATGGAACGGAATTTCCAGATTTTGAAGGAACGACCATTTAAGCCACAGCGAATTTGACTGTAGAAGATAGGACCGGGATTATCTAGCTGAATGGCTATAGCAATGGGAATTGCCAAAACTGCGGTAATGCTCAGACCAACAATGGCACCTAAAATGTCAATAAAGCGTTTTGCTTTGCTTGATACAGAATGATGAACGGAAAGCTCAGCAAATCCTGTTATGTTTGTCAGTTTTAGAACTGATGTCTGAATGTTTGTCTGAATGTCGTGAGAAGTGGAGAGATTAGACATGATCGTTACAGTGTTGTTGGGCTAGCGTTAACCGTAGTCTTAATAGCGTCGTAATTTTCAAAAATTTCAAACTGTGAATCTAGTTGAGTGAGCTCAAAAATCATCCGAATAGCTGGTTGCAAGTTGCAAATGACAAGGCGACAGCCTTGAGCACGTGTAGTAGAAAGCCCATCTACTAAAGCGCCCAATCCAGAACTATCCATAAAGTCTACTTGGGCTAAATCAATGACCCAAAGATGGTAGGGCTGAGGGGCTAAGCTAGCAAGTTTTTCTCGCAAAATTTCACCTTGATGCAAATTTAAGCATCCTTGAGGCTGAAGTACATTGATTTGATATTCTTGTGTGAAGGTCATAAACTGCGCTATTAATTGCACTTCAAGGCGTTTGTAGAGATAAGCAAAGGCGTTTTACGTGGTGGAATGCAGCCAAGTTCAGCTAAAACACATTTAGGTTGCAAAAACAATTTTTAAAACTTTTGTGGTGTAGGCGTTCCGCCCATCCAAATTATGCAATTTAAATGTGAAGCAGTTGGCTATGATTTTGCCGATAATTTTGGTTTTGTCTGTTGTTCGTTTTGAGACCGGGTAAAAGCATAGCGCAGTAGTAAACTTAAGAAAATAAAGTTGCCTATGAAGTAACGCCGCCACAAGCGATTCGGTTCCATGGCTACTCGCCACAACCACTCCATACCGATCGCACGGATGGAAGAGGGGGCGCGGGTTACGCGTTCTGCTACAAAATCAAACAGCCCTCCTACACCCATACAAGTGATACCAGGCAGTTGATTGGCATACCGATCTATCCAAATTTCTTGTAGGGGTACGCCCATTGCTACTAATAATAAGTGCGGTCTTGCAAATCGAATAGCCTCTAAAACTTGTTGCGTTTCATTTTCTGGGAAGTAGCCATCTTGCGTTCCTGCGATCGCTAATCCGGGAAAAGCTGTCTTTAAATTGGTGGCTGCGTCTTGTGCAACACCGGGTTTGGCACCTAAAAGGTAAATTGATAAACCTTTTGCTGCACCATTCTTGCATAAAGCTGGAACTAAGTCAGTGCCATTGAGGTTGTGAACTAAAGGTGTACCTAACAAAGAACTACCCCAGCGAACTCCACTCCCATCTGCTAGCAATAAGTCACTGCGTTCTAATGCTAACGCTAATGCTGAGTTGTTTACAGCGGTTACCATTGTGTGAGCATTAGCATAATATACGCGACCACCCTGTCGCTTTAATAAGCGTGTTAATAACAACTCAATTGCTTCTTCTGAGGACATACAGTCAAAACGGGTGTTAAGAAAACTAACTTTGTTGACCATGGAGTGTTAAGTGTCTGGACAATAAGGGACAGGAACCGGGGATCGGGAACGAGATTGTTTCCGCTTGGTTATTAAGAGGAGAAGGCAGAAGGGATAAAACTTTTTACCCATTCTGCTATGTACAAGTACTTAAGGGATTGAACATCTACTAAGTCTTACTACAGTTTCATACTTAAAGCACAATCAAAAATACTATCTGTTGGCTAGTTCAAGCCTGATGTATAGGCTATCCTCATAGAGAAATAAAATTATCTACATAGCTATCCGTCTGGCTGTAGCGTTAATCAAATTTAAGCTTCATAATAAATTTCTATAGCGATAAGCTTTAAATGACACATTTGATGTTTTAGGCGTTTAAAAGCATGGATGTTTAGTAAAATTACGATCGATTGAGAGCTAAAAATCTCAATAAATTTTTAGCTCTGACAGCTATATTTTTGACTGCAAAGTTTAGAGCTTTAGTATGAAGAAAAATTTAGAGATTGCGTACTGTACAAATAGAAGAAAATATGCATTAACTAAACAGCCATTTTAATAAGTTTTTGTTTAAAAAAGTTTACCAAATCTTTCCTGGATTCTCACGGTTCATATGTATCTTAAAAATGAAAGTTATGATTGAGACAAAATAATGCGTCTTAAAACAGTTCAAACCAAAAAATTAACTCGATTCACATCATGTTTTTTTTGACAATACGTAAGTGGTAAAAGTTTAAATTACATTATTTCTTTGTAAGAATTTAATTGATTTTTTAGAATATGAATATTAAGTTATTAACAGACAAGTCAATATGCTAGATGACATTGTGAAGTACAAAAGGTAATCTGTATGTAGAATATTCTCCGTTAGAAGTGTATTTGTGATGGAAAGACATCGAATTATGGTTATTGGCAGTCATGTTGCTACCGTACAACGTGTTAGCACTTACTGCTTGCAACAGAATGCAGAAGTGTTCCCCTATTATGGTATTCCGATGAATGAAGAAATAACTCTGTTTGCACCTCATATCTTGGTCTTCTGTCTACCGATAAATGAAGCCTTGGAGCATCACAGTTTACTTCAGCCTTGCATTTTTTGGTCGGAACAGCCCAAGAATGAGGATTTACCATCAGTTAACACGCCTACAGAACTTTATACTCGGCTACAAGAGGTTCTTCAACTTTAAATTAATCCTTCACGCACGGCTAAGGCTGCTGCTTGAACGCGATCGTCTACACTTAATTTGTTAAGAATCATGCGAACGTAAGATTTGACGGTTCCCAGTGAAAGGTAGAGTTCGGCAGCAATTTCTTGGTTGGAGTATCCTTTGGCAATCAACTTCAAAATCTCGCGCTCGCGATTGCTTAAAATAGGTGGCGAATTCACTTCAGATGCAGGAATCTCTGGAGATGCAACATTAGGCTTGAGCATTCGACCAACCTTTTGCGCTATTTCAGGAGCTAAATATGCTCCCCCCTGCATTATCAATTGAATGACAGCAACGAGTTGTTCCCATTCAATACTCTTCAAGCAGTAACCATCTGCACCTGCTGCTAGCATTCCCATTACCTGAGTATCGCTATCAAATGCACTCAAGGCAAGAATGCGAATGGCAGAACGATCGCTTTTTATTTGCTGCGTAGCTGTAATTCCATCCATAACTGGTAGATCGATGTCCATCAAAACGACATCTGGCTGTAATCGTGCGGCTAATTCAATAGCTTCTGCTCCATCGCCTGCTTCTCCAACTACACTAAAGCCAGATTCTAATGAAAATTGACCTTTCATACCTCGCCGTATCAAAGCATGATCGTCAACTAGTAAAATTCGTACTGTTTTGTTTTCACTACTTTCAGCAATCATTCTGTCTCCTTAATGACATCTCCAAAAAATGAAGATAAAAGCCATATAAAATTAGAGCCGCTACGTTATGTCTGGAGATGTGTCAGTTTACGCTCTTGACACTCATCCCGAGCAATGGAAACAGGGAGTGTAAACCAGAAAGTACTTCCCACTCCGAGAGTACTTTTGACACCAATATTGCCTCCATGAGCCTCAACAATTTGACGGCACAAATACAGACCAAGCCCTGCTTTTCCACATCGCCCCCGTCCTTGAGTAAAGCGGTGAAACAGCCGCTCTTGTTCCTGTGGTGCAATTCCCGGTCCGGGATCGCTCACGGAAATTAGAACTCTGTTTTGACCAAGAGATGCTACTTCAAGGACAATTTCTTTGTTTGGGTTGCTGACTCGTATAGCGTTGTCAAGCAAATTTTGCAGAACCCGTCGTATTTCTACCTCATCACCATAAACAGTTGGCAGAGATGGCGCAATTTTATGGGTAAGAGCAAACTCACGTTTGGAAGTCGCTTTGACTTGAGCCATAACTTTCGCAAAAACCCTTTTCCAATCAAGAGGATCGTGGTTTAGATAAGCGCCACGGGCAGTTTCATAACGAGAAACGTCTAAAATTGTTTCCACTAGCTTAAGGAGATCTTCATTGCTTTGATAGTATTCTTCAAAAATTTCTCTCCAAGTGCAATTTATAGACCCAAACGCCCCTTTTAGCATACTTTGTATCGTGTTGCGGGTAGCCAGTAAAGGGGTACGGATATCGTGGGATAGAGCACAGATCAAGTCTTCAAGCTGTTGGTTGCGTGTTTCGATGTGTTGTTGTCTTTGCCGAGTCTCACTCGCCACTTCATTGAGAACTCCAGCCAACTGACCAATTTCATCAGAGGATGAATAACCCACTAAAGGTTCCATCTGACCTTTCTGCCACACTTTGCCTATTTGAGTTAACTCACGCAAGGGTACTTTAACGCGTTGATGTAAAAACAGGAAGTTCAAAACTGCTCCTACCAACAGCGTTATTAAAAGGATGATATTTACAGAGCTGTTTACATGATAGAGTTGTTGCAACTGATACTTGCGTTGGTGTAAAAGATTATCCTCGCGATCGATAAAAATTAAGATTTCAGTATGCAACAATTGAAATAAACTCTCTTTGCTAGATGGATAATCAATGGTCGAAAGAGAAAACACCCTTTTAGCTAAAGGGCTTTTCCATCGCTCATAGAGATATTTGATGTGATTCAGTTGCTGAAGTTGATCGGGATTGTCTTTGACCAGATCGTATAAGTGGCTAAAGCTCCTGTGAAAAGTAATTTCTTCGTTAATGTCAATCTCCAGAGCAGCTTTTTCTTCATCTAGAACAGCATTTAGAAGGCGTTCTCCTTCTCTCTCTACTACAAGACTATTGGTCACCCAACTGACTGCTTCTTGAGTGAGGTTTTCCGTCCACATTAGCAAGCTTTGTTGTCCTACTATAAGTAGAAATAGTACGATAAAACTAGCATAAAGGGGCGTAAATAAATGATTTTTCAAAGTAGATGACACACGCAAATTCCGTGAATTCACAACTAACACAATAGTTACTCTTTTTGCTTCTATGTAAGTAATACCAAAACAGGAACCCGTATATTGTAACAGATTTAACTTCTTTGTTTTGGAAGATTTCTGCTATTACTAGTTTTTCGGACTTAGATACCCCACAACAATTATTGACATAAAAATATAAAACTCCTTTTTTCAATCTCTAACTGTGACAGTAGCTCAATCAAAGCAAACTAGATGGATCTATCAAAACACACACTCATTTATGAAAATTAATAAATGAGTTATTTGATAGTACGATCCAAGTCATATAACAAAGGCTTTTCATAAAAATTTACTTGATATTTGATTTCTTGTTTTGAGCCCAGAGAGGTAATTCGTCTCACTTGTTTTGACCCAATTATATGACTTATGAAATATAGGAAATGATTCTTATTAATTAGAGTTCATTGAAGTGCTTATAATTATATATCAACAAAAATTAAAGTATTCATTATTTGATTTTAAATACTAATTTTACCTGCTTTTCCTACTTTTATTACTGTTAGCTAGTAATCTTGATAATCAAAATTGAATTTTCTAAATAGATTTATTTTTACAGTTGTATAAAATGTTGAATTTTATCCCAAAAATACTTTATATAACGATTATGAGTTTCTAAAAACGCTTGGTAAACTTTTCAGAAAAAATGAGCTTAAAAAAGATTGAAAAAGTTTAACCACAAAGTTTAATCAAAAATCAGGTTTTTAGCTTGTGATTGTTGAGAATTTGTTCACCGATCGCCAAAATGCCATCGTATCTTTTTATGTCATACAGCGCTCTATCCCTTACCGAGCAAAGTTTTTTCAGAGTGTTTGTCACTCCCCCAGATATCTATCAAAAACAAGAGTTTGTTTTTGATATTGGTAGTCGTAATAATTATTGGCAACTTGTCTTTGGTTGCTCAAATTTATATAAAGATACTCTTTTTCATTCATCATCATGCTCCTGTCAAAACGGTTCTCTATTAAATTTCCTACCTTTTTGACTATTTTTTCAGCTTCTTCATATTATTTTGATAAAATCTAACCAAAAAATAGATTACCTTATATGCTCGAGTACGTAAACCCTCACACTATAAGTTTTTTATCCCATAGATGAGGGCTGTTAGTTATTAAGATCTATGACTTTACCTACTTTTCCTACTCATACCGATACTTTACAAATTTTAGGATAGGCGTTTGTACTGACTATTTTGGTATGCCGTAAAAGACTCCTCTGCCGTTGGTTCCAATAAAAACAAGTCCGAATTGCTGAGTACTTGCTTCCATGACATTAGGGTCATTACCAATGGGTATTTGGGGATCGCCAATACTTATCCATGTTTTTCCATTGTCCAAAGAACGAAAAATTCCTTCACCCAAATCTGAAACTTTTCCATACAGATATAATGCTGCGATTGTACTTCCCGGTTGCGGCTTGCCAAAGGCAAATAAATAAGCTCTCTCTACTCCCGCTATCTTGGCAAATGTTGTACCACCATCTTTCGAGCGATAAAGCCCATTTCGGTTAAGGCTCAGCCACACCTCGCGCTGGTTTCCCGGAACTGTTTTGAGCATAGACCAATCTTCACTTGACAACGATGAATTCACAACACTAAACGATGCACCTCCATCGCTACTGCGGTAAACCTTGCCATCACTGTAGTAGTAAAATGTATTGCTATCGACTTTGTCTGCTGCTAGTGGCTGACCCCAGTACCAAGTCCCTTTGGGTCCGTTAGGTAAGCCCCAGACTCTACTCCATGACACTCCACCATCCGTTGTGCGTAGGGGTTGACCTTCGCTGACGATTGTGACAAACAGATTTGGGTTAGCTGCCGACACAGCTACACGCAGTGGGATTGTGTGTTGTGGAAATGATGAAAACTTTTTCCAAGTGTATCCGCCGTCTGTTGAAGTTGCTCCAGTGTACGTATTGTTCCATCTAGTGCCACCAACGCGCACCATTCGGAGAGGATTGTTTTCACTGTAAGCAATGCTGTATGTATCTTGAAAGCGAGGACTGTTATTGCTACCTAATTTTGTATATGGGTAAGTGTTTAATCCTTGACTGTGATTAAATCCGTCTACATCAGCCATCCCACTCAATAACAAAGACCCCCTAGGAGGTGAAACCAATGCAAAACTAACTAATCCCTCATGCCCTGTTTGAGAGTTTACCCACAAAGATCTTGGTTCGTTAATATTGTTTGTGTGCCATGTTCCATACCAGTCGGTCAGCCAAACTCTGCCAGGAGTTGTTGGATCGAATTCAATTGCTGAAGCCGCTGAGGCAAAATACCAGTCGTACCACCAAGACACTTGCGAGTCCAGATCGTACATCGTTTTTTGCCACTTAGTTCCGCCATTTGTAGATTGAAAGATTCTACAAGAATCATCGATGCGAGAGTACTGGTCATACGCAATTAAAACGCGATCGGGGTTCTTTGGATCTACAGAAATAGCATTGAATTTAGTTTTGGCATCACTTGGCGTAATGTAGCTCCAACCTATATTGGTATATTTGCTAACTCCTAAGTTATGCGTGACATAGAGAAAGCCATTATTAGCCAAAGCCATTCTATTAACGTGAGAGGGGCTTCCCGGTATTCTCTCCCAAGTTACCCCTGTGTCGGTAGATTTGTAAATTCCATCTCCATAAGCATTGGCAAAAACCAAACCGGGCGTGTTTTTATCGAACAGAATACCTGCGATCCCAATATTTGCTTCAGGATTTCCCACAAAAGAACTGACTTGAAACCATGTTGCGCCTCCATCTAATGACTTCCATAACCCGTTCAGCCGAGAACCAAAAAAGATAGTATTAGAATTAAACGGATCGACGACTAGCCTTTCTCCCGTCCACCTTTTAGATTCGTTACCGCCCATTGGCAAATCTATATTCAGTTTGGTCCAGGTTGTTCCGCGATCGCTAGACTTAAAAATTGTTCCCAAGCCAGCTGAAGCATTGGTATATTTGCCAGCCGCAATGTAGACAATATTGGGGTTGTTCGGATCGAGTGCTAGCGCTTCTCCGCCGTAGAAATTGCTTTCGGGAAGCCTAAAATTATCGGTCAATGGAATCCATCTTTTATCTCCAGAATTCCAACGATAAAAGCCTCCTATATCGGTTCTAATATAGACTAAATCCTGCTCGAGGGGATGTATGTAGACACCCGTTACATAACTACCGCCACCTATGGCAACATTGTTCCATTGATAATTTGGTGTAGTGCTACAGCCAGCCTCGAAGGGCATGAGTGCTACAGTAGTTGTTGCTAAGGCGATCGCAGCAACACTAGCAATTGCTCCTAATGAAGCACAGAGACGTTTATTCATCTTAAATTAATTCTGAAATCTAATTAGTTATATAAAGCTGTTTCGTCCTTCCAATCTCGATCTTTCTTCAGTGACAGGCAGAGTAAACCAGAAAGTGCTACCGCCATCAAGATTGCTTTCGACGCCAATGTTACCTCTATGAGCCTCTACAATTTGGCGACACAAGTAAAGCGCAGGACCAGATCTGCTGAGCCGCCCTCGTCCTTGAGTTAGGCGATGGAAAACCCTTTCTCGTTCTTGGGGCGTCATTCCCTGTCCCTTGTCGCGTACTGATATTTTGACTTCGTTCACTCCAAGTGGTACTATGTCAAGGATAACCTGTTTATCTGCAAAGCTTACTTTAATAGCATTATCAAGTAAATTTTCTACCACTCTCTGAATTTCTATCTCATCACCACAAACTATTGGTAATGAAGGAGAGATATTGTAAGTTATCTCGCATTTCTGCTTGGCAATGATATGGCTTTCTGCAATCGCTCCAACAAAGATTTTTTCCCAGTTAAGGATTTCCCAATTAAGGTTTTGAGCAACATTGGTTTTATAGCGAGAAATATCTATAAGAGCTTCTACAAGCTTGAGAAGGTCTTCATTGGTTTGACAATAATCTTCAAGCACATCTCGCAAAAGGTCACTTATGGGACCAAAAGCTCCACCTAGCATAGAACGCAAAATACTGCGAGTGCCCAGTAAAGGAGTACGCAAATCGTGAGAAAAGGCACAGATGAGATCTTCAATCTGCTGCCGATTCAAGGTAGATATACGTGTTAAAATGTCTGTATTGCGCCTTAACTCCAATTGCGCTATAACTTGATGGCTCAAGGCACGTAATGCTTCTACTTGTTCCAAACTTAACTCTCGTGGAACCCGATCGATGACACAAAGTGTTCCCAGTGCATATCCTTCTGGTGTAATCAGAGGAGCACCAGCATAAAACCGAATGTGAGGCGCAGACGTGACCAAAGGATTGGTGGCGAACCGACTGTCAAGCCACGTATCTGGAACAATCAAAATGTCATTTGGCTGCAAAATTGCGTGGGTACAGAATGACACCTTCCTTAAGGTTGAATCAACATCCAATCCTATTTTAGCTTTGAACCACTGCCGATACTCATCAACCAAGGTGATTAAAGCTATGGGAGTGTTACAAATTTGTGCTGCTAAACGGGTGAGGTCATCGAAAGCAACTTCACGGGCAGTGTCCAAAATCTGGTATTGACGGAGGGCTGCGAGTCTCTGCAATTCATTGTAAGGGAGTGTAGATGCCATTTATTTTTTCTAACTACCTCTACTCAGACTTGGAACTTTAACATTTCTTAATTACATACTCATTTTAATTTTCACAGATTACAATATTTCAGTACTTTTAACCTCTATCATAGGTTAGAAAAGTATATTCTTTTGTAAACACACCTCTTTTAAGGATTGTCAGGAAATTAATTATCCCAAGAATGTAGAAGGGGCGTTCTGCCCCCACTACAGAAAATTTGGCATATTTTTCTTGGCAAGCCCCTTGCTAGTTGCAAATACCCTTTCTCACTACTCTTAAAAATCGGGAGTCAGGAAGAGGAATTCTCATGAGAGTTGAAGAAATGTTTTTCTAGAAACAGCCCAAGTGTGAAAAAGTAGAGGCAGATCCGTGTTTTATCGCCCAATTCCTACATAATAGAATCCAGCGAGTTGTAATTCTTGAGGATTGAGGAAGTTACGACCATCAATCATAACAGGGCTGTTCATTAAAGTTGCCATCTTCCGATAGTCCAAATGGCGGAATTGTTGCCAGTCTGTGACCAGTACCAATGCATCGCAACCATCAGCCAAACGTTCTGGATCGGTTTCTACTAGAACGCCTGATAAACCATCACGCAAACCGCTTTGTGAAACAATAGGGTCGTATGCCTTAACTTTAGTGCCCAATCTGTTGAGATTTTCTATCAAGTTTAATGCTGGAGCATCGCGCATATCATCTGTATCGGGCTTAAAGGTCAAACCGAGCAGTCCTACTGTTTTGCCTTTAAGGATTTTTAGAACCTGCTGAAGTTTTTCGATGGCGATCGAGCGCTGACGTTGGTTGATACTTACCGCAGCTTTCAGCAGATGAGCCTCGTAGCCATAGTCATCAGCAGTGTGAATGAGAGCAGAGACATCTTTGGGGAAACAGGAACCACCCCAACCGATACCAGCTTGCAAAAATTTGTGACCGATACGGGAGTCTAAACCAATTCCTTTAGCAACTTGGGTGACATCAGCCCCAACGCGATCGCAAATATTAGCAACTTCATTAATAAAGCTAATCTTAGTTGCCAAAAATGCATTAGCAGCGTATTTGATCATCTCAGCAGAACTGAGGTCAGTCACAACGACAGGTACTGATGGTAAAGATGGGTCAGTCGCAAACTTTCGTTCCACAATGGGGGCGTACAGTTCCTTCATCATGGCGATCGCTTTCGGGCTATTGCTACCCAATACAATTCGATCGGGATTAAAGGTATCATACACGGCTGACCCTTCGCGCAAAAACTCTGGATTGCTAACTACGTCAAACAAGGGTAGCTTCTCCACAACCGCCTGACTACTACCAGTACCACCTGCTGCAACCAGTACCTTTTGACGTTCTGCAATGCCATCAAGTACAATCATCCGCACCCAGTCACCAGAGCCAATGGGTACTGTAGATTTATTGACGATGACTTTATAGCCTCCGTTCAAATGCGCCCCAATTCCTCGAGCAACAGCTTCTACATAACGAGTATCGCTTTCGCCTGTAGGTAAAGGAGGTGTCCCTACCGCAATAAACAGAATTTCACCATGAGTGACTCCTGCACTCATATCCGTAGTGAATTCAATGTTTCCAGACTGAATGGCTGATTGCATAATTTCCGATAGACCGGGCTCGAAAATTGGTGCTTGACCAGCCTTCATTAATTTAACTTTTTCTTCGTTGTTATCTACACAGATGACATGATGACCAATATGTGCCAAGCAAGCACCTGTTACCAAACCTACGTATCCAGTACCAATAACACAAACGCGCATATTCTTTGTTCCTCTAAATTTTTATTTCACTTACTAACTGACCGCAGACATTTTCTTCTCAGTTATGCGATCCCGGAAATTTTCTACTGTTAGTTTTAACCCTTCTTTCAAAGGAACATGAGGTTCCCAGTTGAGGTAAGTCCTGGCTCGTGTAATATCTGGGCGGCGGCGGCGCGGATCGTCTTGAGGCAGTGGTTTAAAGTTAATCTGTGCTTTGGGATTTACTAACTCTTGAACAGCAGTAGCCAATTCTAAAATGGTGTATTCTTCTGGATTTCCTAAATTAATAGGACCAATGCGATCGCCATTCATCAGCCGTATTAGCCCTTCTACTAAGTCTGAAACATAGCAAAAACTGCGGGTTTGCGAACCATCACCATACACGGTTAAAGGTATGTCCCGCAATGCTTGAGTAACAAAATTGCTAACCACTCGACCATCGTTTTCCAGCATTCTCGGACCATAGGTATTGAAGATCCGGGCAACCCGAATTGCGACATCATTTTGTCGGTGATAGTCAAAAGCGAGAGTTTCAGCAATCCGTTTGCCTTCGTCGTAGCAAGAGCGAATTCCAATTGAATTGACGTTACCCCAGTACTCTTCTGATTGGGGATGAACTTCTGGATCGCCGTACACTTCTGATGTTGATGCTAAGAGAAATCGGGCTTTCACACGCTTGGCCAGCCCTAGCATGTTTAATGTCCCCATCACGTTGGTTTTAACAGTCTTGACTGGGTTGTACTGGTAGTGTACCGGAGAAGCAGGACACGCTAGGTGATAAATTTGATCGACTTCTAACCGAATTGGTTCAGTGATATCATGACGGATAAGTTCAAAGTATGGATGCTCCATCCACTTCAGGATATTCTCCTTATGACCAGTGTAGAAGTTATCCAAGCAAATCACTTCGTGTCCCTCTACCATCAATCGGTCGATAAGATGGGAACCAATAAATCCAGCACCGCCAGTTACTAATATTCTCATAAAAACCTTGAAGGACCTTAAAAAACCCTAGCTTAAAACTGGGAAGAGAAACTCCAGAACTAACTAGACTGCTCTTGCATAATGCGGCGTTTCTGGGTTGCGCCTGTTGTTTTTAAAGCAAGAGATTCAATTTGGCTGTACAGAGACTGAGGCAACAGTAACAAGAAATATGCAGCACCTACAGTCAAAAGCGTTCGACGGGGTTCGTTGAAAAAAATACGCCAGTTGGTTTTCAGAGCCTGATTGACTAGTTTTACTGCCATTGCACTGTCTTGCAGCGTAACTGCCCGGCGGGCTAAATACCTCAACTGATAAGCTCTTGCTAATGTTGCCCATTGGTTAACTATTTCTGGAGCGTATAAACGGGCTCTATTCAGCATCAATTCCCAAGAGTCTAATTGCTTAAGTAAGTTTGCTGAAAGTCCTCCTGAATTTACCCTATATAAGGTCAGGGCTTCAGGAATACCCTCTATTTGTAAATTACTTTTAACAGACATCCGAAACCAACATTCAACATCTGTTGAGTCGCCATTTGTATGGCGCGATCGCTCATCAAAGTAAAAATCCTCAACAGTACCGTAAAGATCGTCTTGGAATTTTATCGCCTCAAAAACTTCTCTGCGAATGACAGCAGCAGAACCATTGCTAATGGGATTTCGGCAAAGGATAATTGCTGAAGTAATGCCCTCAATTTGAGGCATTTGATAAATACCCAAGGGCTTGCCATTGTCATCGATAAATGCAGAACGGCTAAAGCTGACCCCTACGTTAGGTGAATTATTTAAATGTTGAACATGTTTTTCTAATTTTTCTGGTAGCCAAAGGTCGTCAGCATCTAGAAGTGTCAAATAATCTCCTTTGGCATGGCGAATACCAGTATTTCTTGCACCTGGTAAGCCACGATTTGTTTGACGAATAATCCTAATTCTGGGATCTGCGAATTGCTGACAAATTTCTATACTTCTATCAGGAGAACCATCGTCAATAATGAGAATTTCAATATTTTTATAAGTTTGGTCAAGAGCAGATTGTACTGTAGCAGCAATATATTTTTCAGCTTTATATACTGGTATGATAACAGAGACAGTTTTCATTTGAACAATCACCTTATTCTGTAGTAGAACGATATGGGTAAGAATTTCAGGTATGTAGAGACCAACACTCATGAGTCTTTACATTAGGTTGTAGATCGGGAAGGACTTTCAAGAATGTATCGTCTTTGGAGCGTTCCTGTAATTTTTGCTACAACCTTCTCTATATTGGTGTAAGCAGATGGGGGTAGGAGCCAAAGCAAATAAGCTGCTACGAAAGTCATAAATGTAGGACGTGGTTCTTCAACCAAGATGCGCCAGTGAGTCGCTAGCGCCCGATTAATTAATTTCACAGCTACAACTCCTTCTGCTTGCAGTCGTACTGCTCTACGAGCTAAATGCCGCATTTGATAAGCTCTAGATTGATTTGCTCGCTGTGCCATCAATTCGGGCGCGTAGGAGCTTACTCGCTCAATCACCTTTTCCCAAGCTTCTATTTTCTTAAACCAGTTGCATGAAAGTGTTCCATCAATGACTCGGTAAAGCGTTAGAGCTTCAGGAATCCCCTCAATTTGCCAAGGAGTCTGAAGCGCTATACGTAGCAGAAGTTCCATGTCCTGTGACATACGAAAGCGTTCTTCAAAGTAGAAGTCTTCTACAAAACCATGAATGTTATCCTGAAACTTAATACTTTCAAACACTTCTCGTCGATAGACTCCAGCAGAGCCATTTCCAACCGGATCGTGGCAAAGTAAATAAGGTGGAGTAATTCCACTCAGTTTGGGCAAATGGTAAGTTCCTAAAGGTTGCCCAACTTCATTGATAAAAGCCGAGAGGCTAAAGCTTACTCCCACATCTGGCGATTTATCAAGATGCTCGATATGTTTTTCTAGCTTTTCTGGTAACCACAAATCGTCAGCATCTATCAAAGCCAGATATTCTCCTTTCGCATGACGAATACCAGTATTTCTAGCTCCAGCTAAACCGCGATTTTCCTGGTGAATAATTTTAATTCTAGAGTCTGTAAACTGTCGGCAAATTTCTATACTGCGGTCTGGGGAACCATCATCAACAATGATAACTTCAAAATTTTTATAAGTTTGTTCCAACACTGACTGCAGTGTAGCAGCTATATATTTTTCTGCTGCGTATACTGGAATAATTACAGAAATTTTTTTCATCTTTAAGACCGACTTTATTTCAGTCACGCTCTTAAGTTGTACTGTTAATAAACTAATCTTTGATATAGCAATGGAAATACTATCTGCTGGCTACAATCTCAATCTTCCGCTGATAGCATTCCATACAGGTGAGAGAACTATCCGTCTGGATATCCGCTTATAACTCTCTTCTCAAACCTCTGTGTGCTATACATCTCTGTGGTTAACAAATTACTTTTGAACCTTTTAGGCGCTGCGATCGCAGAGAAAGAAGTTGAGGCATCGGCTACCCGTATCAAAATTTTATGAGTTACCTTGACAGGGCTAGAAAAGGGATGAAAAAATAAAAGACCAATGACCAAGGATGGTCTAATGAACGCTAGTTAACTGATTTGACGCCATATATTCACGATACCATTTTACAAAATGATGAATACCTTCTTCAATTGAAGTCGTTGGCTTAAATCCCACATCATGGATTAAGTCGTCCACATCAGCGTAGGTAGTCAAAACTTCCCCTGGTTGCATCGGTAAGAAGTTTTTCTTGGCTTCTTTACCCAAAGTCTTTTCAATAACCTTAATAAAAGTCATCAACTCTACTGGTTGATTATTACCAATGTTGTAAAGCTTATAAAGTGCTTGACTACCTTGCACGCTTGCTGTTTGGGGTGGTCTGTGCATTACCCGAAATACTCCCTCAATGATATCATCAATATAAGTAAAATCTCGTTGCATTGTGCCAAAATTGTAGACATCAATAGGCTTACCTCGGTCAATCGCTTGCACGAATTTGAAATATGCCATGTCTGGTCGTCCCCAAGGACCGTAGACTGTGAAAAAACGCAATCCTGTCATGGGTATTTGGTAAAGATGGCTGTAAGTATGTGCCATCAGTTCGTTGGCTTTCTTGGTAGCGGCGTAAAGAGAGACGGGGCGATCGACATTATCGCTGACAGCAAAGGGAACTTTGGTATTTGCACCATACACAGAACTCGAAGAGGCAAACACTAGATGCTGAATTTGACTGTGGCGACATCCTTCTAGAAGATTAATAAAACCTGTGATGTTGCTGTCTACATAAGCCAAGGGGTTTTCGAGTGAGTAGCGTACACCTGCTTGGGCGGCAAGATGGACTATGTAGTCGAAGGAGTAGTTTTGGAAAAGTTGGGTAACGCCAATGCGATCGCTTAAATCCAAAAACTGAAATTTAAACCCTGGGTGAGGAACTAGCCGTTCTAACCGAGCTTTTTTTAGCCTAACATCATAGTAATCATTAAAGTTATCGATACCAAAGACTTCCAGCCCTTCTTGAAGAAGACGTTGTGCTAAGTGATAGCCAATAAATCCAGCAACCCCAGTAACCAGTACTTTCATTGTTAATATTCCTTAAAATTTGCACTCTTTCTAAGATATAGAAGCTTTCTCATCATGAGAGCCTCGAATAGCAGTAGCACTAGCTTTGCTTATTCCTTGGAGAAAGTTGTTAGCAATTTTAGGCGAAACTATTCGTTTCAATAAAAACTTCAACATTAATTTTTGAGTTTTTTTATCCAGTAAAGTCTGTGGATGAGCATGAATTGCCATCATCAACTTCTGACCAGCCTGCTTTACTCCATCGATTCCGGGAACACGTGTTAAGCATAAGTGGGCTGAATATTGATAGGCATTAGCTAAGCTCTGATTTTTGAGCGATTGGAATTCCGGAGGTGCTGCTTGAAATGCTCGCTCGAGAACAATGAGCTTGCATTTTTCCATAAACTCCATCTTAGACGACATCGAGCTTGAAGATTGACGATAAAAAATTTGGGGCTTGGGAACAACAACAAAATGCCAAAGTGCTGCTAATCGCACCCAATAATCCCAATCCGCAGAACCTCCTGCAGGAGGATAAAATTCTCCTACCGACTCAATTGCTTGCTTGCGAATCAGAGGATTTGAGCCACTAGCAAGGAAATTTTTGACTAACAACTTGCTATAAACATTTCCTTCAAAATATATAGGCTCATCTGCATGAAAAGATTTTCCTTGTTCGTCCATAAAGTGAGTCCAGCTATAAGCAACACCTGCTTCTGGACGCTGTTGTAAGGCTGCAAGTTGCAGTTGTAACTTATCTGGTGACCATAAATCGTCAGCATCAAGAAATGCTAGAAATTCTCCAGTGGCGCGAGCCATTCCACGATTGCGAGCGACTGGTAAACCACCATTATCATAAGAAAAAATTTTGAGACGAGAATCTGCGATCGCATTAAGTACTTCTAAAGTCCTGTCGGTTGAACCATCATCAATAACAATTATTTCAAAATCTGAAAAAGTTTGTCGCTGAACTGACTCAATCGTTTGTAAGATAGTATGTTCGGCGTTATAAGCAGGGATGATAACAGATATAGTTGGCACAAAAATTTACCTCTATGTAATAGAACAAGGACAAGACTTCTTCAAACTAGTGAAGGCGATTTTCTAACAAAAACGTATTTGATAGCCCAAATAGTAAACACAGGCATTGCTAACCCATGAGTCATAAGTACTGCTACAGCTACCCAAAAGATTCCCCATTTCACGGCAATCAGTAAAGAAAATGCGAATATTACCGTGAAAATCAGATCCCAGTAAAAGTTGATGTGAGTTTTATCCCTAGCTTGGAGTAGTAAAGAAGCAGCAATAGCAAAAGGACGCGGTAGAGCCGAAAGACATATCAAAACTAAGATAGGAATTGCCGACAACCACTTTTGTCCAAAAACAATTGGTACATAAAATGGGGCTAAACTTGACTGTAGAAAAACGAGTGGAATTACAACTAGAGCAATTGTTTTCAGACCGCTAAAAAATCGTCTTTTAAGTTGTTTGATGTCTTCACGAACTGCACAAAGATGAGGATACATAGCCCAAATAAATGAAGTCATAACATTGAGGCTGATCCCCAGTCCAGCATTAAAGGCGAAATAATAAAGCCCAAGGGCGTCAATACCAAGAAAACGTCCAATCAGTAAATAATCTAAATTACTTCTTAGCTTATTTAATAGTTCACTTCCAAGAACATTTTTAGCAAAATTAGCAATTTCACGCCATCGGTAAAGAGTAAAAGACTTAGTCACTCGCCAAGGATGGTTCCTACGATTGATTGCGACCCAAATAGGAGACGTTAGGACAACTGGTAATACTACAGCCCACATTCCCAGCCCTAGTAATGCCAAACCTATAGTTAAAAGATTGCCAAGTAAAGATTGCGTAACAGTACACAGTGCTAATATGTTGAGTCTGTTTTCTCTCTGAATCAATGCACATTGAATCATGTAAGTTGGCAACATTAAATAAACTGTAGCAACTATACAAATAGGCAATATAACTTGCGTATTTCCGTAAAACCAAGCAATAGGAAAGGCAGCCATACACTGAATGATAAAAAGCGAGCCGCATAAAATCCAATTAAGCCAGTACGCTGTATTGGATAGAACTTCAACATCACTTTCTTCGGCTTGAATAAGTTTAGCTCCAATCCCAGCTTTAAGGCTAAAAACATCTGCAAAATCTTTCGTAGTCAGAACAACTGCTGCCAGACCGTAATCGTAAGGACTTAACAGGCGAGCTAGAGTAACTGTTGTTGCCAAGCGGAAAATGCGATTCGCTAACTCTGCTCCCCCTAGCGAGCTAAAATTTCTAATAAATTGATTGGAGAATTTTTGCTTAAGCTGGCTGATTAACATATTTGTTGTCCTTAGAAGACAATTATATATTTTTCCTGTAAAATTGATTTTTAAACATATGTTTTCTCTGGTGTTCTATCCCAAGGAACATTAGGAGCTTGTACTTCTCCTTTAAGTGCCATTCCCATAACGATTAAACCAGGCCAATATAGATATGCCAAACGCTGTTGGCTATCATTAAAAGTAAAGAGAAATAAAGTTAAAAGAAAAGACAATGCTATCCTAGCAGTTGCGCTTTTATGTGCTTTGATTGCCAAACTGATAATACTCAATACCATTGGTAATAAAAAAGCGATAAAACCAACTAACCCCTTTATAAATAAAAGACCAAACCAGGTATGATGAGAGCCGATGGGCATTGTTGCCACTACTTTAGGACCTGGTACCTCCGGAACTCCATGACCCCATATAGGAGCTTCTTGCCAACGCTCTGAAGCTATTTCAGCTAAAGCTTCATGCACTCGTGAAGAATCTGGTCTGGCATTATGAAACATATCATAAGCATCTCTACCAGCACCAAGAAGTACCGTGCTAAAAATACCTGAGAAAAAGCTAATTAACCCGATCGCAATTGGGGTGACGGCTTTAGTAATTTTTGAGATAAACAAAACTGATACGAAAACTATTGGTATAGCTATAAAAGACAAGCGAGAAACTGACACAACACTCATAGCTAAAGAGCCAATTATACCAATCCTGCGCCACGTTTTGTTAGGCTCTCCGAGAGCAAGGAAGAAGTAGATGTTTCCAATTAAACCTAAAGCAGGTCCCCAAGGAGCAAATAGAAACAGACGTAGCTCATTTGTGCCATACTCAATACTATAAAGATTTACAGTATAAAAAAGATCTCCATTCTGTATTAGTCTTTCGATTGGAGAAGAAAAGAGTACCTCAGGCAACTTTAGTATCCAAGTGAGATAAAAAAAGGGGATTACAATTAAACTTTGAAGACATAATATACAGACTGCTCGATAAATTAATTGTGGTCTAATATTAAGACAACCACTTAGAGGAAATAGTGCTAGCAATGCCCAGTCTGTACCCCAATTTATTAACGATCTAATGGTTTGGTTAGTACCAACATCAGAGTCAATGCAACCTATAATCGTGGCAATTGCTATGACGAAAATACAGACAAGCCAAAGCCATAGTATCCAAGAAACATTAATTTTTTTTTCAATAGGAGTATGCTTTGTTTGGTTCCAAAGTCTCTTGCATAGGTAAAAAAATAGTATCCACCCTAAAACGAAATTTACCGGATATATCAAAGCCAAAAAATAAAATCCATAGGTGCCAATTATAGAATACCAAATCAGACGTTCTTCAAAGTTTTGAGGTTTCATTGTCCATTGTCTTCCTCTATCTATTTACAGTCGTATCAGATATAGAATTTTTGCGCTCGCGCCACCAAAGTAATACGAGTCCAAGAGATACAAAAAAGGAGCCGCCAGCTGAGCCTATTAAAACTAATTTTTCTTTTGGTGAACTTGGAGTATCGGGTAATGTAGGTTGTATAACAATTTGAATGAGTGGATAAGAGCCAAAGGTATTCGACTTGCCAAGATCGAGTTTGGTTAAAGTAGAGGAAAAGACTGCTTCAGCAATTTGCGTATTGCGCTTGAGAGAATCCAAAGTGACTTGCTGCTGTGTTAGAGCCTTAAGTCTACCCTCAAGCTGAGCAATCTGTTGTTCTATTGCTTGAGCTTGGGCTGTGAAACCCTTTTGGTCTGCTTGAACTGTAACAAGTTGTTGGAAAAGAATATCACGAGGAGCGGTGTTACCAGAATTATTACTACTAAGGTTTAATTGCTTTAGGGTTGCTAAACTAACCGATCGCCCCAAAAGAGACTGACCTCGGGCTAGCAAAGCCTCTTGAGCCGCATCTCGCTTGGCTTTCTCGGTAATTAATGTAGGGTGGTTGGGTAAAAATTTGGATTCTAGTACGACCACTGCAGCGCTAGCATCGCTATAGCTTTTTAAGTTCTGTTGAAATATCTGATCCGTTTGAAGGACAAAAGCATCTGAAGCTTGACTTGCAGATAGTTTTAAATTAGCCGATAATTGTGCTAGACGAGTACTAGCCTGTTTCTGTTGGGCTAATATTTCGGCTCGTTGTCTGCGTAGCTGTTCAATATTCTTTGTCAGATCGCTAATTTGATTTTCCGAACTCAAACCCGAACGTGCTTTGTAATCAGAAAGGTTTTTCTGAGCAGATTCCAATTTTTTTTGGGAAGAAGTCAGGGTAGTTTGGTAACCTACATCTCTTTGAATAACTTCTTGAGATCTCAGATCGTTGAGTCTTGCTTGAAAGGCTTGGTAGAAAGCTAAAGATTTATTTTGTGCTTCTTGGGGACTTGTACCTTGGAAATCAATACTCATAATAGAGGTATTGACGATTACCTTAATCCGAGGTTCGCCAAACTCTTCTAAAGACATATTTAGCCGAGCTGCTGCTGCTTGCAATACTGGTTCGCTTTCAGCAATAAATTTATAAATTTCTCGCGGATCCTGAGTGGCAAGTGCAGCGTATGGAGATACATTTTCATAATTAGCTTGACCAATGCCTGGTAAATTGACATTGGTATTCGACCATGCTCCTGGTAAATTAAGAGCTGAAGAACTAGTATAGGTTGGTGGTGTCACCTTTAAATACAGAAAAGCTGAAACCCAAAAGGCTAAGTTAGTTGCTAGACCCAAAAGAAAGTAACGCTGCCAACGCCCTTGGTTCGCTCCTGATTTACGTGACCTGCTGGGGTAACCAGCAGAGATTTCTATAGAATTGGTCATTAACAATCCTCTCTATGGGAAACTAGCACAGATTGCAGCTTCTATAGGGTATTGCGCGATCGCCTGAAAGTACTTTAGGCTCAAGCTTGAGTAACCCGAGACATTTTCTGCAACTCTGAGTACCAGTTTCTTACTTAAACCACAGTAAAAATACTATCAGGTGGTTACGATCGCATTTTTACAGATAGTGTCCTCTGGGGAGCATCAGATTATCCACCTAGCTATCCATGAGAAACGAGAGGATTTAAGACATTTTCAAAAATTGCAGTCTGCATTGCATAAAACCCCAGTTAAGAGGAGTTGTCTCAAGCGTCTCTACATTATTTTTCACTCCTATGTATAACTCGCTTTTGTCTCTCTACAATCGCGTTGACACAACTTCGTTAAACCGAAAAAAGAAAATACTGGGGGTACATTCTCACAATTAAAGATGAGAGATAGAGCAAAACTGCCAACCCCAAAGTTGCCCAAGCCCAGCTTTGCTTTTTCCAAGGGAGTTCCCAATATTTCTCTAAGAGATACAGGAAAAAGAATGTTCCTCCAATACCTTGCAGTTGGGTAATATGCCAAACTGAACCAATAAAGAGCGCTCCAATACCAGAAACAATGGTTAATACTTGCAGTCCTATATAATGCCATAGGTTTTTGTGACCGTGCCACTTTGATGCAAGCACTAACAAACCTGTGAAATATACAAATACACCCATAAACAGTGCCCCAGAGGAGAAAATGTTAAGGTAGGCAATGTCTGTTTGACTTATTTTCAGCCCGACATAAAACACCAACAGCAAGAAAGAAGCGGCGGTTGTCTGAGGAATTACTTTTCTTTCTCTAAAACCAATAAAATACTGTAATGGCATGACTGCTACTGAGAAACCCAAAAATGTCTCTAGAGCAATAACTGCTAAAAATGCGATCGCAATGCTGTTGTAAGCAATTGCTACGGCTGCCCAAATACAGAAAAGAAGAAAAGCATACAGAGAAAACCTATTGATTTTGCTTTCTTCATAAAACTGTTGAAGTGCCTGTTGGTGTAAATATTCACTCAATGTCAATGCTCCAATTAAGCCCATACAACCGGGTAGAGCAATAAATCCAGCGATTTCAGGAGTAAACCATTGACCTCCAACAATCGACGCCAAACAGACACCATAAGTGACAATTTCATAGACTATAGGAGGGATGGCAAAGAGAATGGGTAGCAAATAAAGTGCAAAAAGCCAACCAATTGCGATCGTCAGTAAGATACTAGAGGTGAACCATATAATATTGACAAAAGTGAAAAAGCCAGCAATGTGCTGCTTGATTCCCGATCTTTGAACATCCTGCGGCTCGTTATAATTCTTTAACAAAGCCGTTAATTCCTCTGGCGCTACTGGTGAACCAAGCAGAGTTTCTGCATTTGTTAAGTAATATTTTCTTTGCGAGTTAGCTAAATCAACACTTAAGATACCTCGCGATTGTAGGTCATCAATTGTTGTCAGACTGCATTGAATGCTAGTGAGCTTTTGAGCTTGACTCGAAGTTAAATTGTGAAAATTAGTTTGAGCAAAAGCAGGTAATGGGACTTGTATTGATAATAGAATTATTATACTAATAAGTATACTTAGTAACTTACGTCTCATAAGCCACCCCCGCTTATCCTAGTCTTTCTTGGCTAAAAGGTAGCACAAACAACACAATCTCATGTGTTTATAAGTCCACTGATTGAAGTGTCACACCATCTTGTGAATTTTACAGGTGCGCGATCGCAATTCAAAAAGAACTTCAAGAGTTTGTAGAATTGTCGGCTGATAATAAGTTAAGTACTTTTAAAAAAATAGCATAAATATTAAGATAATAACTCAGTGAAGTAGCTCCAACAAATTCAACCTAAAATACTTTTAGGTGTGTAGTTGCAATGCATCTGCTAAAGTGCCACACAAACATTTTATGTTTTTTCAGGTTGAACTACTCACCAGATGGTTCTGCTTTTTCAACAGAATTATCATTCACCCCTAAAGTTAACTCTAAGGGCGTGCGTGATGGATACGCTTTGACAACTTCTCTATACACTTGATAGTTAGCAGGTAATGTCCTTTGTTCGCCACTCAACGTATACGTCAATTGGTAGTCAACAGATTTCAACAATTCAGGCTGACTGGCTTCCTGTCCCTGCTTTCTTTGTTCGACTTCATCCACTGAAGGTCTTGGCGGTAAAGCAGCCCACCACAGTCCTTTGTCATCAGGACCTGTGACTGCTCCTTCTGGCTTTATACCATTACGATTGAGTAAAGACGTAGTACCAAAAGTTTCAAAACGCGATGATGTTTCATTCGTTAGGTCGTTAGCATATTTAACTTGCCAAGTATACTGAGTGAGTGCTGTTGCTTCGTATTGAGTCGTGGTTAAGGTGGTGCAACCAGCCAGTGCGATCGCAGAAGCGATCGGTAATGTTAAAAGCAGAGATGTTGGTTGTTTCATGAGGATTGGGAATTCATCGCTAAGCTATACGTTTGCTTGTTTCGAGATCCGGAGGAGAGTATCCCTCTACCAGCTCTGTGAAGAGGAATTAGAGCAAGCATCTCATACCAATTCTATGTGAAGTTGCACATTAATTGCCCTCACTCTAGAAGAGTGGACGGCAGGCGCTACAACGGGGGGAACCCAGGGCGCTACAACGGGGGCACGGCGCTGCTCACCGCAACGCGCTGCCTTGGCTATACAAACATAGCCTGCGTAGGCAGGCTAGAAATTCTAATTTTTAGTGTTATCTCTAAAAATAGATGTTTATTAAAGAGCAAAAATACAGTATTAATACCTTGATATAAAATGTAAATTTTCATACACTTTTTAAATTCGCTAGGTATATTTGTTCAGTACTGTAGCTTCGGATATTGAGTCATGGTTAAGGTGGTACAACCAGCCTGTGCGATCGCAGAAGCGGATATAGATATTTCTACTTTTTCCAAAGCAAGTTCTTACAGAAGTCAAAAACTATTTTTTCGGAATTACCATCTTTGTAGTTGTAGTTTTTATAAATAACAAAGTAACTTTATCTGTGTCAAAATATTATCATTTTTAGTGATAATTAAGAAAAGGAGTATAAAGTATGGCAAAGAAGAAAATTTTAATTTTAGCATCGCTTCCTAATAACCATTCTTACCTAGATTTAAAGACTGAAATCAATAAAATTACGACTGCTTATGCTAAATTCAACCAACTTGAAAACACTATTAAAGAAAAAGGAAATAATGTATTTGAAATAACAACAATAAGTAATGTAAGTTTGAAAACTATGTCAGAAGCGATTCAAACAGAAAAGCCTTCTATAGTCCATTTTTGCGGACACGGTATGGAGAATGGCTGCTTAATATTCGAGAGTGATAATGGGACAGCAGAACCTGTAAAACCAGAAGGTTTGGCTGCTTTTTTTAAGCAACATACTAGTCATGTTCAATGTGTATTACTTAATGCTTGCTATTCAGCTAAAACTGCACATTTAATGTGCCAACATATTAATTATGTCATTGGTATGAACCAGGAGATTCTAGATGAATCTGCAATTAAATTTGCTGAAGGATTTTATGAATATATAGCTAACAGTCATATAAATAATCAAAATGCTATCCAACAATATAGTGAGATCGCAAAAGCTTTTGAATTAGGCAAAGCTCGCATTCAAGCTAAAGCAGAATCTAATTTTCAAGAGAAGATTCCAGTGTTGGAAATAAAACTTGCAGAAAAAAAGAAAAAACTAGTTTCTATATTACCGAAAGCAAGATACACATTAGATTTATCACCACCTAAAGAAGGTAGTCTGGCGATAGTTTTTAAAGCTAATGACAATATTTTAAAACGTGATGTAGCTATTAAAGTATTTTACGAAGAAAATTTACAGCAGCCGTTTGACAAAGGTATTCAAGAAGCAGTGAAAATTTCAGATAGGTCAAATTTTATTACTATTTATGATGTTAATTTAAATAAAATTCCTTACTACTATGTGATGCAGTATGTTGAAGGTAAAACCCTTCGAGAAAAAATTAATACTCGGGATAAGCTACGGTTTAACGACGCACTTAACATTATTGTAGCCATTGGGGATGCACTTCTTAGTATTTCGAGTTCAAATTCTATTTTTCCCAATACTACTCCTAATATCAAACCATCAAATATTATACTGAATGAAAAAAATGAACCTTTTATCTCACCTTTTAACTTGTTTGAAAGCTTGCATCAGAACGAAATAATACAAGAACTTAAAAAGATGTCTGATAAACAAAATGAATCAGACTCTTTAGAAGCGTCAGCATACCAACTTCCCGAACGCTTTAGTCATCATAACCCAAATCATCCAACGTTCGATCAATCTGCTCAATACCTGCTTGGAATTTTAGCGTATGAGATTCTCACAGGCAAGACACCACGTGTGCTGGAAGATTATCACAAATTGGAACAAGAAGGGGATAGTGCATTTAGAGATTTGCGTTCTTTGGAAGAGATTCGCAGTTGTCGTAACGATTGCCCGGAAATTCTTCAGAACACTATTTATAGAATGACAGAGCATGAACCAAAAAAACGTTATGCCACACTTGAGGATGCGTTAAAAATAATTCGGAATGTAAACTTTTATTTAAATACGGTCAAGGAAAGTTACATAAGGTGTCTAAACAAAAAAGACTCTGATAAGAGCTTTATTCAAATTTTTTATGATAAATTTATAGAAAAAGAGGATGTTAAGGCGCAATTTATAGGTTTTAACGAGCGAGAGTTAAATAATCAAGATAAAAGGTGGCATATACAGTATCAGCAACTTGAAGAAGCTATTATATTGTTATTCGCTTATTATGAACAGAAACAAAATTTGCCTGAGCAGAACGAGCAAGAAGAACCTAATATTCTCAGTCGGATAGCAAATTCTCACAGTAAGATTCCACATGAGTTCTATAGCACTTTTGTCTCTAATTTAATAGAAACAGTAAAAAACACAGATCCTGAGTGTACAAAGGAGTCTGAGAAAAACGAAAATTCAAGTTATACAAAACTAGTGACAGAGGCTTGGGAAGAAGTTTTACGTCCAGGAATTGAATATATGCAAAAATATCAAGGAAAAAAGTAAGAGCTTCGATATTAGCAATGTGGGATTTATATTCCCTATAATACATAATCACATGGCTTGGAACCGTGTGAGTGTCAACTAAATCACAAAAATTCATGACTGAGAAAATTCAGTATTTGCTAAAATTAGCAAAGCGCAATGCCGAAACTTACATCGCTAACCCAAAAACGAAAGCCGTCATGCTTACAGGGTCAGTTGCAGAAGGGCTGTGCGATGAATACTCTGATTGCGAGATGTGCATTTATTATGACGAATTACCCTCTGATGAGGAATTAGAGGAAGCGCGTCAGCGAAATCATGGGTCGGAGACATTGGGTATTTTGGGAGATCGGCTAGAGGGTGCGATCGGTCAGACTTACTTTGTGAATGGAGTTGAATGTCAGTTTGCTCATGCAACGATCGCACAATGGGAAAAGGAAATTTCAACTATCTTGGAGGGATTCGATCTTCAATCTCCAATGATAAAAACAATGACTGGAACGCTAATTGGAATTCCATTGTACGGCGAAACGCTGATTGAGAAGTGGAAAGCCAAAGTTGCGAATTATCCGGATGGGCTAGCACAGAAAATGGTCGAGCATTACCTCAAATTCTTCCCTATTTGGGGAATGCAGCCCAAGCTTGCTAGACGGGACACAACGCTCTGGTACTACCAAATCCTTGTTGAGTCAGCCCAAAATTTACTTGGTGTATTGTCTGGGTTGAACCGCTTGTATTATTCAACTTTTCAATTCAAGCGAATGAGCAGATTTATTGAGCAAATGAAGATTGTCCCTGAAAACCTTGCATCTCGTCTCGAAAGCTTGTTTCATCATGAAGCCCCCGTAGCTATCAATGAACTTGAAGCATTGGTACGAGAAACTATAGAGCTTGTAGAAATTTATATGCCTCACGTAGATACTTCCTTAGCAAGACAGAAATTAGGTTGGAGACAACAACCGTGGAAACAAGAGTGAATCAGATCGTGAAGAGTTTTAACTCACAAGCGTGTATCAATACTAAATATAATCCCCATGTTCTTAACTAGATGGTAAAGTAACTGTAGTCCTCCAGAATGAATGGCACGCTAGAGGCTTCAGTTATGAAAGTTATTCACGGTACATGGATACCTCACGCACAGACTGGCTTTTTTCAGTCAGGTTCCTTTTACTTGTGGGTAGAAACCCCATTTTCCAAAGAATACCACACCAAACAGATACTCCACCCCGGACATCTAACTGGAGATGAATTAGAAACATTTTTAATACAAGCGTTAGGCATCCAAGAACCAGCAATTAAACTGCGAGAACGCATATCTCCTAAATACTTTGCCTTCCCAACGAGTAGCGATCGCCCCCTACCGTCACCAGAATTAACTAAGTATTTGGAGGAAGAAATTCCTGCTGAATATGATGGTTTTAAATACTGGCAAATCAATTGCTACGAACTTGTTACAACGACCAAAACCGAGAATTTTCAAACTCCTAAAGCCATTAACGCTATTAAACTTATTAATGATATTCACTTTTTAGCACTCTACAATTCTCAAGAAATTCAACTGGGTTCAGACCTTTTATTTTGGTATCACTACACGCAAGCTTTTAAGCAAGTTATTCTTAAAGACCAGTATATTCCAGCACTGAAATATCGAGAGATAGAATCTACGGTTTCCATAAAAAAAGGAAAACAAGCAAAAACAAGTACCCCATCCTTTGAAATTTACCCCACTTGGGAAATTATCTCCGAACAGTACGAATCAAATATCAAAAAATATATTGAGTATATGCCACTTATTTGTGTGGCGGGTTCAATGACAGCCAACGATCCAGTTGTGTTTTTTGATAACGAAACACTGTTACGTCACTTTTCTGAGTCCTTACTTGATAACATAGTGACTCATACGTCTTTTCCAGCCTCCTTTGACAAACAAATAGCTAATTCTTTACTCCAAGAGTGTCTTTATCGCAACGGACACAACCCAATATCTACCAGGACTTCTCTAGAAGAATACAAGCAATGGCTGGCGTGGAAAAACAAAATTACTCGCACTCAAACTGACTCCCCCTTTAATCTCTGCTTTCAATTGCATTCTCCTTCCCCCGATGCTTTAGACAATTGGTTTGTTCAGTTTCTAGTTGCTAGCAAACAAGACCCCTCTCTAAAACTGCCACTTTTTGACTATTGGACAATGAGTCAAAAAACTAAAGCAGGAGTACACAAGCAATTCGGTCAAGACTTTGAGACAAATTTATTACTCAATCTGGGATATGCTGCACGGATGTATCCTCAGTTGTGGCAGGGAATGGAAACGGAACATCCCACAGGGTTATATCTGACACTAGGAGAAGCCTTTGATTTTCTTAAGGAAACTGCTTGGGTGTTAGAAGATACTGGTTTTAAAGTCATTGTACCAGCCTGGTATACTCCTACAGGTCGCCGTCGTGCTAAGATTCGGCTCAAAGCTTCTGCTTCCAAGCAAAGCGCAGGGAAAAGCAAAACAAAAGGCTATTTTAGTCTTGATTCACTCGTACAGTATCAGTACGAGCTTGCTATTGGTGACCAAGTCGTAACTTTACAAGAATGGGAACAACTCATTAACACCAAAGCACCTTTAGTGCATTTTCGTGGTCAGTGGATGGAACTAGACCGGGATAAAATGCAGGAGTTACTTGAATTCTGGGAGTCCCAAACAAAAGAACAACAAGAAATGTCGGTGCTCGAACTCTTGCAACGCAGTGCGGAAGTTGGGGAGGAGTGGGAAGTTGAACACGATGAATTTTTATCAGAAATGATGGCTAAGTTGCAAGAGAAAAGCCAGCTTGAACCAACTTCAGATCCTATTTCCTTACGGGGTAATTTACGAGAGTACCAAAAACGCGGTGTATCCTGGCTGAGTTACTTGGAACGTTTGGGGCTTAACGGCTGTCTGGCGGACGACATGGGTTTGGGTAAGTCCTTGCAAGTTATTGCCAGAGTTGTACAGGAGAGGGAAGAAAGGGAAAGCCAGAAAGAGAAAGAGGAAGGAAATTTTTCCCTTTCCCCCTCTTCCACCCTTATTATCGCCCCTACTTCTGTTGTAGGAAACTGGCAAAAGGAAATTGCTAAGTTTGCACCTCATCTCAAAACGATGGTGCATCACGGTAACAGTCGCTTTCAGAACTCTGCTGACTTTAAAGCAGCAAGCCAAGAACACGATGTCGTGATTACTTCCTTTACTCTGGCTCGTAAAGATGAGAAGCTTTTAGGTAGCGTGCAGTGGCAAAGGATTGTGTTGGATGAAGCACAAAACATTAAAAACCCTAAAGCCGCTCAAACAAAAGCTATTTTGAAACTATCGGCAAAACACCGTCTTGCTTTAACGGGGACTCCTGTAGAAAATCGTTTGTTGGATTTGTGGTCAATTTTTAACTTTCTCAATCCTGGCTACTTGGGCAAAGAAGCACAGTTTCGGAAATCTTTTGAGATTCCAATTCAGAAGAATAATGATAAGATAAAATCAACAACTCTTAAAAAGCTAGTCGAACCTTTAATTCTGCGTCGGGTGAAGACGGATCGTTCTATTATTAACGATTTACCTGATAAAGTAGAACAGAAACTATATACTAATTTGACAAAAGAACAGGCTTCACTTTACGAAGTTGTAATTCGAGATGTTGAGGAAAAACTGCAAGAAGCAGAGGGAATTCAACGTAAAGGTTTAATTCTCTCAACTCTAATGAAATTGAAGCAGATTTGCAACCATCCGGCACAATTTTTACAGGATAGTAGTGAGTATTCTCTCGAGCGATCGCACAAATTCAGTCGATTGGCAGAAATGGTAGAAGAAGCAGTTTCAGCAGGAGAAAGTTTACTTATTTTTAGTCAGTTTACCGAAGTTTGTGAAGCCATAGAAAAATATATAAAACACTCTCTGCACTGCAATACGTACTACTTACATGGCGGTACTAGCCGACAGAAGAGAGAAAATATGATTAGTGAGTTTCAAGACCCAGACACAGAACCATCTGCTTTTGTACTTTCCTTAAAAGCAGGTGGTGTTGGTATCACTCTCACCAAAGCAAACCACGTTTTCCACTTTGACCGCTGGTGGAATCCAGCCGTTGAAGACCAAGCAACTGACCGGGCTTTTCGTATTGGTCAAAGTAAAAATGTTTTTGTCCATAAGTTTGTGGCGATTGGGACTTTGGAAGAGAAAATTGACCAAATGATTGACGATAAGAAAAAACTTTCTACTAGCGTTATTGGTTCAGATGAGTCCTGGCTCACAGAATTGGATAACGAAGCATTTAAGCAACTTATTGCCTTGAATAAAAGTGCAGTTTTGGAGTGATATCATGACTAAATTTGCTCGAACCTGGTGGGGCGATCGCTTTATTAAAGCATTGGAATCTTTTACAGATGAACGCAGGCTTCAACGAGGACGTGCTTATGCAAGTGGAGGTAAAGTTTTAAGTTTTGATATTGACAAAAATCACATAACTGCTCAAGTAAGAGGATCGGTCAATCCCTACTTTGGTGTCTATAAAGAACCAACTTACAATATTTCTATTGAACTTACACCTATTGCAAAAACTCGTTGGAAAGATGCAATTCACAAGCTGTCATCCAAAGCAAGTCTTGTTTCCCGCCTTTTGATAAACGAAGTTCCTGAAAACATAGAAGATACTTTCTCTGAGTTTGGATTGCATTTATTACCTCACAGCAGACAAGATTTTAAAACAAGATGTTCTTGTCCGGACTATGCCAATCCCTGCAAACATATTGCTGGAGTTTACTATCTAGTTGCTTCTCAACTCGATCGCAATCCATTTCTCTTATTTGAATTGCGAGGGTTATCAAAGATAGAACTTCAAAGCCAATTGGCACAAACACCTTTAGGTAAAGCCCTATCTCAAGAACTCAACATTGAAGAAATTCCTGTTGAAGCTTCAACTTCATTCTATACAAAACTCCAAAAGAAATCAGTTGTCACGCAGCCAAGTGCTAGAGAGTTTTGGTTGGGGACAAAGCGATTACCCCAAACAATTGATGTTCCAACTTCGGGAGGTGTATCGGCAATCTTAATTAAAAAACAAGGAGATTTCCCACCTTTCTGGCATAAGGATAACTCTTTTATTACAGTTATGGAGGAGTTGTATCAAAGGGTAAAGACAAAAAATCAAAATTTGATGTGATATATACTTCTCCTACATTCAAAGTTAAGTAGCTGCAAATTCAGTGTATGGTCTCAAGTGACCTATGAGTGTCATGCACTCTCGCGATCGCCGCCAAAGCATCTCGATTCAGTGCGGTATATGCAGCTTCAAGTAACTTGACAGCAGCAGCTTCATAAATTACTGCCAACTGCTTTCGCTCTAAATCAACTTCTACCTTGCGACCAAATACCTCAATTTCAACAACAACCTTATCCTCCTCCCATCTAAGAACAGTTGCTTGAAAATCTTTAAACGGACCACTGATAACTGTCCCTACACTACCTATTTGAATATGATTCATTTGTAATAAACTGTTCATATAATGTTACGATTATATTAATCTTAAATGAGTTGTAAGAAAACTCATTCCCAAACACCTACTCAAAGTCAAAATACGGAACTGTTAGCAATAGCATACGTCTGAGCCATTATACAAGTCAGACTTCTTCAAGTATAATCAATGAAAATTTTAATATCTGGTGTTCTTTTCTTGGGATTAACCAGCCCTTTCTTAGCTAGCGCTCGCAGTGTTGCAAATCAAAGTACGCTATCCATAAAAAACAATCATCATTACATTTCCCAAAATGCGGTGGCTGAGAGGTTTAATGTTGTCGGTACAGAACCATTTTGGAATGTCAGCGTTAGCAAAAGTGGAATTGTCTACTCTTCACCAGAAGTCAAAAAACAAACATTTCCTTACGTAGCACCCTTAAAAGCAGCAGGACGTCCTGACGATTTGGTCAGGGTATATCAGTTAAAAGGTAAAGGTAACAATACTCTCATTCTTAAAAAAGTCGATAAATGCAGTGATGGTATGTCTGATAAAGATTACCCCTATTCAGCGACGCTGATTTTAGGTACTAAAGTTTTAGAAGGTTGCGCTGAAAAGAAATAGGTTTTTACAGCAGTCCTAAACCACTCGTGAAAATTTGAAATGTTTGTACTTCCTGTAGTCCCCCCTTACTAAAGCTACGGTGTACACGATTGATTTGTGCGTACACCGTAGTATGGCTTGAGGGAAAAACCTCAGAAAATCCTCAGGTTTATCTGGTACTTTTTAGTTGTCGAGCTGATACTTGACAATCGATCTTCATTTATAGTAGCCCGCTTAGCGGGCTTTCTTAATAGAATTTTATCTTAAGTTACTAAGATTGGTTTTTATTTTTACAAAACCTCATGAATAGTGAGTGCTTTCGTTGCATCAATTTTTTTACAGTCGTAGTGAGAAAACACCCTTAAAAAAGTTTTTAACGAAGAAAATTCACTACTATATAAACGAAGTGTATAAGCGGATTTTACTTGTACAGATGCGATCGCGAACATCACTAAGTCTTAAATGGAGTATTTCAGATATTCTTTGAGATAGCTTACCAAAGAGGGTCACAAAATTTATTTTCTTTGTTAAGTATCTCGATTCTTTACCAGAGTTTAGCACAAAATGATTGTGATTGGAGAAATGTTAAGTATGTCTTTGTAGAGAGTTGGAGGAGCATGGAAAACCAATTATATATCTCTAGTAGCAGTTACAAGACAGAGGTAAAAATATTTTAATAACTATTAATGAAGAAACTTAAATAAATCCGAAAGAGCTTCTGGTATAAGGAGGGTATTATCCATTTATGACAAAAATTAGCTAATAAATATACTTATTCATTTATTCAATTAGTGTGAGGAAGAACAAATAAATTAACAATTAAATATTGGTCCGAACTCTTACTTAAGGTTGAAATTGTTGTCAGTCTACAGGAAGTTATTTAAATCAGGATACTACGCATATGAAACATTTTGAACCTTTTGAGGATACAAAGCACACGAGAACACCAGACAGTAAAGATAACCGCTTTAGCGTGGTAGTCATTCCACAAACACAGGAAGAGATTAGCCAACAGACCAACACGGTTGAAGAAGCCGATCTAGATGATACTTTCCCCGACACTGACAGAAAACCCCCATCACCAAAGAAGCGGAATTGGTGGTTAATTCTAGGAGCGATCGCATTGCTGATTGGTGGAGGCTTTGGTTGGCGTTGGTGGCAAAATAACAATGCTCAAAAACAATCACCACCAGGTCAAAGCCAATCGCAAGCAGTACCTGTAAGAATATCTACAGTTCAGACAGCAACAATTAGAGACAGCGCAGAATTTGTTGCAAACTTAGAGTCACGTCGATCCGTCACACTTCAACCAGAAACCCAAGGTCGAGTGTCCCAAATTTTTGTCAAACCAGGAAATGAGGTACAAACAGGAACGGCTATTGTTCAAATCAATCCTGACGAACAACAAGCAGCCCTCAGTGGTGCAACGGCTGCTGTCGCTGCATCTCAAGCAGAAGTCACAAGCGCTAGGGCGACACTGAGTTCTCTTGAAGCCGAAAGGCTCTCCAATCAATCTCAATTGAGATTAAGCCAAGAACAGTACCAAAGATACTCTAACCTTGCAACTCAAGGAGCAGTCTCGCGGGAAACAAGAGACCAATACTTGAATCAATTCCAAGCAGCCCGATCCAGCCTTGCTGCTATTAACAAGAAAATTGAAGCCCAACGGGCTGTTGTGGCTCAATCAGAAAAAGCAGTACAGCAAGCACAGGCTAATGCTCAGCAATCGCAAGCTCAACTCCAGAACTATCGAGTCACAGCACCTTTTGCTGGTACGGTTGGTAATATTCCAGTCAAAGTAGGAGATATAGTCACTACTTCCACTCAACTGACAACCATTACCCAAAATCAACCTTTAGAGGTAAATATTTCTATTCCATTACAGCAGGCTTCGAGAGTGCGTGTAGGTACACCAGTACAGCTGATCGACGCGCAAGGTCAAAATATTGGAACCAGTAAGGTATTTTTTATCTCTCCTCAAACAGCCAATGACACGCAATCTGTTTTAATTAAAGCACTCTTTGATAATGCTAAAGGTCAATTGCGGGCTGATTCTTTTGTGCAAGCAAGAGTTATTTGGGAACAACGACCCGGAGTTCTCATTCCTACTGAAGCAATTTCTCGCGTAGCAGGACAAACGTTTGTTTATGTAGCTCAACAGCAAGAACAAAACCAACAAGGAAAAACCCAATTGATAGCCAGACAAAAACTCGTTAAGTTAGGCGATCTCCAAGGTAATAGTTATCAAGTAATTGAAGGATTGGAGCCAGGAGAAAAAATCATTGTTGCGGGTTTACTTAATCTAAAAAATGGTGCTTCTATTACCCCTGCATCTAAGTAATAGCTAATAGTTAATAGTCCATCCATTAGCCATTAGCAATTAGCCATTAGCAATTAGCCATTAGCAATTTTCCCATGTTTGTTGACTTCTTTATTAAACGACCTGTTTTTGCTAGCGTCTGCACCCTAATTATTTTGCTACTGGGGGCAATTAGCATTCCTACACTACCTATTGCTCAGTATCCTCAAATCAGTCCTCCCCAAGTTAACGTTACAGCTAACTATACGGGAGCAAGTGCAGAGGTTGTAGAAAACACGGTGACAACTGTGTTAGAACGGGAAATTAACGGCGTTCCCGGTCAGAGATATATCAGTTCGAGCAGTAGTAACTCTGGCTCGAGTTCAATTACAGTCACCTTCGATCCAGACCGCAACCAAGATATTGCTGCTGTCGATGTCCAAAACCGGGTATCTGTGGCTGAAGCTCAGTTACCAGATGTCGTACAGCAAACAGGCGTTACCGTCACCAAGCGCTCTAGTTCGCTTTTATTGGCTTTCGGTTTGTATCCTGAAAACAACGAGTATGACACTATCTTTTTAAGCAACTACGCTGACCTCTACTTAGTAGATGCTCTCAAACGTGTGGAAGGGGTTGGTGATGTCAATATTTTTGGGGAACGCAGGTATTCCATGCGCCTGTGGTTAAATCCCAATCAATTAGCCAGCCGCAATCTTACTGTTCGGGATGTGACTGAAGCACTGCAAGAACAGAACTTACAAGTCGGTGCGGGGCGGCTCGGTCAGCAACCAGCACCAGAAGGGCAAAGATATCAGCTTGATGTGCGGGCGCAAAGTCGGTTGGAGGATGCTTCCCAATTTGAGAATATCATCTTGAAAACAGGCGCGGATGGTACGCTTGTTAGACTGAAAGATGTTGGTAGGGCAGAACTGGGAGCAGAAAATTACGATTCCTTTTTGCGCTTTCGAGGCAAAGATGCTGTTGGTTTAGGTATTTATCAATTACCAGGTAGTAATGCTTTGGATGTTGCTAACGGAGTCAAAGCTGAAATGCAGAGACTTTCTGAGAGATTTCCTCCTGGTATTAAATATGAAGTGTCTATTGACTCAACTTTGTTTGTGCAAGCATCACTGACAGAAGTGATAATCACTCTGTTGATTGCGATCGCCTTAGTTGTACTGATTATATTTGTTTTTCTGCAAGACTGGCGCACTACAATTATTCCATCGATTACAATTCCAGTTGCCTTGATTGGAACCTTTGCTTTTATCAAAGCGTTTGGGTTTTCGATCAATAGCTTGACGTTGTTCGGTTTAACTCTAGCAACAGGGATGGTCGTTGATGATGCGATCGTTGTTGTTGAAGATATTTCGCGTCGCATTCAGGAAGATGGGATGGAGCCGCGTCAGGCTGCTTCTGTAGCTATGCAAGAGTTGTTTGGAGCAGTCATTGCCACTTCACTAGTCCTCATGGCAGTGTTTGTACCAGTAGCATTCTTTCCAGGAACAACGGGAGCACTTTACAGGCAATTTGCTTTGACGATCGCCTTCTCAATTGCAATTTCCACTTTCCTTGCATTAACCATCACTCCTTCACTCTCTGGGTTGTTGTTACGTCAAAGGCAAAGAACTGGCGGATGGTTGGGATGGATTTTTGACCGGATTAATGGCTTTCTGAACTGGTTGCGCCGGGGTTATCAACGCATTCTCAACCAGATAGTCAAGATTAAGTATATTATTCTGGCACTTTTTGTTGCTAGTTTGGGGTTGACAGCTTGGTTGTTCCTAAGTGTCCCTACAGCATTTTTACCGGAAGAAGACCAAGGCTACTTCATTACTCTCATACAAGGACCGCCGGGAGTGTCGCTGAACTACACCAGCGATGTCATGAAGAAGGTAGAAACCGAAATATTAAAATTTCCTGAAGTGAGAGGGACTTTTGCTGTTGGAGGTTTTGGCTTCAGTGGAAATACTGCCAATAGTGGTGTTGTTTTTACATCTCTCAAGCCTTGGGATGAGCGAACAGAAAAGGGACAGTCAGCACAAGCAATTATTGATAAGTTAAGAAAATCACTTTCGGGAATTCCAGAAGCTAGAATTCTTCCCAATAATCCTCCAGCAATTCCAGGTTTGGGTTCTACTGGAGGCTTCCAATTTCAGTTGCAAGACCAAGGCAATGTGGGTTTGGAAAGTTTAGTACAAGCAGCAAACCAGTTAATTGGGCAAGCCAATCAAAGACCCGGATTGCAAAGTGTTTACACCACTTTTACAGCGAATACGCCACAGGTACTGGTAGAAGTCGATCGCAACCGAGCGAAAGCCTTACAAGTGTCTGTAGAAGATGTTTTCGGCACACTGCAAAGCCTTTTAGGGTCACAGTATGTGAATGACTTCACGTTAGAAGAACGCAGTTATCGGGTATATGTCCAAGCAGAGGCACAGTTCCGCTCCAATCCTGATGATATCCGCCAATTATATGTTCGTTCGGAACAGGATAAGATGATTCCTTTAAGTACTTTAGTAAAGATTACCCCCACTACTGGAGCACAAACCATAAATCGCTATAACCTGTTCCGCTCAATAGAAATTACTGGCTCAGCAGCTCCTGGTTCTAGTTCTGGAGAAGCAATTCAGACGATGCAACAGCTCGCTGAAGAAACTCTACCACCTAATTTAGGTTATGAATGGTCTGGTATTTCTGCGGAAGAATTGCAGTCTGGGGGTCAAGCACCGATTATTTTTGCCCTCGGACTGGTGTTTGTCTTCCTGGTTCTAGCGGCTCAATACGAGAACTATATCGATCCTTTGATTATTCTTTTAGCTGTACCCTTAGCTATTTTAGGTGCTCTTTCGGCTCAATCATTGCGTGGTTTGCCTAACGATGTCTACTGTCAAATTGGTTTGGTGATGCTGATTGGATTGGCAAGTAAAAATGCCATTTTAATTGTAGAGTTTGCAAATCAACTCCGAGAGCAAGGTTATTCCATTACGAAAGCAGCTCTTGAAGCATCGCAAGAACGCCTGCGCCCGATTCTCATGACGGCTATTTCCACTCTACTGGGGATTGCTCCATTGCTATTTGCAACGGGAGCAGGTGCAGGTAGCCGACAATCACTTGGTACAGCAGTATTTGGTGGAATGCTGATTGCTACTTTTTTAACTTTGTTTGTAGTGCCAGTCTTATACATTGTTATTGAGACGCTTGGCGATCGCTTTTTGAAAAAAGACCGCGATCGATCTAAAGGCTCCAAAAAGTCAAAGGCGAATTCCCAAGAAAAAACACCCGTTGAAAACCGTCGTTAAATTCATTTTTCTGATGGTTTGAGCATCTCCCCCGTCACGCCCGTTCTATGTTAGTGGCGGGGACGCCCGTTCTAGATTCTGGGGTAATTTATTTTTTGAAAATCCCTTACGCATCACCTTGTAAGTCATTATTTGTTGAAATATCTTTACAGAACTTAAAGTAAGTGTTACATTACTTTACAAAGCAGCATAAACCATTATGCCTGCTATTTTTCATGGAATACGGGATAGCCTCGATTCTGGCGATCGCCTAATTCCTGAAACTAATTCAACGGCTAGAGTAGCTTGTGTTTTGACATCGTCTTCTGAATAATCAGCGCAATCAGTAAACAGATAAACGTGGAGATTTTAATATGTCTTTATCTATTGAATCGGCGCAAAAGATTTTCTCCGGCACTCAAGTGCCCAGTCCAATCCCAGCAACTATAGCACTATTTGACCAACTTAGCGTTGATGATAAATTGGCATTACTCTGGTTTGCCTACACCGAGCTAGGTCGTACAATCACTCCTGCGGCTCCAGGAGCAGCGCGTTTGCAACTAGCAGAAGGGCTACTCAACCAAATCAAGCAACTATCTAATGACGAGCAAACGCAAGTTATGAGAGAGCTTGCTGACCATATTGACACGCCCATCAGCCGCTCCTATGCAAACTTCAGCGTTAACACCAAGCTAGCTTTCTGGTACGAGTTAGGAGAGTTGATGAAACAGGGACTTGTTGCTCCTATCCCACCGGGCTATCAAATGAGTACTGGTGTCAGAGTCGTGTTAGAAGCCATTCAAAAACTCGATCCAGGACAACAAATTACAGTCCTTCGCAATACTGTAGTAGATATGGGATATGACCCAGGAGCAAGTTCTACTAATTACGCAAGAGCAGCTGTAGAACCCATGTTCGAGCGCACTGTCCCATCTCCGACTAAAGTCACTATCGAGGGCATCACAGATCCGACTGTAATCAACTACATTGAGGCTCTAAACGCAGACAATTTTGACGCTGCTATTGCTCTATTTACTCCAGATGGTGCTTTGCAACCTCCTTTCCAAAAGCCGATTGTTGGTCCTCAAGCAATTGCAGCCTATTTGCGCGCAGAAGCACAAGGACTCAACATCATGCCAGAAAAGGGTATATCAGAAGTTTTAGCAGATGGTTCTAAACAATTAAAAATCACAGGTAAAGTCCAAACTCCTTGGTTCGGTGTACAGCTTGGCATGAACATTGCGTGGCGGTTCTTAATCAATCCTGAAGGCAAAATTTTCTTTGTAGCGATCGATATGCTGGCATCTCCTCAAGAACTGCTAAACCTACGTCCTGTCTAGAAGACTGCATTATTTATTCAGCTACACATATAACTTTTTGTAGAGACGCGCTATGGCGCGTCTTGAGACTTTTGTGAAAATTTACTGTGTGCGATCGTGTTTCTATCGCTACCATAATAAACGTGTTTTAAGAGGCTCGCTCGAAAATTTACTGAGAATAACATAATAACGCAGTCAGTTCTAATACCAATTACTTGCAATGTTAAGTGCTACGCGATCGCCAGCTTTAAAACCATAGTCTTGTTTACTTTGCTGATAAAGATGGGAAACAAATAAAACCAAGTACGATCGTTCAGGTAATACCCAGCGTTAGCAGCACAACAAGTGTTATTTTTAAATGAAGAATATAAAAAACACCTTCGCATTGGAAAACTAATTTACCAAGCCAGAAAAAATTTGGAATCTTTTTGCCAAGAGTCCAAACCTTTCTCTCACCCTTTTTACTGGGCTGCTTTCACCTGTTCGGGATTGAATTAGCGAATAGACTTCAGGCTTTCTGCTTTCTGTACTAAGAAATCAGTAAAGATACTCATAATAGTACGCTGACGCAATTTTATATTGGCATTGATGGACATACCCGATTGTAGGGACAAAGAGCGATCGCTCACCAAGACAGATTGCTTATCCAAACGCACTTTTGCCGGAAAACGATAAAAATTGTGAATTTGATCGGGTGGCAAAGCATCAGAACCAATCCAAATCAGTTCTCCTTTAATATCACCAAACTCTTGGAAAGGAAAAGAATCAATTCTGACATCGACTTTCTGCCCTTGTCTAACAAAGCCAATATCGCGGTTAGTAATATACACTCTAGCAACTAATTCTTCATTAGGAACGATTTTTACAACTGGCTCAGTCGTATTCACAACAAATCCAGAACTAGAAGGTTGCATCTCAAAAATAGTTCCATCCACAGGAGCGCTAATTTTTTGATATTTCAGAGTTTCCTGCGATTGACTGATTTGGCTGTCAATTTCGTTAACTTTCTTTTGATTCTCCAAAATAATTTTAGTCAGTTGACTGTCGATTTCAGCAATACTTTTTTCATTAACTGTGATGCGTGAAAGTAAATCCTCTTTAGAAAGAGCTTCAGTATTGCGGATTTTTTCATTTGATTGGGCGATCGCTAGTTTTAATTGCTGCTGTTCTTTCATAAGACGAGCAACTTCTGCTTGAGATTTTACAACTTCCTGCTGTTGAGTCAAATACCTCGCTCTTGGAAAAGCACCCTCCTTCATGACCGTTTCCATATCTTTGAAAATTCTTTGACTAATAGCCAGTACATTTTTCGCACTAGTTAACTCAAGCTGGTTTTGGCTCAATTTCTCAATTGTTTTCTCTTTTTCTAGCTGAATATCCGCTAGGCGAGAACTAAAATCAGATTCACGGCTTTGCAAGCGCAACTTTTGGTCTGGAGTCAAGGTCACTCCATGTGTTGAACCACTTAACTGTGCGCGATAAACTTGATTTTCAGCAACGATCGCAGCACGACTCTGAGTTAAAGAAGCAATTTCCGGACGAATATTAAGTGTGACTCCTAGTTTAAGATTCGATGAAACATTCCCTGCTAGATGACGGCGGTAAAAATCATTTTCCTGTACCAAAGCAGAACGATTTTTTTGTAATGATATCAACTGTGCTTTCGCAGTCGTTTGTTCGAGAGTCACGAGGAGGTCGCCTTTTTTCACTCGCTGACCATCTTTAACATGAACGATCTTAACAACACCACTAACAGGAGCTTTCACATCAGTCACTGCACCTTGAGGTTCTAACTTACCAGTTGCGGGAATTGCTTCATCAATTTTAAAGATTGATGCCCAAATAATTGTAAAAGCAGTAATACCAATAATTCCCCACACAATCGTCCGCGACCAGGTAGAAGATTGTTCTAATATAACGGGTTGATCGAATTTGTATTCAGTATTCATAATATTACTCATTGTTAATTACCAATTATTAATAGCTAGTAGCTAATTATCTTAGCCATTAACCATTAGCCATTAGCTATTAGCTATTAGCCATTAGCTATTAGCCATTAGCCCTCCGGGTTCGCCCTTCGGGTTCGCCAGTCCCCTACGGCGGGAAACCCGCCTGCAGGGCTGGTCTCACCAGTCGCCTACGGCGGGAAACCCGCCTGCAGCGCTGGACTCACCATTAGCCTTTTTCTTGTTGTTTATACAAACAGTAGTAGTAACCTTTAAGAGACATCAATTCTTCATGGGTTCCTTGTTCTACAATCGCGCCTTTATCCATCATCAAAATGACATCGGCGTTACGGATAGTAGTCAATCTGTGAGTGATGAAAAATACTGTTTTGTCTTTGAATGCTTCTGCTAGATTGCGGCACACTTGTGCTTCCGCATTGTAGTCTAAAGCACTTGTCGCTTCGTCTAAAATCAGTAATTGCGGATTTTGCAAGACTGTGCGAGCGATCGCAACTCGCTGTCTTTGTCCTCCAGATAAACCAGAACCTCGTTCGCCAACTTGAGTGTTGTAGCCGTTGGGCAATGACATGATAAAGTCGTGAGCGTAAGCGACTTTGGCAGCAGCAATAATCTCTTCATCGCTAGCATCTGGATAAGCTAAAGCAATATTTTCTCGGATTGTTCCATCAAACAATAAAGTATCTTGTAAGACTACCCCTATTTGACGGCGGAGGGAATAAAGCTCTACTTTGCTGATATCGTAACCATCAATCAAGATTTTTCCCGAGACTGGCTCGTAAAGTCTGGGTAATAATTTTAACATAGTACTTTTCCCAGAACCACTCTGACCGACAACACCTATAAATGAACCTCTAGGGAATTCGACATTGATGTTGCACAGTTGCATGGGGCTGTTGGGACGGAAACTAAAAGAAACATTCTGGTAGCAAACGTGACCTTCAATTGCAGGCATGAGGATATTTTGATGTTCTCCCTGTTCTTCTTCTTGGGGTGTATCGAGAATATCGCTCAGGCGTTGTAAGGATAAAGCTGTTTCTTGAAAATTTTGCCACAGTTGGACTAAGCGCAGTAAGGGACTTGTGACGTAATTAGAGATGATGCGGAAAGCGATAAGTTGTCCCAAGGTGAGTTGTCCGTTGAGAACTAGATAAGCTCCAACCCATAAAACTAATAAAGTAGAGAGTTTGTTCAGGAAGTTGCTGAGAGACCCAGCAGTTGTTTGGGTAGAAATTGTCTTAAACCCAGCACTAATGTAGCGGGCGTAGCGTTCTTGCCATTGCCAGCGGGAGCGTAATTCTAAATTTTGCGCTTTGACTGTTTGCATTCCCGCCATAACCTCTACCAAATAGGAGTGAGTTTCGGCGTTGCGCTCGGCTTTTTCATGCAATTGTCGCCGCATAATTGGCGATACTAATAGGTTCAATAGGGCAAATAGCGGTACTGTCACTAAAGCCACTAAGGTCAGCACCCAACTATAAATAGCCATGACAGCGATGTAAATCACTGAAAACACCGCATCCATGACTACTGTTAAAGCCGTACCGGTGAGGAAGGAACGGATGTGTTCGAGTTCGTTAATTCGCGTTGCTAATTCGCCTACGGGACGGCGATCGAAATAGGAGAGTGGTAAGCGTAGCAGGTGATTGATGACTTCTGAACCTAACGAAAGGTCTATGCGATTTGTCGTGTCTACAAATAAATGGGTGCGAACGTTAGACAGTATAGCTTCTACAATTGAGACGACTATTAAAAATATACCGAAAACTTCTAGGGTATCGGGGCTATTGCCTACAATAACTTTATCAATGATGACTTGTGTTGCAAGAGGATTCACCAAGCCAAAAATCTGTACCACTATTGAAGCAATCAAGACCTCAATCAGAACTTTTCGATAGCGTCGCAGAGAGGGGACAAACCAAGAGAGACCAAATCTCGATTTAGGTGTGTGTTTTGTAGGTTGTAGGAGTAACACTTCCCCTTCAGTACCCCAAGTTTCAGCAAAGTCTCTTGACTTGCGACGCACGAGTCCCATTTCAGGAACGGCAATGAGTAACTCCTGGGGACTGGTTTTGTAGATAACTGCAAAAGTATCTTGCCAGGAAATCATGACGGGAGGTTGCAATCTGCTGACAGCAGATGCAGGAATTTTGACTATCTGGGTTGTCAGCCCCATCAACTCTGCAACTGCACCGCAAAATTGCAGGGATAAACTACCCGCGTTTTCTTGTTGTTTGGTCAAAACTCGCCGCAGCATATCTCGGCGGAAGGGCATATTGAAATACTGGCTCAACATCTGAAAACATGCCAGGGTTGCATCAATTGGACCTCTAGCCCGAATATAAGGATATTTTTCTCTTTGGGATTGCTTGGATATGGCTGGTTTGGCAACGATTTCTGAGGCGTAGGGAATATCTGATGCCCAGGAATCTGCTGTTGTGGATGTTGTTACAGGAATGATAGATGCTGGTAGTAAATACTTTGGTACACCAACTAAACGCAGGTTTCCGTGAAGGGGTAGCTTTGTGTTAGCGTTTAAGTCTACAGGACTGCCTACAGGAAATTTAGTATGAGAACTACCGCTGACTAACCACAGACGGTCTTCCCCATTTCCAGGAATTAAGGAGGATCGTCCCATGGGGAATGTTTGCACAACAGCTGTTTCCCAAGCAGTTCGTGTCAGTTTCAGTAAATCCGTGTTGCCATCAGCTCGCCGATTGAGTTCTTCTCCTAATAATTCATACAGTTCTGTTAGGGAGATTCGACTTTGCAATGCTTCCGCAAAGGCTGATTCTTGCTTCATTAAAGATAGAAAATCGGTAGCAGGCAAATTTAGACAAATCACTTCTGTAGATGCGATCGCAGTTTCACAAGCCACATCCCGTACATGACTTACCCAACCTATCACTTCTCCTGGTTGCAGCAACATCAAAGTATCGGGTTTGCCTGACCGAGGATCGTATCCTAGCAAACGAGCTTGTCCTTGACAGATAATGCTAATTTGTTCGGGTAGGGCTTCTCTTTTTGCGATTGTTTGACCCATCCGGTAGCGCAAAAATTGAAATTTTTTCTGTAAATTGTTTAGAGTCTTTTCTGATAAGTGTAAAAAAGGAAATGAACTTGTTAAGTATTCTTTTATATCAACAGAAATATTTGTCATCATATGCTGCACCAATTTTTCTAATCTTTTCCTATGCGGCGTTAGTAGATTTCTCTTGTGGCTGTTTGCGTGTCACCCTCATCCAAGCTTTATCTGTAGCTGAGAGCTGATTAATTTGTTCTTGCAACCAACCTTCAAATAATTCTTTTAACAAACGTTGTTTCATAAATTGATCGAGCTGTGCGGGAAGAAATTTTTCCAAGCGTATAATAACGAAAAATTCTCCAAAAGGTACGGGACGCCAAATTTGACCGGGTTGACTGACTTGAAGTTGCTTTGCTAAGCCAGGGTGCAACGAGCCAAGGTCAACAGGTCCGACAATTCCGCTTCTGTCTGCTTCTGGTCCTACAGAATATTCCCGCGCCACTTCAGCAAAGGTTTGCTCCCCAGCTAGGATGCGAAAATACAGTTCATTGGCAATGCCTAATTCTTGCGTGCGAATCAAAGAGTATATGACTTGATCTAAGTGTGGCTTGCGATGGAGAAAGTAAGATTCTAGTTTGTTTCCCCAAGTTGCTTGCTGAAATTTTTCTATTCTTAACTTGCGAGTTATCAGGGCTTGAAATTGCTGATGGTTGAGGTTGTAACGTTTTAGCCATGTTTCATGTTCGGTAGAATTACTAATTTGATGTTGTTTGAAGAATTGCTGGCTAGCTACAGCGATTTCTTCTCTTATGCAGGTTATTTGCTCGATCGCTCTATCGATAACGATTTCTTGTAAGAGTTGTGGCACCATGTTGTACTGTGCGACCAAAGCGATCAGTTCTTCGCTAGTTATAATGCGATCGCCAATCTCTATCTCATAAGCCATACCCTGCAAAACTCCTTAACTGTTTGTGATTGATTCCTAACAAGCTACTACGTATGATTTATTGAAAAAATGCATAAAATAACTCAAACTTTGTCAAAAAATTACAATTGAACGAAGATAATACTCAGGCTTCTAAATTAGGTAGTATGTTATATTCTTTTGTATGTCAGCTCCTCTTGAAAAAAGTGTGAGTTGATGTGTACTAAGGTAAGTTCTGGTTCTGTCAGAGGTTTCCCTCTGATATGAACCTTCCTACACGCGTAGTAAAACTTGAATTAAACCTTCATGTAATTCATCGGCATTGTTAGACGGCATTACGCAAAAACCAGAAGAAGTTTACATTTATTAATTAAGAATTTTTAAGTACGTCCTCAAAAGCTGTCCTCATCCCCAACCTTTCTCCTAAGGAGAGAAGGGAGAAAAAACTTAATCTCTCTCCTTTTGGGCTAAGGTGGTGTACACAAGTTTTCTAAAGTGCATTCTGGCGGTTTCGAGCCCCCCTAACCCCCCTTAAAAAAGGGGGGAACTTCATTCCAATTCTCCCTTTTGACGATGTTTCATCTCTTTTGTAGAGAGCTGTACACCACCATAGCCTTTTGGGAGAGAGAAATTCTGTAGGAACAACAAACCGACCAAAAATAAACATTCTTTAACACAGGTATTCCTACCAAACAATACAGATATGGCAAACAAGGGTGCGATGCGGCTCACCCTTGTTTTTTAAGATAGGATACCAATCTCCGAATGATGCGGTCAATCTCCTAAATAAATACCCAAACCGCGAGCAGTTTTCACTAAGGTATCCTCTGGACTGACAGCTCTGTATTGAGCGATCGCTTCAGCAATTGGTACTGCGACCACCTGGCGATTTTGCCATGTCACCATGTAGTCATATTTAGCTTCAGCAATGAGATTGACCGCTTCTACACCAAAGGCTGCTGCTACGAGTCGATCGAGTGGTGAAGCCGTTCCTCCCCGTTGGATGTGTCCTAAAACTGTGACTCGGGTTTCTGCAAGAATGCACTCGCTAATTCGGTCGGCTAAATACTGACCGATCCCGCCATATCGGGATTGACCCAAACGATTTGTCATCGTGACAGTTTCACCCTCAACTGTACGAACTGCTTCGGAAACAATAATTAAACAATAGTTTTTGCCTTGCTCTTGGCGCTGTTTAATTTTGTTGCAGATATGGTCAATGGTGTAGGGGATTTCTGGAATTAATATGACATCTGCTCCTCCAGCAATCCCCGCAGCAATGGCAATGTGTCCCGCATCGCGACCCATCACTTCTAAAATCATGACTCGACTGTGAGAAGCTGCCGTGAAGTGCAATCTATCGAGCGCTTCTGTGGCAATATTCACAGCCGTGTCAAAACCGATCGCGTGTTCGGTAATCCCAATATCATTATCAATTGTTTTGGGAATACCCACTAAATTAATACCACCTTGTTGTGCCAAGCGACGAAGAATAGCCAAGCTACCATCCCCCCCAATTCCAATCAAAGCGTCTAAACCCAGTTGATGGTAACCTGCAATAATTTCTTCTGAGCGATCGCATAGACTGCCATCAGGCATGGGAAAAGCAAAAGGATCGCCTGTGTTGGTAGTTCCTAACATTGTCCCACCAGAAGTTAACAGTGGGTCAACTAAGTCAACTTCCAGTTTTGTAAATTGCTCGGGACGCGCCATCAATCCGAGAGTTGCTTGACGAATTCCCAGGACTTCCCAACCTTTGCCACACGCACAATGAACTACAGCTCTAATGACAGCATTCAACCCCGAGCAATCTCCTCCACTTGTAAGAATGCCAATACGCTTGCAATTCCCCATATGTTTTTTTACATTTCCAACCTAAAGTATATTTACTAGTACAATTAGCAGCGCTCAATAGCTAAAAATTCCAGACTAATTTTATAGATCGGATTGTGGGATACACCTTTCGTTAATCTCTGATTATCATACTTTTTGCATCGCCTTCACTTTTTGAACAAGAATGATGCAATTCTTGGAGGTTTATTGCAATCTTGCTCGTGCCACCATTCTTGGAACTTCTCAAGAGTGAAACCATAATTTTTTGCCGTGCTAATATAATCTGAGATGTGATGCACAAAAGCTGGAATTTCAACTCTCTCTTGATTCCTTTGAAAATTAGCTTTTGTTCCTTCATATTGTTTGAAGGGATGTAGCTCAGATATAAAGAAGTGTCCTCCTTTACCTAATACGCGGGATGCTTCTGAAAATATAAAAGGGAGATCGTTTATATGTTCTAGAACGAGATTGCAGGTTATCAAATCGGCAGATCCATTCTCACAAGCCCATTGTTTTGTAATGTCCGTTAGGGAAAATATTACGTTAGCTGAATTCACTTTCTCTTTTGCTTTTTCAAGCATATATGCTGAAAAATCGATAGCATGAACTTTTTCAGCAATTTGTGAAAGAAAAAGAGTATTTTTACCTGTACCACAGCCAATCTCAACAACCGATCTGCAACTCAAACCAATCAAGGTTTCTCTAGTAACTGTTCGATCCAAATCGCGTGTCAAGTTTTTGTCAGTGTCGTATGTGTCTGACCAATTATCATATGCTGCTTGAATACTCATAAGATTGGAATACTCCTCAGTCATCTTGTATTAACCGTTTCTAAAAGTTTGGACAAAGTTACCCGCAATTAGATAAATCGCCGACAAACCCAACTCTACGGTATAAGTTCGCTCAACTAGAAGCGCATTGCCCTTCGGGTTCGCCCTTGGCGCAAGCCGTACCCGGCTTATCGCAAGTTGGTTTGTGGAAGTATAATCCAAGCACTGATAATTTCCTCTACTGACACAGAAATGCCAGGAAAGGCGAGAGGTTGAATGGTTCCTGTAGTTAGGGTAAATTTTGTAGCGTACTCTCCGTCAGTAGGATCGCGGTACACTACTAGTTGTAGCTTTTTAAGATTAACGACCCAATATTCTAATATACTGACTTCAGCATAAATCTTGCTTTTCTTATCTAAATATTTATCTAAGCTAGAGTCGGAATACTCAATCAGCCAAAAGATGTTCTCTGGATAGGGATGGTGAACTCTATACTCACGCCCTAAAGGTTGGACAATAGCAGTATCTGGTTCGGGTTCAGAATTGTTAGGCAAAGTAATAGGCTTGGCTTGACGTACTGTAGCACGGCTACCTAGCAACTTCGTTAAATACTGACTGGCTTCATGGCTAGAATAAGCATGGGTTTCTCCTTCTGGCGATATTTCTACAATTTCTCCTTTGAGTAGCTCAACCTTGCGATCGTCTAGGATACCAGCCTCGATCATCCGATGATACTCGTCAATCGTCCATTTTGCAGTAATAATGGTCATGGCGATTGATTCTCCTCAATGATGTGTTCTATTTTTATGATATTTACCAAAAAAGCAATTTTCTACAAATTTATCTGCGTACATCTATTCCTAAAGTAAATCCAAGTCCTTATTTCAAAGGCAGTACAAAAACAGATTGAGATGATGAAAATCAAGTGGTACGAATTTTGCAGTGTAAGCATCGGAAAGATGTTTATAGAAAATAACTGACAACAATCACAACCTACCTAATTCCCGTAAATTTTTCAAATCGAGTTCAAAATCTTCTATTTCATAAGAGTATAAGGGAATTTTGCGTTCTTGAAGCAATTGTTGAAACCGTATTTTATCTATTTCTGCTAATTTGCTAGCATAACCAAGAGAAAGTTTTCCTGACTCAAACAGCAACAGCGCAATTTCCTGTTTAAATTCAGTTTCTGTCATTCCACGCTTCATGCAAAGTTTCATCTGATATGACAATACTCATGTTTTCCTCTTGCTCAAAATTCAGTAGGTCAGAAGCAGGTACTATAATATCTTCACTTTTAGTTCCATTCTAGATAATTAAAGAAAATTACATTTCCCCAACAAGATTGGCAATAACTGCTGCTAATTCATCTGGGTTGACTGGCTTGGGAACGTGAAGTTGAAAACCTGCAAGCAGTGCTCGATCGCAGTCTTCTGCTCTAGCATATGCTGTAAGCGCCACAGCAGGAGTGCGCCCGCCTTGCTCTTCACTTAATTCCCTAATTTTACGAATTAAGGAATAACCGTCTTCTTGTGGCATAGAAATATCACTTACCAGTACATCTGGTTGAAATCGTTGCAGCGCCTCAAATGCTTCTGTTGCAGTAGCAACTGCCATGACTGTTGCTTTATATTGTCCTAATGCTGTAGTAATTATCTGACGCGCATCTGGCTCATCATCCACAACTAGAATCCGCAAACCATTGAGAGGATGGGGCGATGGGTAAACAGGAGGAAGTGAGGATCGCAATTTTTCTTTTTCTGTAACTCTCTCACTCTCTTCTTTTCCTCCTGTTTTTAAAGGTAAACTAACAATAAATGTTGCACCTTGACCAATTCCGGGGCTGGTAACGCAAACTATACCACCATGCAATTCTATGAGATGGCGAACGATCGCTAAACCCAATCCGAGTCCTCCATGCGCTCGCGTACTTGAGCTATCAGCTTGACGAAAGCGTTCAAAGACGTAAGGTAGAAATTCGGGAGCAATTCCTTCTCCTGTATCTTTAACTTCAATCAGTGCCGAGCGTTGAGTTTTTTCCCACTGACTCTCTTCTAAAAACAATTTCACCTCAACCTTACCACCACGAGGTGTAAACTTAACAGCGTTAGAAAGTAAATTCCAGACAACTTGTTGCAAGCGATTGCTATCACCTAAAACAATACCGATAGAGGGATCTAAAAACGATTCAATAGTAATGTCTTTAGCGTCAGCAGCGGAACGTATTGTCTCAATTGCTGAAAGGACAACAGGTACAAGTTTTACTTGTCGAACATCCAAGCGCAGTTTCCCTGTAATAATTCTCGATACGTCTAAAACATCTTCTATAAGTGTTGATAATAATTTAGTATTGCGGTCTAATGTCTCTAACGCTCTAGCAGTCGTATTTTCATCAAACTTTCTGGTGGTTAGGAGCTGCGTCCAACCAAGCATGGCGTTGAGAGGGGTACGAAGTTCGTGTGAGAGTGTGGCTAAAAACTCGTCTTTTATTCGGTTAGTGGCTTCGGCTTTTTCTGCAAGTTGGCGAAACCGTTCTTCACTTTCTTTCAAAGCAATTTCTGCTTGCTTGCGCTCTGTAATATCTTGAATAAGAGCAACAAATCCTACGACTTCATCAGAATTGAATTGGGGAACATAAGAGATATTGACATAACGGCTGACACCATCTATATATTTCAAATTACTTTCGTAAGTTACGTGTTCTCCTGACAAAACAGCTTCTACATGGGGACAAATTGACTCATAAACTGACTCACCCACAACTTCCTTAATTGTTTTGCCATAAATATCTGACGCGGAAATTCCGTGCCATTCTTCATAACCCTTATTATTGAAACGATATCTTTGTTGAGCATCAACGTAGGAAATGAGCGCAGGTACGGCGTTGGTAATTAAACGCATCTCCGAGTCTCGCTGTCGTAACGCTTCTTCTACCCGTTTGCGATCGCTTAAATCCAGAGCAAATGCTATCATTTCCAATTCATTTGCGCCTGGTTCTTCCACTATGACACCACCAATAAGAATTGGTACCCGACTGCCATCTTTACGAAGATATTCCTTTTCGTAAGGAGTAGCAATTCCATTTTTTTTGGATTCTTCTACTTGTTTTGCATCTCTTTGCCTGTATTCTGGGGGTGTCATAACGTCCCAGCGGACTTTCTTGAATTGTAAATCCTCTGCAGTATATCCCACCATATTTAGAAAATAATCATTGGCATAGTGGATACCGCCACTGGAATCACCAAAAGCAACTCCAAAAATATTAGATTCAATGAGTCGTCTAAACCTTGTCTCACTTGAGCGTAACTTCTGAACACTTATCTCAAGGTGCTGTTTTGCATTACGCAATTCTAAGTTGAGCGAGCTAATCAGTATTGAAACAATAATAAATATACCCAATCGGAAAAGATTGTCAACAGCCAAAATATCTAATGAATATATAGGTTGACTAAAAAAATAACCAATAGCTAAGCTTGACAAAACAGTAGCTAACAACCCCGATTCCATCCCGCCGTACCTAGAGCTAATGGCAACAGCTGCAAAAAAAAGTTGAAACAGGGTTGGTGTTAGCATTGACTGTAGTAATAATGTCATTGTTAAAGCGCTACCTACAGCCAAGGCGGTAATAAAATAAGGTGCAAGAAGGTTGTTTCCTTTCAATGTCAGTGCTCCTTGTATTGCAGAAAACCGTGATAACTTGTCATATTTAAGTAAATTGATGGAAATAATGATTGCTGGTTAGGAGTTGCGCTTTAGTGCTAAAGTGCAACTCCTAACTAAGTAAGTTTACATTTTTTCACATATCTGTGTTTTGTCTTATCGACTACCTATAACATTAAGTTTGTATAAATTTTAGTGTCACAATTGCTTCAATTCGTTTATCTTTTTTTACTTTTTGTTAAAAAACATATTAATTCTTAATATATTCTGCTTTCAGTAAATATGTCATCATTTTTCCTTTACCTTTAACAGAAATTAAACCCCGTTTTTCCAGCAAAAACTTATCTTTTAAGCGCTCATAACTCGCTTCACAAACTTGAATGCAGTCAGCTATTCCGTGAGACTCCATTCGACTCGCTGTATTGACAGTATCTCCCCAAAGATCGTAAGTAAACTTCTTCAAACCAATCACACCTGCTACCACAGGTCCGGTACTAATACCAATTCGGATGCGAAACGACAAATCTCTCTCTTGGTTAAACTGTTGTATGGTGCGTTGCATATCCAATGCCATCTTAGCCATTGTAAGTGCGTGGTCGCTACGGGGAATGGGTAATCCGGCTACAGCCATGTAAGCATCACCAATTGTTTTAATTTTTTCTACTCCATGCTGTTCTGCTAGTTTGTCAAATTTGGAAAAAATTTCATTTAGTAACTCGACCAATTCCGTTGGAGAGGTATGACTTGAAAGTTCTGTAAAGCCAACAATATCTGCAAACAAAACTGTCACTTCATGAAAATGATCGGCAATTGTAGTTCGCTGGTGCTTCAATTTAGACGCGATGGTTTCTGGCAAAATATTGAGTAATAATTTATCTGACTTTTCCTGAGCGACTTCTAAATCTTTGCGAGTGTGAAATTCTTCTTTTCGTAATTTATCGTAAAAATAAACAGACAAATTACAAATAACACAAGTCCAGAATAAATACAATCCTTGTTCGACATAATAGGGAAACGGATATTTTAGAGTGGGATGAAACAGTCCGTATAAGGTCAGGTAACAAAAGATAGTTCCTATTTGAGAAATCATATGGAGATGCCACAGGACAGGAACCATCGTTGCTTGAGTGAGAAACATTAAATTCCAAATGCCTATTCTTGGCTCAATCACATGAAAAAGTAAAGCGGTACCAATTTGATTGATACAAGTTACAGACCAACTTAAACTTAAAAAGATAAGGTGAGGGTGACGGTAACCGAGTTGAGTTTTGGAGAAAAACAAACAAGTACCGATTATTATTTCTATACAAACTCCAAGAGTAAGCGCAGAAAATTTACCTGAAGGTTGTACGTTAAGCCACAAGAAAAATGCAATAACTGTTAAACCAACAATTAGCATAAGCTGCGCTTGCAGTCGCAGTCGCTTGAGAGTAAAGCGATGACGCTGGACATTGTAAGAGTCAAAAAGACTGGGGGGTCTTTTCCAGTGGGATTTGATCTGGTTGATAAATGCATTAACTTGTGTTTTATCTGAGCCATTCCGATTTATCATACGTATAATTACGTTATTAATATTTAATGAAAGAACTCGGTGCAAGAGACCGATCGCTGGATTGTCTTCCAATCCCAATCTCTAGTCCTCAGTTCCCAGTTTCAAGAGTAGGAAAAAGCATTTATATGGGTCGCACCCCTACATTAACCTTTGATCGTGGCACATTAATTTTGCATCCACCACCTCGCGGTAAAGGCTGGATGGATTTTGCTACGTGGGATGACAGGGTAGAAAAATTTCGGATTCCAGCCATTCAATACCGTCCTTTGGTAGAAGCGCTACAAGCAGAAAACACCAGTTTTATTGACGAGGCTAAAGAGTTTTACCCAATAGAGTTGGCTTCAAGTTTGGAAATGGAGCCCTATCCCCACCAAAGCGAGGCGCTAGCCGCTTGGAAGTTGGCGGGAAGACAGGGGGTAGTGGTACTACCAACAGCAGCCGGAAAGACTTATTTAGCGCAGATGGCAATGCAATCGACGCCTCGCACGACTCTGATTGTTGTCCCAACCCTGGATTTAATGCACCAGTGGTACGCTCATTTAAAAGCAGCATTTCCTGACGCTGAAGTGGGACTGTTAGGAGGTGGTTCTCGGGATAAAACACCCATTCTCGTGTCAACTTACGATAGTGCAGCCATTCATGCAGAAACACTTGGGGATCGGTACGCTTTGCTGATTTTTGATGAATGTCACCACCTACCAACGGATTTTAACCGCGTAATTGCTGAATATGCGATCGCACCCTATCGTTTGGGATTATCGGCTACACCAGAACGAACTGATGGGAAGCATGCGGATTTAAATATTTTAATAGGACCGGAGGTTTATCGTAAAAGGGCTGAGGAACTCGCGGGTAAAGCCCTAGCAGAACACGAAATTGTCCAAATTAAAGTCAAACTTTCACAACAAGAACGGGAAAAATACAATCAATTGATTCAAACTCGCAATGATTTTTTGAAAGAATCAAAAATTTCTTTGGGTAGCATGCAAGGTTGGCAAAGATTTGTGCAAATGAGTGCGCGTTCTCAAGCAGGACGTAGGGCAATGCTAGCACATCGTGAAGCTAAGGAAATTGCTTTGGGAACTGATGGAAAATTGCGAATTTTGTTAGATTTATTAACACAGCATTATCCGGAACGAGTTTTAATTTTTACTGCTGATAATGCGACGGTTTATCGCATTTCTCAAGAATTGTTAATTCCTGCGATTACTCATCAAACTCCTGTCAAAGAACGGCATGAAATTTTAACGAAATTTCGGGAGGGAGAGTATAGGACTTTGGTGGCTTCTCACGTGTTGAATGAGGGTGTAGATGTGCCTTCAGCTTCTGTTGCTATTATTTTATCAGGAACTGGTTCGGCAAGGGAGTACATTCAACGTTTGGGAAGGGTTTTGAGAAGGGGGAAAGAAGGGAACAAGCAAGCAGTGTTGTATGAGGTGGTGGCTGAGAATACAACTGAGGAAGGGACTTCGGCTAGGAGGCGCGGTGTTGAAAGAAAGCAGAGAAGCAAGGAGTCAGGAGAGCGGGGAAGAGAGAATTTGCAGGTGGTTTATGGAAGCGGTCAGGGGAAAAGTTATAAAGCAGCCGAACAGTTGGATTTGAATTATAAGACTGAAAATCCAGAATCTAAAATCTAAAATCCAAAAGCAAGAAGATGTTACCAACTGATTTACTCAGTCACAGACAAAATGGGGAAGAAATTCTTCCTAAGAGGTTGAAGGTTGATGATAAAAATTTAGAGATAGCAACGGAGTTGATTGGTTTTTTTCAAAAGGCGGTGAGTAGTTCTCAAGGAGTTCTCGAGCGCCAACTGTTGGAGTTTGAGGGTGATACTCCAGATTACAAGATAAAGCGTGGTTTGGCTTATATTTTAAAAAGCAGTTTTTGCACGTTTGAGGTGGTTAGTCCTTTGGAACCTCAAATGTTAAGAGAAAAGGTTTTTGCTTTGGCGGCTAAGTCTGTTCCAAGCCGTGAATTGACAGAGGTGACTTTGCAAGCGATCGCTGATGAATTAAGTCGCGAACTCGAACGGGAAGTTGTGTCGGAACAGGTGCGTAATGGATTGTATGCGGATTTATCTGAGAATAAAATTTTAACTGCTTTTGATGCACCGCAGTCAGAAAGTTTGTTACACCGCTACAACTTATCTCAGGTACAGGGGGTGTTTTATAAGGCGAGCCAATTAACAATTAACGCTCATCGAAACGTTCCGGGACAATACAAGCTTTTGTTTCGATATCTCAAATTGTTTCAATTAATGTCTTACATAGAGGGAGATGCTGACCACGGATTTACGATTACAATTGATGGTCCTACAAGTTTGTTTACTCCCAGTACGCGGTATGGTTTGGCAATTGCTAAACTTATACCAGCTTTACTTCATGTTACAAAATGGAGTCTTGCTGCTACGCTTCAAATTCGGGATGTTTACACCAATACTTGGAAAACAGGGCGGTTTACTTTGAATTCTGATTGCGGTTTGGTGACTCATTATCCCCCAGGGAAACCGTATGACAGTATGTTAGAGCATTCTTTTGCTGATAAGTGGGATGCTCTCAAAACTGATTGGGTACTGGAGCGAGAAGTTGACTTAATTCCGATACCTGGAAGTGTAATGATTCCGGATTTTAGATTGGTTCATCCCGACGGACGCTCCTTTTTATTAGAAATTGTAGGATATTGGCGACCGGAGTATTTGCAAAAAAAGTTTGCACAGGTGCGTCGCGCTCAGTCTCATAATTTGATTTTAGCTATTTCTGAGCGATTGAATTTGGAAAAAGCAGGTGTTAAATTGAATGATGTACCTGCTCGTATTATTTGGTTTAAAGATAAATTATTACCGAAATCTGTCTTGGCGGTGCTTGAGTGATAGATGGCTCCAATTTTGAGATTTATTTCATAGTATTGACAGCGTCTTCTCTTTCTCAGCTATACCTGGAAATGCCAATGTAGAGACTCTGTAAAGGCAAATGTTGAATTGCTATTTTCTGCTCAATCAGAAGTATGGGTAAAAATAAATTTCCAACTTTATTTTTTATAGCGACTGCTATTTTATGGAATATTAACGCAACTTGTACCTGGGCTCAGGAAATGAATCCTCGCAGCAATAGTTTACGAGAAAGGACTTTAGCGAGCTTTTACAACAAGCAGAGATACCCTACACGCAAATTGACAGCTGTCTCAAGATCCGAGAGTAGGGGAGATTGGTGGTTTTACAAACCCGATGATATCTCGTCGGAAGCAATGCGATCGCCCTTGGCGCAAGCCGTACCCGGCTTATCGCAAGGTTGTCTTCCTGTCAGATCTAGCAGACAGGGTTGGCGTTGTCCTTCCCCTACTATTAGATTCAGTATTGAAGCTGAGTATCGGTAGACTTAGTGCGAACGACAAAACAAATAAGGAGGTGCGATTGCGATGACAAAAGCTGTTCCGAAACTCCTGACATTTGATGACTTCATGACTAAATATGGAGATAATGAACGCTACGAATTAATTGACGGAGAACTTCTTGATATGGAACCAACCGGACCACATGAAGAAGTAGCTGCTTTTATCTTACGAAAAGTGAATGTTGAAATAGATCGATTGAGCGTTGGTTGGTTTACACCTACACGTTGTTTAATAAAACCTCTAGGCACAACAACAGCTTTCCGTCCTGATGTCGTAGTGCTAGATAAAGCTACAATTGTTAATGAACCTTTATGGCAAGATGAACCTGTCATTACTTTAGGAACTTCTGTCAAACTCGTAGTAGAAGTCGTCAGTACTAACTGGCAAAATGATTATGCGCGAAAAGTCGAAGACTACAGTACATTAGGTATCCCAGAATACTGGATTGTAGATTATTTAGGCTTAGGAGGTCGAGATTATATTGGCAATCCAAAGCAACCGACAATATCGATTTACCTGTTATCATCTAGTAGAAACCAATATCAAAAACCTACCCAATTTCGAGGTAGTGACCGTATCATATCACCTACATTCAAAGATATACAGCTAACTGCAGAACAAATTTTTGCTACAGGCAATTAATATCTATTCCGCTCTTATCCTACTTTCTTTGCAAAAGGTTCTAGATATCTTAGTTTAACGAAGAAATCAGCACGTAACTAGTACCCTCAGCTATGCTACTTATTGTATTCGTTACCCATTCTTTGCCAATACTCAACAACCCTTTTTTCCCATTTTTCCCAATACCCTTGCATGGCTTCTGGTTCAAACCAAAATATCTCAGCCTCTCTCTCCGGAATTGCCACAACTAACAAAGCACGATCTATCTTAATACCATAATCTCGATAGTAATCGTTCACTGCTCCTAAATAAGCCGTTAGTTGCAATGGATATTCGTACAATCGCTCAATCGATTCTTTAGGCTTATCTGATGTCTTCCACTCACAAATACAAGGTACACCCTTATAACTAGCGACACAATCGACTTTACCAGAATAGCTTTTGTTGTAGTGAAACACCGAACCTTCCACAAGTCTTATTGTATCAATTTCTTCTAAGACAGGCTTGATACTTTCCCAATAAGGAAGACTCGCTTCAGGACAATCAACGTTCTTTCCAAGCAAATAACGTTCAATTTGTTTGTGAGTTTGAGTTCCCCGACGGCTTGCTGTTGTGGAAATACGAGTTGCTTCTTCCATCCCAACACGAAATTTCCAATTGTTGAGTCTGTCGCGTTCCTCTTGCGGTTTTGTAACATTTAGTATGGTTGTCACGCTGGGAAAACGGTTTCCCAAAGTGTCCACATAAAATTGTTTGCCATTTTCCCGCACGCACTTAGCATTGATGGGGGGTAGAAGTTCTATCTTAGAAGGCATTGTTAGTTTATTTCCTCTTGCGAGAGGTTTCTGTATATTTCATTTAAGGAAGGAATGAGCCCGTACCCAATACACTCTACTAGGCGAGGCGGTACGGCATTTCCAATTTGCCACATTGCTTTTTTCATGGAACCTGCAAAAAGAAATGTATCTGGAAATGTTTGCAACCTTGCCATTTCGCGTGCTGAAATTACGCGATTGAGATAAGGATGAATGTGTGTTCCACCATGGTTTTCTTTGACTGTCATACTGGGTAACCCTGGGTATTGACGCTTGAAAGCATCAACATATTTTGTGTATAAAGAACCTCCTGGTGGAACTTGAGCAATTCTTTCCATATACTCAGGAGAATGACGAGTCCATTGATGGTTAATCTCTGGTATAGGTGTATACTCTGGCAAATCGGCAATTGCTGATTCAATGGGTTTGTATTGGTCAGATAACAATTGTACTTTTGGATACGGGTTTGCCATGCCAAATCGATTGGCAATAAAAATGGCTCTGGGGCGAATTTGAGGAACTCCATATGCTGCAGATTCTAAAATAGCAACAGATACATGAGGATAACCAATACTTGCAAAAGCTTGGCAAATTTCTTCCCTGAGAGCCCCCTTATCGATCGTTAAAATTCCCGGTACATTTTCCATAACAACATACCAGGGTTGGATTTCCGAAACAACTCGCACAAATTCACGAAACAACCGATTCCGAGGGTCTTTAGAGTCCCGTTTTCCTGCAACAGAAAATCCCTGACATGGCGGTCCACCCACAACAAGATGGATTTCAGGCGAATTAATTTCAGACAACCATTGATGCGAATCAAATTTTTCTATATCGCCACAAAAATGGTGACACTTGGGAAAGTTCATTTTATGAGTAGCAGAAGCAATTTCATTGACTTCTACACTTGCGACTGGCTGAAATCCAGCTTGAGCAAAACCCTGTGTCATTCCCCCCGCACCGCAAAACAAATCCACAAATTTGTAGTTATAGGCTGCTAGTGGTGGCGGCTCACATTCAATCAAGACTTTGTAGGGATCTCGATCTGATGTTTCCAGTTCTCTTTGGATACGTCCATAGCGTCCTAGTTTAGCTTTTTTTTTCTTTTGTAAAGACTTGCAATCGTCTTGGGTTGAAAACAAAGACATCTGTTTTATTTCCATTTTGGAGGTTAGCGATCGCGTTCTACTTCTGGTAAAGTTTTATCGCTTTTACAGCAGTTAAATTTCGGTGAGCTTCTTGACTAAAAGAGTATATAGGAGTCCTATGTAACTCCTGTTTAGGTTTGGAAATATACTTATGTGAGCAACTTTTTCTTTCATTTTCAGTTGATTTCTGAGTGTTTTTTACAAATTTTTCGTACATTTACTAGTTAAGGATAGAAAACACTTTTATTACAAAATGTATCTTTATTTTCTCAAGATTCAAATTTTTTGAATTTTTTCTAAGAAGAAATACACAAAGAATATTTAAGAAAAATCTTGATATCCTAAAAATAGGAATTATAAAAAATTTATAAAAATTTTCAAGTAGTGTAGGTAGGGGTAGAAGGAGTTGATAAATCTCGCTTTTGACTGATATTTTAAAAATGCTATATTAATGCAACGCTCCTGAAAATCAATCAATATCTTATTAAATACCGATCGCGATCGCCAACTTACAGTGTTATATCAACCTAAAGTTATAACGTGTCTGAGTTTTAAAGAATATGTATTCCGGTATACTGATTTTTTTGTAGCTAAGCTTACAATAAGAAGTAAACAGAATATTCTTATAGTATCATCGGGCGTCAAAGAATTTGGAAGTTAGGTGAAGACAATGAATACTGGAGCTATCGCTGCTTTGACTGCTATGGCAGCAACTATCGGGATATGTGGTACAGCATACGGACAATCTTTGCAGACACCACAATCCAACCAGGAAAACTACACCATCCAGGGTGGCTCTTTAACTGGGATCGGCAATAGGTCGGCTGAGAACGATTACTCAAGATTTTTTTCAGATCTAAATGCAGGTAACAGTTCAAGGACAGGGGTTCAGGTTGCGCCAACAGGTGTTATACCGATTAGCGATCGCGTTGAGTTGCGTCAGAATGACAGGTTTAATTCAAACAACGTTATCATACCACAAGGAGGCAACCAGCCATTTGAGAATGGCAATGCAGTGGAAGTCCAAGTGACACCTAGGTAGAAATCCTAGATTTCACGTAGATCTGTTCTGCAATAAGGTAATCGAAATTTTGGAAAAACTCAATCAGTCATCTGGTCCCTCCGGATTTTAGGCTTGAGCCCAAAAATCTAGAGGGACTCTTATATTTAGTTCAAGAAATATATTGAGTCGCAATCATCTCACGAGGCAATGGATGATACTCTTTTTATTATGTTACGCAAGTAAACCCCCTGCGATCGCATTTACTATTGGAACACTGCCCTGTACTTAGGGACAAGTATCTATTAGTAACAAGGGTTTTGTTCGCGCACTGAAAATAGAGGAGGGCAAAAAGTGACCCGTGTGATTATTGTGCGTCACGGTCAAAGCACATACAACGCCGAAAAACGCATACAAGGACGTACTGATGCATCCAAGCTCACAGAACAAGGTCGTGCTGATTCGGCTAAAGTGGGCAAAGCTCTTGCTAATATCGCATTTAGCGCAATATACACTAGCCCCCTACAACGAGCCAAATACACAGCAGAGACTATTCATCAAGAATTAGCCAATCATTCCAAACAATGTCCTGTTCCCCAAACTTCTGAAAAGTTACTAGAAATTGACCTTCCTTTATGGCAAGGGTTGGCGAGTGCTGAAGTTAAGGAGAAGTTTCCTGAAGACTATCGCATTTGGCAGGAAACACCGGATCGACTCCAAATGCTAATTCAAAATGGTGAAGAAACCAAAGAATTCTTTCCCGTCCTAGCTTTATACGAACAAGCGCGTCAATTTTGGCAAGAGGCTTTACAACGCCATCAAGGTGAAACTATTCTGATTGTTGGACATAACGGTATTAATCGTGCTTTGATTGGCACGGCACTTTCGATTCCCGCATCTCGCTACCATTCCATACAACAATCCAACTGTAATATTACCGTCCTCAATTTTGCTGGAGGTTTGGAGGAATCAGTCCAACTGGAATCTCTCAATCAAACCCAACACCTTGGAGAAACTTTACCCTCCTTAAGACCCAATCATCAAGGGGTACGATTATTATTAGTGCGGCATGGAGAAACTGAGTGGAACCGCCAAACAAGATTTCAAGGTCAAATTGATGTTCCTCTAAATGATAATGGCAGACAGCAGGCTCAGAAAGCTTCCCAATTTCTCAAAGATGTTGCCATTGATTTTGCCGTGAGTAGTCCAATGCTGCGTCCTAAAGAAACAGCAGAAATTATTTTGGCATCTCATCCCCATCTAGAATTGCAACTATATGATGGTTTGAGAGAAATCAGCCACGGGCTTTGGGAAGGAAAATTAGAAGAAGAAATTGAGCAAGAATTTCCCGGCGAACTGCATCGCTGGCGTACAATACCTGCCGAAGTGCAGATGCCAGAAGGGGAAAATTTGCAGCAAGTTTGGGATCGTGCTGTCATAGCATGGCAAGCTATTGTAGAAACAGCATTAGCAAAGGGTCTTAAAACCGGCTTGGTCGTCGCTCACGATGCGACTAATAAAACTTTACTCTGTCATATTCTGGGTTTGTCTTCAGAACAATTCTGGAATTTCCGTCAAGGAAATGGTGCAGTTAGCGTTATCGATTACCCATCGGGTACTAATAGTTTGCCAGTACTGCAAGCAATGAACATTACCGCTCACTTAGGTGGAGGTGTATTGGATAAAACAGCAGCAGGCGCATTGTAGCATAATTAGCAGAATGCCTAAAAAACTGTAAACTTGTACAAAGCTGATATTTGAATAAATGCAAGCTGATAGCTAATAGCTAATAGCGTACAGGTAAAATGACAAGCGAACTGCTACAACAAGTCAGGGTTATTGACCCGGTATCTGGGATTGACCGCATTACTGATGTGCTGATTAAGGACGGCGTAATTGGGTTTGTTGCCGATAACATTTCCGATCTGCCAAATGATACCCATATCAAAAATTGTCAGGGGTTAATTCTGGGACCGGGATTGGTGGATTTATACAGTCATTCTGGAGAACCTGGGTTTGAAGAAAGGGAAAGTCTTTTTTCTCTCATGCAAGCTGCTTCTGCTGGAGGTTTTACAAGAATTAATATATTACCTGATACATCCCCAGCTATTGACGATCCCTCTGTTGTTGCACAGTTGTTGCAGAAAAGCAAAATGTTAGAGGGACAAGGAGACATTTCTTCCCCTATATCTCTTCCTCTTGTGAATCTTTGGGGTGCCATAACTGAGAAAGTCGTTGGTAAGCAGATGACCGAATTGGCAGATCTAACAGCCGCAGGGGTAGTTGGTTTTACAGACGGTCATCCTTGGGAAAATTTTGCCTTGGTGCGGCGAGTTTTGGAATATGTCCAACCTTTGGGGAAACCGATCGCTTTTTACTGTTGCAATCCGGAGTTAAAAGGAAATGGAGTCGTAAGGGAAGGTTTAGATGCGATCCGGTTGGGGTTACCTTTTATACCTATGAGTTCTGAAACTTCTGCTATTGCTGCTTTATTAGAATTAGCTTCTCCTATAGGCGTACCAGTACACATTATGCGTGTTTCTACTGCTCGCAGTGTTGAACTTATTGCTTCGGCAAAAGCTAGAGGCGTACCCGTGACTGCCAGTACAACTTGGATGCATCTTTTATTGGATACAAAAGCAGTAAAAAGTTACGATCCGAGTCTGCGATTGGAACCACCTTTAGGAAACTCTCAAGATTTAGCGGCTTTGCGGCAAGCAGTAAAAACAGGTGACATCGATGCGATCGCTATTGACCATTCACCCTATACCTATGAAGAAAAAACTGTAGCTTTTGCTGAAGCCCCACCTGGTGCAATTGGTTTTGAATTAGCGTTTCCTTTTCTCTGGCAGTATCTTGTGGAAAGTGGGGAATGGACAGCTGTTGAATTGTGGAGAGCTTTAAGTACCCGTCCTGCAGAGTGCTTGCAGCAACAACCCAGTGCGATCGCACCAGGGCAAAAAGTAGAAATGATACTATACGATCCTCAAGCAAACTGGAAAGTCGAAAAGAAAAATCTTTACACGCTGTCAACTAACACGCCTTGGTTCGGTCAACAGATCCAAGGTCGTGTTGTACGGACTTGGGTTAGCAGCGATCGGCGATCGAGCGTAGATTGAGTACTGTAGAACATATTACGGTCGAGCTTTATCCCTGGTTAAAACGTCTACAGTGGTGTACAGATCTCTAAAAAAGAGATGAAACATCGTCAAAAGGGAGAATTGGAATAAAGTTCCCCCCAATTTATCGGGGGGTTAGGGGGGATCGAAACCGCTTTTAATGCACCTTAGAAGACTTGTGTACACTACTGCAGGGTTAAAACGCAGGGGGTAAAGCTCGACCCGTAGAGCTAAAGCCCCGTGTTTTTATTTCCCTTTTTGAGCTTCAATGTACTTTTTAAGCTTGCTCACCTTTAGCAGAACACAGTATTGACTTTGCTTAACTCGAACCAAGTGCGATCGCCGATAATTCCATCTACAGGCAATCCAGTACGTTTTTGCAAGGATTTTACTGCAGTTTCTGTCCCACTACCAAAGTCACCATCAATAGCACCGTTATAGTCACCCGCGAGTGACAGTCTTTCTTGCACTTTCTTAACGACTTCACCCTTGCTACCTTTTTTCAGAATTGGCATATCAACAGGCGCACCTTTAAAAAGTGCTTGCCAAGTCTTGTTGCCAACAACTCCATCTTGTGCAAGAAAAACCTTACCTTGAAAGAGAATGACTGCATTTTTCGTCTTAGCACCAAATACGCCGTCAATAACTTCTTCACCAGGAAATACACAAGCACCATCAGGACCAAGAAATACAAAAGCACCATATTGTAATAACAACTTTTGTAGTTCTTTTACAACTTCACCTTTAGAACCTTCTTTAAGAACTGGCTTGTTAAGTTGAGCAGAAGCAGTTACTTGATTACCAGCAGTCATATTTATTTCCTTTAATTGTTTGTATCCTTAGAATCACCGAGCAATTCATCGATTTCGGAAACACAATTTTGAAGAAACTCTTAAGAGAATGTTTTAAATGGGGTGGCTGAGGTCTGTAAGAACCTCAACCTTAAGAATTAAGAGACGTTTTTCTTATAAATTTTTCAATAACTCCTGTGTTTGCCGTGGCATAACGAGTGTGTTCGCGCACAAAATACCAGACGCTGCTACAGCTGGCACACCAATTCCAGGCATCGTACTATCACCGACTCGGTACAAACCTGGTATTGGTGTTTGCGGTCCTGGAAACATCCCCTTACCCGCTTCAATGGCTGGACCGTAAGTTCCGCGATACCTCCGCAAATAATAAGCGTGAGTTAAAGGTGTGCCAATCAGTTCTAACACGACACGTTCCCTGATATTTGGGATAATTCGCTCTAAGGCTCGATATAAAGCTTGTGCTTTTGATTGCTTATTTTGTTCGTAACTATCATTCCGTTCCCACCCAGTAAAAGGTTCCAAAGTATAGGCATGAACGACATGATGACCTTCTGGTGCTAGCGTTGCATCCCATACGCTAGGAATAGATATCATACAGGTATTTCCGGGTGCTGTCATATCTCGATCGCCATCAAGAACAACGACATGATGCCCTGTTAAATTTTCTAAATCCCCAGCATGAATGCCTAAATGCAAGTGCATAAAACTGTCAACAGCCGGTGTACCTAAAGCTGTTTGGCAGAAAGATGAAGGCAAATCTTCAGGTTGTAGCAGATGAGAGTATGTATTCCAAAGACTGGCATTGGAAATAACCACGGGTGCTTTGAGAGTTTGACCGTTTTTGAGGCGCACACCAGTAACCTTACGTGGAGATGCTCCATAATGCCTCCGCTCTTGTTGTACTGGGTAGTTTGTTTCATCATCTTCCGTCTTGGAACCACAAGTTTCTACAAGAATTCGCTCGACATGATGACCCAATAACAATTCACCACCCCAACGCTGGAATCCTCGAACCAAAGCGTTGACGATTGCGCCACTTCCACCGATGGGATACTCCACACGAGTACGGGAACGTTCACCCAACATGAAAGCGACCTCAGGAGCAATAGTGCCATGTGCCTTTAAACCAGATAATAAAAAACATTCCAAATCGATCAGCTGCCTTACCCAAGGATCTTTTACTGTTGCATCCATCACATTACCTACAGAAGATTGCACGAGCAGCAGGTTAGGTAACATTTTCAATAAAGACGGTAAGTACTGCCCAACTAAGACGGGTACTAACTGCCAATCAGCCCTTAAAGCCAAAGAAGGAATATCTTTCATCGCCTCGTATAAAGGTAGCAAGCGGTCTGCAAACCGCTTCCACTCCTTAGCACCTTGGGGTGTCGTTTTGGCTATTTCTTCACAATAACGTTCTGCATTGCTATAAACCGGAAAAGAAATATTTGGCAAGTGATAATGACCGAGGGGGTCATAAGCTACAGTTTGTAAAGATTCACCCAAAGCGTCTAAAACCTGTTTGACAGGATTTAAACTCTTGGCACCAGTCAGCCCACAATAGAATGAAGGGCCAGAATCAAATTCAAACCCCCGTCGTTTAAAGCTATGTGCAGCGCCTCCCGGAACTGTGTGGCTTTCACAAACAACGACCCGCTTACCATAACGAGCAAGTAATGCAGCAGCAGTTAACCCGCCGATACCACTTCCAATGACTATGACATCAAGATTTTCCATTTTTGTTAGTAGTTAGTAGTTAGTAGTTAGTAGTTTATCTCCCACTAACCACTAATCATGTACGGGTGGGGCGGCTTGCGCCCTCCTACTAACTACTAACCCTATCTCCTTACGGAGAAGCTCTCGTCGCGCTACGCGTTGCCTTTCTGCTATGCCCGTAAGGGGTATTCGTGAGGGGGATCTCCTGTGTCCTACGTGCAAAGCACACGCTACGCGATGCGAAGTTGCGCTCGCAGGCAACCCACCAACAGGACTGGGTTCACCACTAACCACTAAACATTAACAATGACCAAACCATTAATTGAACTAAAAGGCGTTTCAAAGTCTTTTGGTAGCAATAAAGTACTAGATAATGTAGATTTGACGATTGACCGAGGAGATGCACTGGGAATTATTGGTCCTAGCGGTACTGGTAAGTCAACAATTCTACGAGTTATTGCTGGATTGCTTTCTCCCGATGAAGGAGAGATTTACATACAAGGAGAACGAAGAGAGGGTTTGATTGAAGATGCTAGAGATCCAGTTGGTATTGGTATGGTATTTCAACAAGCAGCATTGTTTGATTCTTTGACAGTTGAGGAAAATGTAGGTTTTTTACTCTATCAACACTCAAAACTTCCCCGTCAGAGGGTTCGAGAACTGGTTAATGAAAAATTAGAAATGGTTGGGTTGGGGGGAATAGGCGACCGTTTTCCAGCCGAACTTTCTGGGGGTATGAGAAAACGGGTTAGTTTCGCTCGTGCTATCATGTCTAATCCCGATAACCCTAAAGACACTCCAGAAGTTTTGCTATACGATGAACCAACAGCCGGATTAGATCCCATTGCTTCTACGGTGATAGAAGATTTAATCCGGCATTTGCAATGTACACAAGGAGTTTGTGGTACTTATGCTATTGTAACTCACCAAGAGAGCACTATTCGTCGCACGGCTGATAGATTGGTGTTTCTCTATCAAGGTAAAGTGCAATGGCAAGGTACAGTGAGTGAATTGGATAAAACAGACCATCCTTTGATTAAACAGTTTATGAGCGGGAGTGTAACTGGACCAATTCAGGTTATTGGCTAGAACGATTTTGGATTTTGGATTTTCGATTGGTCTTCCATCCAAGATTTAAAATCTAAAATTTATAGAGAGGAGAATTGATATGCGATCGCGAACATTTCGAGAAGGTTCTGTAGGACTATTGCTTTTACTAGGATTGGGTGTCTTCGGTCTAATTTTTGTATGGTTAAATAGAGTGACTGCTGCACGCAATTCCTATAAAGCTATTGTTGAATTTGCTAATGCTGGAGGAATGCAAAAAGGCGCAGTTGTTAGGTATCGCGGTGTGAAAGTAGGCAGAATATCCGACATTAGACCCGGTCCAAATAATGTTGAAGTGGAAATTGAAATTGGCGATCCCAACCTCGTTATTCCCAATGATGTGAAAGTTGAAGCCAATCAATCAGGGTTGATTAGTGAAAGTGTTGTTGATATTACTCCAAGAACAAAGTTGATTCCCTCTGGGGATTCTACTAAACCCTTGGACAAAAATTGCAATTCCCAGGTCATTGTTTGTAATGGTTCTCGGTTAAAAGGTCAAATTGGCATCAGTCTTGACGAACTTATTCGCACAACAACAGATTTAGCAACCCTGTACACTAATCCACAATTTTATAAAAATGTGAATAAAGCTGTGGAAAATACTGCAGTGGCGGCAGAAAGTGTTGCTCAATTGAGCCGCAACTTGAATGTTTTAAGCAAAAGCTTACAACAACAAATTATTGGTATTTCCGCAACGACAGGTACAATTCAACGCTCGACAACTCAACTGACGTCATCCACAACCCAAACCTTAAACCAAATTAGTAGAACGGTAGGGCAGTTTAGTGGTACAGCCAGTCAATTTGGTGAGACAGCGAGGGAAATCCGTTTAACGGCCAATCAAGCTAATAAACTGATTAACAACCTTGATACTGCACTTGGAGAAAACCGTTCTTCACTAGTTGCCGCGTTAAATAATATTACTGAAACTAGTAATGCGTTGCGTCAAACAGTCAGCAGCTTATCGCCTACTGTCAATCGCGTTACCCAAGGGCAATTACTGCAAAATTTAGAAACTCTCTCGGCAAACGCTGCTCAAGCGTCTGCCAACTTGCGCGATGTGACCAACACTCTCAACAATTCCAACAATTTATTGGTACTGCAACAAACTCTAGATTCTGCAAGGGTAACCTTTGAGAATACCCAGAAAATCACATCGGATTTAGACGAATTAACAGGAGATCCAGCTTTTCGGCAAAATCTCAGACAACTTGTTAATGGTTTGAGTAGCTTGGTATCTTCCACACAAGAAATGCAGCAGGATATACGTGTTGCCACAACTTTGGATTCCATCAAAGCTGTCGTTCACAATTCCAAGACTGGAACTCCCCCCACAACTACGAAGTTACCACAGATGACATTTAACATTCCGTTAGATAGCGAGCTCGGTCCCGTTAAAACTGCTTTACCAACATCAATTACCTTTACAACTGGTACTCCAAGTGTAGATCGGCAGCAAATCGTCATTGATGATGTCGCTCCTAAGGTGATAAGAAGTTTCGATCGACTCCCCGCTCAACCACCTCAACAACTCGAATCAGTTACAACGTCTACTCATTCCCCGTCATCCCAAGAAAATCTTTTAAAACAACTCAGACAGCATCGTGAGACGAGAGGGGAGTAGGGGGAGTGGGGAGACACTGGGGACAAGGGAGAAGTACTAATCCCCAATCCTCATTGCCAATCCAAAATTCACACATTCCTAGTTCCAATCTTCTTCTTCTCGTTTGCCGCGACTCTTGTAAATACCCCCAAGGCTGTGCAACTGGCGAGTTTTCTCAAACAATTGTTCTTCGGTAAGACCCCATTGCTGTAAAATCTGGTTTAGATCCCGTTGAATGTCTCTGGCACCAGGGAAACCTTGATAGCGCATTCGCAATCTAGCTAATTCTGCTAAATTATAATCAGTAGCCTCTTGAGTTAGCAAAGTGTCGATGATGGGGCGATCGCGATTGTAGAGAGGATGCTGTTGCTCTTTGTTTCCTGCACTCATAAAATTTACAATGAAAAAGTGTTAGTAGTTAGAAGTCGCTTGTTTAAAAATTACCACTAACGACTAACCACTAACGACTAACGATTAACCTCATCGGCTAATACACCTTATCTCTTACGGGTCTCACTACTGTCAGTCACCTTTGAATAAAGATACATTGTCATTAAGTAAAGTAAACAAATGTTCAGGTGAGGGTGAGTTACATCACCCGAAGCCCAAGCAGCAAGGGAGCAAGTACCCGCTATGTTTGAACACTTCACATCTGAAGCTATAAAAGTCATTATGCTAGCCCAGGAAGAGGCGCGTCGCCTGGGGCACAACTTCGTAGGCACGGAGCAAATTCTCTTGGGTTTGATTGGCGAAGGAACAGGGGTTGCTGCCAAAGTGCTGACCGACTTGGGCGTTACTCTCAAAGATGCACGTCGCGAAGTAGAAAGAATTATTGGTCGGGGCTCTGGCTTTGTCCCCCCGGAAATTCCTTTCACTCCCAAAGTGAAAAGCCTGTTTGAGCAAGCGTTTAAGGAAGCTCGCAGTCTGGGACATAACTACATCAGTACCGAACACTTACTGTTAGGGTTGACTGAGGCTGGTGAAGGTGTCGCCGCTAAAGTCCTGCAAAATCTCGGACTGGATCTCTCACAAGTCCGTACCGCAGTGATTCGCAATTTAGGCGAAGCGACATCGGTTTCTGGAAGTCGCGTTGGTAGCAGCAACGGTCAACGCCGCAACCAGTCTCTCACTTTAGAGGAATTTGGTAAAAATCTAACCAAGCTAGCTAAAGAAGGTAAGCTCGATCCTGTTGTGGGTCGTGAGAAAGAAATTGAGCGTGCAGTTCAAATTCTGGGTCGTCGCACGAAGAACAATCCCGTTTTAATTGGCGAACCAGGAGTTGGTAAAACGGCGATCGCAGAAGGTCTCGCTCAACGTATTGTCAATCAAGATATACCTGATATTCTACAAGATAAGCAAGTCATCAGCCTCGATATGGGGTTACTGGTGGCGGGGACTCGCTTCCGTGGCGATTTTGAAGAACGCTTGAAGAAAATCATGGATGAAATTCGCTCGTCCGGTAATATCATCCTGGTGATCGATGAAATTCACACTTTAGTTGGTGCTGGTGGTACTGAAGGCGGTATGGATGCTGCGAATATCCTCAAGCCAGCACTGGCTAGAGGTGAACTCCAGTGCATTGGTGCAACAACTCTTGATGAGTATCGCAAGCACATTGAGCGTGACGCCGCTCTTGAGCGTCGTTTCCAACCGATTATGATAGGTGAACCATCGGTAGAGGAAACTATTGAAATTCTCTATGGTTTGCGTTCTGCCTACGAAAGCCACCACAGAGTTCAAATCTCTGATGAAGCGTTGGTAGCTGCAGCTAAGTTGTCAGATCGTTACATTAGCGATCGCTTTTTACCCGATAAAGCTATTGACTTGATTGATGAAGCTGGTTCTCGCGTTCGCCTTCGCTATTCTTCAAACCCCGCAAATCGCGAGATTAAGAAAGAGTTGGCAAGAGTCAGCAAATCCAAAGACGAAGCGGTTCGGATGCAAGATTTTGATAAGGCAGGGGAACTGCGCGATCGCGAGTTAGAGCTTGAGGCACAGTTAAGAGAGATATCACAAAATGATAAGGCTGTCAATAGCCCTATTGTTGATGAAGAAGATATTGCTCAAATTGTTGCTTCTTGGACTGGCGTACCCGTTAACAAGCTGACCGAATCCGAATCTGAATTACTGTTGCACTTAGAAGATACTTTACACCAGCGTTTGATCGGTCAAGAGCAAGCAGTTACTGCAGTTTCTAGAGCCATCCGTCGTGCAAGAGTTGGTTTAAAAAATCCCAACCGACCCATTGCCAGCTTTATCTTCTCCGGTCCTACGGGAGTTGGTAAGACAGAATTAACCAAAGCGTTGGCTTCCTACTTCTTTGGTTCAGAAGATGCAATGATTCGGCTAGATATGTCCGAATACATGGAGCGCCATACAGTTTCCAAGCTGATCGGTTCGCCTCCCGGTTACGTGGGATTTGACGAAGGCGGACAACTGACGGAAGCAGTACGTCGCAAACCATACACGGTAGTGCTATTTGATGAAATTGAAAAAGCACATCCCGATGTATTTAATATGCTGCTGCAAATCTTAGAAGATGGTCGCTTGACTGATGCTAAAGGTCGTACCGTAGACTTTAAGAACACGCTGATCATCATGACCTCTAACATTGGTTCCAAGGTGATTGAGAAAGGTGGCGGTGGCTTAGGCTTCCAGTTTGCAGACGATGCAGCCGAAGCAAGCTACAACCGCATCCGCAGCTTGGTAAATGAAGAATTAAAATCTTTCTTCCGTCCCGAGTTCCTCAACCGTCTTGATGAAATCATCGTCTTCACTCAGTTGAAGAAAGACGAAATCAAGCAAATTGCCGACATTATGTTGCGCGAAGTTGCCAGCCGCTTGACCGAGAAAGGAATTAGTCTGGAAGTGAGCGATCGCTTCAAAGAGCGCGTTATACAGGAAGGATATGACCCCAGTTATGGTGCTAGACCGTTACGTCGGGCAATTATGCGCCTGCTAGAAGATTCACTTGCTGAGGCTATGCTTTCCGGGGAGATTGCAGAAGGCGATACAGCCAACGTTGATGTTGATGACGACGGACAAGTAAAAGTTACGAAGTCTCAAAGTCGAGAGTTGTTACTTGCAAATCTTGGCTAATTAAAGGATAAGTGTAAAGGATAAAGTATAAAAAACCTTTATCCTTCATACTCAGACTTTTTGGTAGCATTTAAAGACCCTCTCAACTCTTGCCAAGCAAGGGAATTTTTAGAGGTCCATCAAGGTAAACATTTGGTGAAATGGTACAAAATCTTAACCCTGGTAGCAATACCAGGGAATTTTTTTCTTTTTAGCCTAGCGATGTTCGTAATCGCGGTTATACAAACCAAGTCCGCCTGCGCGGACTCAAGACTGCTTGGTTAAGGTTGTTTCAGATATGTAGAGACACTTCAAACAGCGCGTCTTTAGAAAGATTGTTGCCAAGCAAAATTAATACATCGACTTCATATAGTATACATAGCTCAAATATGTCTTCTCCCTTAGATTTTCTTCAAAAGCAGCCCTACGAAAAATCCAACAATTAAGCCAGAAGTATGACCAACAAAACTAATCTGTGGTGTTGTTAAATCGAAAATGACTTGCAAAACAATCAGTGTAATAATTCCTCGCAAACTTCTAGCAGCAATGCGCGTTTTTTTCCTTTGCCAGTCAAGTAACAAAATAGCAGCAAAAGCACCAACAAGCCCCATGACGCATCCAGAAGCACCAACTGCAAAATTTGTCTGAGAATAACCTTTAAGTGACATAAAGGTTACAGCTAGCATGGAGCCGATCGCACTGGTAAAATATAACAGAACAAATCGAGGAAGTCCGATCGCAAATTCTACCAAACGACCAAACAAATAAAGACCTAGCATATTAAGTGCAAGGTGCAAAAAACCATAGTGAAGAAAAGCAGCAGCGAATAAACGCCACCATTCTCCCGCAACGACTTCTTTAGGAACTAACGCACCTAAATTATATAAATTATCAAGGTTAGTACTTCCTCCGAGCTTCACCTCAAGACCAAAGACCAGTAAATTTAAACCGATAATAAGATAGGTGGCAAATGGTTGGCGTGGCTTAACACCAACTCTACCGTTATATCTAGCTTCAGATTCCATTTCAGTACTGATTCTAGATAAAATTTGTTTGCTTCTCTCAGTTAAAACCGTTTCAGCTTCAACAACAGGATTGGATAAACGTCTTGCGACTGCTTTTTGGATGCGAAGATCGCTGCCATCACTTATACTTAAAAATTGCTCGCGAGCAATTATGTCTTTTCCTGCTGCTTGGTCAGCCGTTGCTAGCCAAAATATTTTAATAGTATCAGAATAGTTAAATAGCGAACTGCTAAGTAATTTCATGACTTGTTGTGTTTCACCGCAAAAGGCAAAAACAAACAAACGTGCGAGGTTTCGCGTTCTTATATTAAGTATTTTCTCAAAAGTGCGTTCGTAGCGTTCCCAGGTTAAAAGCATACTATTTAAGTTGCCAGTTTCCCCAAGCGCTCTTAAGTAGCTGTTTAGTGTATCGAAGTCCTTACGTAACGTTTCAGCTGATAAATTATCCTGTACCCATAGCAACAAGTCTTCCCAACGACCTTCTATTTGATATAAAGTTGCGATCGCAGAGCGACCAGTCGGTGTTTGAGCGCTTTTGTGACGCTCTAGAATTGCACTCGCTTCAGCAAAATTCCCATTCTGCGCCAATTCTAGAGCACGTAACAATTCTGGTCGTTCTCGCCAGCCATCTGCAGGATGTAACAGGGAAATAAATTTAGCTAATTTACTGGCTTGACCAAAATTTTGTTGGGCGCTCAGTTGATCGACTTTTCTGTTACCAATGTTAGGTGCGACTATTAAAATCACCCACAGAAACCCACCAATCAAGCCAGCTGCGGCTGGTGTAGCGTAAGCACTGATTGCTGTAACACTTAAGACAACTACAGAGATTGCAATCCAACCACGATTGTTTTTAGCAGAAATAAGTGCTGCATTCACTATGGTTGAAACACACGACAGACACACTAACCAAATCAGTAGGTGATTGAGATCCATAGAATTTAGATAAATTGGGCAATCCTGGTGGGACAGCGACTTCTATGATAGATTGATTTACTGCTAATGGCTAACGGCTAATGGCTAATGGCTAATGGTAAGATCGGCGTGCTCCGGTGGGTTTCCCGCACCCTGGCGACTGGCGTATAGCCCTTAAGGTCATAGCTTCGCGATACGAAGCGTCTCCGTAAGGAGATACAAGGGAGGGCAATTAGCCATTAGCAATTAGCCATTAGCAATTAGCAATTAACTCTCCTTTATTTCTGCCAATTCTTTACCCTCGATCTCATTCTGAGAATAATCAGATACGGATGACCAACCGTTAACAGCGTCTTTAATTACGCCAGCTACAGGAACAGCAATTAATAATCCCAACACTCCACCAATATATGTTCCTACTAACAAGGAAATTAAAACCCATATCGGTCTCAATCCAGTAAAACTACCTAAAAGTCGAGGTGCGATCGCTTGATCGATCGCTTGGTCTACAACCACAGAAACACCCAAAACCCTAACTGCTAGCCAAAAGTTGTGCGACACTATTATTAAAGTCACTATGGCAAGACTTGCAACATCACCAAAAGGAATTAAACTTAAAATTCCCACTCCCAAACCAAAGAGTAAAGCAAACTGAACGTTGAGAAGCAGAAATACTACAGTCAGTGAAAATCCCATCAACAAAGCCAATGCTATTTGACCGATTAAGTAGTTTTGAAAATTTCGCTGAACTGAGTGTTTCAGTTGTTGGCCAAAAGTCAAAGGTAGCTTTTTAAATATTCCTTCCCAGATTTTTCCACCATCCAATAAAAGATAGAAAGTTAGTACTATAGTAATTAAAGCTTCCGAAATACTATCAATTGTTTCTATGACAAGACTAAAGAGTTTATCAACAAGATACTCTAATTCATCAGGTAAACGATTTGCTATTTGAGTAAATATTTGATTGAAATTCCAGTTGAACCCGTGGCTAACTGTCCAGTTATTAAAAATTTGAAATTTTTGTTCTCCAGAATTAATCCATTCTGGAAGCAGATTATCCATGTCATAGAATTGTTGTGAAATAATAGGGATCAATGTCAAACCCAAAGCCAATAAAATAATTAAAGTAATGATAAAAACTAATGTAACTGCATAATTACGCTTAATTCCCTGTTTTTCTAGAATGGAAACTGGGTAATTTAAAATAAAAGCTAGTAGAGTTGCTAAGACCAGAGTTGTGACAATAGGTTGAAAGTATTGAAAAAATCTAAATGCGAGCCATCCATTAAGAAAAAATAAAGGAAATATCAGTGTCAGAATTAACAATTGTAGTAATTTATTAAGTGAAATCGTCATGTTGTTTTTAGTAGAATCTATGGATTGGGAAATGCCCGGTAATATTATTAGGTATGTTAATATTACTAAAAAATCTACTACCTTTAGTTATAAAATCTGAGAATATAGAACTATTCGCTCAGAAATACTTGACAACATGACTGCAAAACTACTCTTCTGTCCTTAAAGCTAAAAATTGCTCTCGATCGATACGTCCGGCTTTGTAGAGCGTTTCTGTAATTTCTGATATTGTTAAAACTGCATACCCGCGATAACCGTTTTCTTGCAGCCTGTCCATAACTCCTTGTTCGTGGTTGATAAAGACCACAATATCCTTAATATTTAATCCTGCAGATTTTAATTTTTCTGCTCCTTCCATTGCGCTTTTGCCACTAATAAGAATATCATCAACTACCACAACTGTTTCTCCTGGATAAAACTCTCCCTCAATCACCCGTCGGGTACCGTGAGCTTTTACTTCTTTACGGGGGAAAATCATGGGACAATGGAGACGCAGGGCTAAACCGGTTGCTGTAGGTAAAGACCCATAGGGAATACCTGCGACTCTATCAAATGTTAGTGTTCTTAAAATATCCTCATATGCCTTAAGAACTTGATTAAAAAGTTGCGGATTGGAAATAATTTTGCGTAAATCTATGTAGTAAGGAAATACAGCACCTGAGGCTTGCACGTAGTTGCCAAACATGACACAGCCAATATCGTAAAGCTGCAAAATCAAATCTTGTAGGGGATGTTGATTGACCAAAGAAAGATCGGGTAACCAAACAGAACAACTCGAAGCATCAAGATTAATTTGGGTTTTTGCTCGCTCGATCTCTTCTTGTAAAGACTGGACTTGTTCGGATAAATCTTCCTGTGATAGCATATCTTGCGGTATGGGAATTAACAAACCATCACCATTTTTATTTAAACCAGCTGCTAAAATTTGATTAATATTGTTCCCTTCTGCCCAGATACTGCGAGTCATAATAATCCGTTCGGGAGCAGTTGCACGAATTCGTGCTATGACTTCAGGCTTTGTTGTTCCTACTTCCAAACCTAATTGTTCTGGAGTTCCCCAAGTTCTAGATTCTTTAACTATTTGTAAATAAAAAGGTGATTCATCTGTAGGATAGTGCTGTAACTTCATAGCCGCAGGATTGGAAGTACAGCATAAAATAAAAGCGGCTTTATCTGGATAAACTAAAAACGGTGCAATATGGTCTTGTCCTGCATAAGAACTCAAAGTTACAGCATCCACATTCCACTCTGTAAACACAGTACGAGCAAAGATAGTACTTGTGTTTAAGTCACTGTGTTTGGCATCTAAAATAATTGGAATATGGGAAGGAATAATTGCTAGGGTTTGATGCAGCAGTTCTAAGCCTGGAATACCCAAAGCTTCATAAAAACCTAGGGTGGGTTTATACGCACAAACTTTATCGGCTGTTTTGGAAATAATAAATTGCAACCAATCCCACAACCGAGGTATTATATTTTGGGATTCGTATCCAAGAGGCATCATTTCCGGGTTGGGGTCAAGTCCGACAAAAAGCAAACTTTGATTTTGTGCGATCGCTCCATTTAATTTGTCAAAAAAGTTCATATTTTTTTAAAAGGATAAACGGCAAAAGAGATTGAACTTATGCTCAATTTTACGGGCAATAGTATTGACAACTAAATGAGTGAGTTAAAGATTGAATTGATGTTAAGACTGGGAGCATCGCAATGAGACAAAACACCTGGCGATTGGAAATCGCGGCTATACAAGCTAAGTCCGCCTGCGCGGACTAATACAAAGTCCACCTACGTGGACGAGCGTTTGTATAGCCGAGGCAGCGCGTTGCATCAGAGCTACAATCCTGCAAACCATTCATAACCTTGGTCTTCCCAATACCCCTTAAAAAGCGATAATTGACTTACTAGCGTAATTTGAGTCACCCACTTACTTTGTTTGTATCCAAGTTTTACAGGAGAAGCCAAACGCAAAGGTGCGCCATTCTCTACTGGTAATGTTTCACCATTTTTTTGATAGGCTAACAAAGTTTGGGGATGTGAGGCTGAAGCAATATCCCAACTTGAGTAGTAGCCATCAGCGGATTTAAAGTAAACATATTTAACATTTGGCTGAGGTTGAGCAAGAGCAATAATTTCTTGCAAACGCACACCCGCCCATTGCACGATCGCAGCCCATCCTTCAACACAAACATGACGAATAATCATGGATGTTAAAGGCAAAGCTTGAATGTCTGTCATGCTAAGATTGAGAGGATGCTTCACTTCACCGTCAACAATTAAACGATATTTCGTCATGTCAATAATTGGATTATCTCTAAAGCTATTGACTAATAATGCTTCTGGTTCAATCTCGTTAGCAGAAAATTCAGGAACGGGCTTTTGTGGATTCAATAACAAGGCTTCCACTTTTTGATTTAGGGGTTCGGAGATTTTTCCTACAATATCCTCAAATAAAGGTGTACCGCATCCACTTAGCAAAAAACCAAGACTAGAAATCCCTGAAATATTGAGGAATTGACGGCGATTTACACGAATTATATTCATAAAATTGGTATTTTTTATTTCTTAGTTGTTAACGCTCGGCAATTAGTTATTAATAGCAACTAATCACTTAAATCTTTTACCAAAACATAGAGTCGGTTAACTCTGTACCCCCAGCTTTACGTCCCAAAAACCAGTGAATCACTGAAAACAAAACAACAATTGGCACAGAGGAAAAATGCACTATTCTTAGTGCTTGCCAACTCCCAAATATATCTACAATCCAGTAGAATTGCGCGGGCTTATACATTCCTATTCCTGTAAATAAAGCTAGAAGTAAGATAGGAATTATAGATGTATAAACAATACGATGAAAAGCATAGATTAAACGTTGAGAATTTTTACTTTTTTGTAGTGCTTTCAAGTCATTGGTTCCTACAAATCGATAACGCCAGCGTCGTGTAACTAAAATATAAATTCCATACCACAGCAAGTTCAACGAAAATAACCACATAGCAGCAAAATGCCAATGTCTACCGCCTGCTAGCCAACCTCCCATTGTAAATAAAGGCGGAATATGCCAACCACCCCGCCCGCCAAATACAGGATTGGCATTATAAATTTGCAAACCACTGGTAAGCATGATAAATAAGCTGATGATATTAACCCAATGAAAAATCTTTGCTCCTAGCGCTTGAGTTGGTAGCTTTCGAGGTTTAAAGGAAATGGTTGGAGTCATGTTGGGATTGGGGATTGGGTAATATAGGCTGCGATATCCCCGATGTCTTGGAGAAGTCGGGGCTCTAACCAATTTAAATATTTTACTAAAAAAAAGGAGCGAGATTAAACCCCACTCCCATTTGCTCTCTTGCTACCAAACTTGAATATTGTAACGACTCCTGTTCCGCTAAAAAATTCCCAATTTTCCTCTTTTCCTTTTTTGAGTTATTTCTGTCTTTGCAGTTTAGTTTAATGGGGAATTTCGGATTGGAAAGTAGAAACTTAATAACTTATACTAAAAACTCGCACCTTGTATAAGATCGGCATAAGTCATAGTTTTATAGCTTAGTTCAATTGCAAACTCCGTTCCTTGACCTAATTGAGAGTTAAACTTCAATTTCCCTTTATGTTTTTCCACGATAATTTGTTTGCTGATTGATAGTCCCATTCCTCCTACTTTGCCTTTTGATTTGGTGGTAAAAAAGGGTTCAAAAATGTGTTTCTTCAAGTGAGGAAGAATTCCTTTGCCATTATCCGAGATACGAATAACAATTTTACGTTGCTTTGATGGTTGACTGCTATAATTCCCAACTAATGAGAAAGGATTGTTGATAGCTTCTGTACGAATCCATATCTTTGGAATAAAGGAATTATCCTGCTGTATCCTTTCTTCTAATGCATCGATAGCATTATTTAATATATTCATAAATACTTGATTTAACTCGCTTGCATAACACTTAACGAGTGGTAACTCCCCAAATTCTTTAATAATTTGTATTCGAGGTCTACCAGGTTGTTCTTTTAAACGGTGTTGTAAAACTCTCAAAACGCAATCCAACCCTGTATGTATGTCAGCCTTCACCATTTTCTCGTCTTCTAACCTTGAAAAACTCCATAAGGCAGAGGCAATTTCTTTAATGCGTTCGGAACTCGATCGCATTGACCACAGCAATTTCAAAATATCGTGTTTCGCAAAATTTAAGTCCAATTTTTGAATTTCTGATGTAAATTCTGTTTTGGATTTAGGATAATTTTGCTGGCAAAATTCTAGCAATCGAATTAATTCTTCTGCATACTGACTAACAGGATCTAGGTAAGCAGTTATCAAATGAATGGGATGGTAAATATCACCCGCTACATCTACTACAAGTTTACCAAAATTAGCCATTTTACCATTTTGCAATAACTTCTCTCGGAAATTCTTTAAATCTTCCTGAGTGTCTTTGAGTTGCTGTGTAGTTTTTTGTTCTTGAGCTTCGACAATTGCTCTTGAGGCAATTTCTTGGTGAACTTGTTCAATTAACTGGCGTTGCTGAATTGCGATCGCAATTTCAAAACTGACTTGTCTTAAAGTTTCTATCTCCCATTCTTGCCAATGACGGTTACTGGAACTATCGTAAATTACCAACAAGCCCCATAAGTTGTTTTGACAACACCAGCGAAGAAGTTCGTTTTCCTGGTTGACAACTTGCAGGTGGGAATTTGGAATTGGAGATATTGTATTTTGATAGTCGTCTAATTTCAGAGAGATGGGAAAAACCAAACTGGTTTTAGTTTGACGTTTATCTAAGTAAATATATTGATTTTGCTCGTTGACCGACTCAACAGCCATCACTCGATTTTCATCCTTAGAAAAACGATAAATGACTGTGCGGTTTGTTTGTAAAAACTGTCGTACAACATTTGCTATTGTTTCAAGTATTGGCTGTAGCTGAGAACGAGAATAAATGAATTTGCGGATGGTATTTAGCAAACATTCCCGCTTTCTCATCTGGTGCAATGCTTGTTCTTGAAGTTTTTGTCCGGTGATGTCTTGGTGTGTTCCTACCATTTGCACTGGCTGACCGGACCGATCCCACTGAAACACTCTCCCTCGGTCAAAAATCCACTTCCACTCTCCGGATTTAGCTAACATTCTAAATTCGACTTCGTAGACTGGTATGCGACCTTCTAAATAATCCTCTAACACCTCCATCACTTTGGGAAAGTCCTCTGGGTGTACGAGTTTCTCAAAGGAGTTATGGTGATTCTCTATTTCTTCTACTTCATATCCCAAGATATGCTTCCACTGAGGGTCGTAGTAGGTTTTGTCAGTCACTAAATTCCAATCCCACAGACCCAAGCCAGTTGCTGCTAATGCTGTTTGCAAACTACTAGTGTGTGAGCGTTGGCAAAGTTCTGTGAAAGCTTGGTGTGTCTGCTGCTCTAGCTTTGCTAACGCTTTGGCGCTTCGTGATGAAAGTAGAGCTTCCCTATGATGAGTAGCCGATCCTTCTGTATACATAGCTGCTAGTCTGATAAGGAAAATAGCTTGTAGCTCAATAGCTGCTTTAGCACCCTAACGGTATATGCATAGAATGTGCTGGTATAGTCCTAGATGGTTACTTCCCCTGTAACTGACATGGGAGATACGTCAATCCCTATTAACAATTTCGATGGTAGTTGAAAAAAGGTAAACAGAATAATGTAACCTGTCCTTTGGTCACAAATACTGTTGTCCGGAAAAAATTAGCTACATTTTATCCTGCTACTCTTTCAGAATGACAGAATACTAAGTATATAAAGTTACAATTAAACAGATTAAGGATTGGTATAGAATTGCTTGAAAGAGCTGCAATCGGGTCTTGACAAAGAACTCAGAATTTTACAAAATTGTCAATATTTTTTTGTAGCTTTTTTATGATTGTCTAGCCCAATCTTACAAAACGGAGGCTACATTTGAATCAATACTTACCGATTAAACTTTTACAGGAAAAAATTTGGGGAAAGTTCACACAAGTCGGGTCTGATGACTAAATGACTATAGATGAAATCGTATTACTACTAAAGGCAAACACTCCGAACTCGTTAACTCCACTCCAAGAGATGGTTTTACGTTCTTCTTGGGAAGGAAAAACTTATACAAGTATAGCAGTTGAAGCACATTACGGAGAAGAGAGGGTTAGAAAAGTCGCTTCTCATTTATGGCAAGTTTTGAGTGACTTTTGGAAAGAGCCAATTGGTAAATCCAACTTCCGTCAGATTCTGGAACCCCGCCGTTTAAGCAGAACGCAACAACAATTGCTCCGAGAATTCAACCGTAAAGATGAAGTCACATCCCTAGAATTTCCTAGCGGTCCGGTATCACTTAATTCTAAATTTTACGTTCCTCGTTCACCCCTTGAAGAACTGGCTTACGCGGAAATAGCAGAACCAGGAAGTGTAACTTGCATCAAAGCTCCTAAAAAAATGGGGAAAAGTTCCCTAATTCTACGGATTATTGCTCATGCCACAAGCCTTGGTTACAGCACGGTTCATTTAGATTTTCAGCAAGCAGATAGGGCGGTGTTTGCCAATCTTGATAAATTCTTGCGCTGGTTCTGCGCCAATGTCAGCCGGGAGTTGGGTTTGGAACTGAAACTCAACGATTACTGGGATGAGGATCTCGGTAGTAAAGTCTGTTGCTCTCTCTATTTTCAATACTATTTACTTCCATCTCTCAACAACCCTCTGGTTTTGGTGTTTAACGAAGTTGATTGGATATTTGATTATCCAGAAATTGCTGAAGATTTTCTCCCGCTTCTACGTTCTTGGTACGAACAAGCCAAATTAGTTGAAGTTTGGCAAAAACTTCGTCTTGTTCTGGCTTACTCAATGGAATTTTTTTTGCCTTTCAACTTGACTCATTCTCCATTTAATATCGGTTTACCTATCAAGTTAACGGAATTTTCAAAAGAACAAGTGCAGGATTTGGCGCAACGCCACGGATTGGACTGGTTTCACGGTTCTGACGCTGACAAACTCATGGCAATAGTGGGAGGACACCCATATCTGGTGAGGTTGGCTTTGTATCACCTGGTTAGTAAGGGAGGGATGGAACGCCATTTAGGGCAAATATTGCAACAAGCACCTACCGAAGCAGGAATTTATAATGAGTATCTCAGGCAATGTTTGTTGGTTCTGCGGGAGAAACCAGAATTAGGAGACGCTTTCCGTGAAGTGGTTTCTGCTAAAAGTGCCTTACAAATGGAACTACCTGTGGCATATAAGTTGTATGCTATGGGGTTGGTCAGTATTGAAGGCGATCGCTGTACTCCGTCGTGTGAATTGTACCGCTTGTATTTTCAAGAGCAACTTAACACTTATAGCGATCGCGGTCCCCGTTTGCAAGAATTGGAAAAAGAAAACCAACAGTTACGCGTTCTTTCAGGTTTAGATGAACTGACTCAATTGGTGAGCCGTCGTTCTTTTAATACCTATCTTCAAATAGAGTGGCAAAAAGCTTTGAGCAAACACGTTCCTCTATCACTCATTTTGTGCGATATTGACTACTTTAAAATTTATAATAAGACCTACGGAATTACCGCAGGTGATGACTGTTTGCGTCAAATTTCTCGCGTTATTAATCAATGTGTAAAACAATCTTTTCAAAGTGAAGATTTCAATAGCGCTCGCAATTCAGTTTTTGTTGCGCGTTATGGAGGAGAGGAATTTGCGATTCTCATCCAAACAGATGCAGCTAATGCTTTACACGTTTCTGAAGATATTCGAGAGCAAGTGAAAGCTCTCGGAATTCCTTGCGATTATCCTAATATTGGCGGACTTCCCGCTGATGTTTTAACGGTCAGTGTTGGTGTTGCTAGTTTGATTCCTGAAGCTCAAACCGATCCTCATACTTTGTTGATAACAGCAGAAAGAGCACTCATCCAAGCAAAAAGAAGAGGGCGCGATCGGGTAGTTTTTAATTAAGAATTTGTTCGTAGTATTTCCTTTTACTGTTTGTAAGGTTCTATGAATGCGTTTTAGCTTGTTATGAGATGCGTTCGGCTAGTTTGCAAAAAACGATAACTGTTAGAGAAGCAATGAAGTTGAAGAAATGCAGAAAATTTTGGTGGCAAGTCTTAATAAACTTTTAAAACTTAAAACCATATTTTTCTACATCCTTCTGCCCTCAACTACTTACAAATTAGCAGGTGGTAAAGACAATCGATTTGGTTGACTGACAACACCATCTTCACGAGTCTCTTCTTCTGCTGGTACTTCCGATGCTAACAATTGGCGAATAAATCGTGAGATTGCTTTTTGTGCTATTTGGTTGGCTATTTGTTGACCCAAACGCTGCACTCCAGGATTAAATAACAACTGCGCCAGTTGGGGTGCAATTTGAGTAGCATCAAATCCGCGAGTTTCTTGAAGAATATTTAAGATACGTTTGATATGGTCTAAAGTTTGTTGTTGCTCGATAGTCGCACTAGGGGTTTCATTAATGGCTGCAATTCCAACTCTTTCTCGCAGCAAATATGTAAAGTTATGTACAATATTTGTAGTTGCTGCATTCACCCCTTTGAGGACTTCATCAATTAACTTGTCGCGAATGAAAGCTCCACGTTCTGAAGATAAGAAGTCGATTCCTTGATTGAGAACTAAGTTGAAATCATAATCTTCATTATTGCGAGCATTGCGTAATAAATTTTCTAAACGATTCCAACGAAATCTACCTTCTTTAAATAACAAATCTCTCAAAGATGCTCTTAATTCCGGCGCTGGATCGGTTAATAAACGTTTAGCAACATAAGGATATGCTTCACTCAGCACTTTGAAGTTAGGATCTATATAAATTGCAATTCCTTCCAAAGTTACCAAAGAACGAATGATTAAAGCGTAATATGGTGGTACGCGGAAGGGATATTCATACATCAAATTTGAAAGATCGTCAGTGATACTTTTAATGTTTAACTGAGCTACGCTAGCTCCTTGAGCTTCAGCGAAGACTTTAGCAAAAGCTGGAACAATGGGTGCTAAGTTTGTATCTGGTGACAAGAAATCCAACTTGACATAATCTTGTGCTAGCGCTTCAAAATCACGATTGACAACGTGAACGATCGCTTCGAGCAAACCATAGCGCTGTTTTGGCTGAATTTCACTCATCATCCCGAAATCTAGATAAGCGAGTTTGCCATCTAGAGTTGCTAATAAATTTCCAGGATGGGGGTCAGCATGGAAAAATCCATGTTCGAGTAACTGGCGCAAAGAACATTGTACGCCTACTTCTATTAAATAACGGGCGTTGATTCCTCGCGAGCGAATTTCTTCTGTTTGGGTTAATTTAATCCCATTAATCCACTCCATGGTTAAAACACGACGATTTGTGTACTCCCAATAGATTTTGGGTACATAAACGTCTTTCATATGACCGTAGAGTTGAAAAAATCTCTCTGCATTTTCTCCCTCATGAATATAGTCCATCTCCTCAAAAATGCGAGAGCCCAATTCATCAAGAATACCTGCAAGATCGCTGCGTACTCGTTTAACTTTTTTCTGCGCCCATACAGCAAGTTTGCGAAGAATATATAAGTCAATAGTTATGCTTTCTCGTAAGTCCGGACGTTGAACTTTAACAGCGACTTCTTCACCCGTATGGAGTCTACCTTTGTAAACTTGTCCCAAGGAAGCTGCTGCTATGGGATCGTTTGAGAGAACGGGATAAATTTCTTCTGGAGGTAAACCGAGTTCTTCTTCAATAAATTTATAAGCTATTTCATTGGGAAAAGGTGGTAGTTTATCCTGTAATTGAGCAAGTTCTTCTAAATATACGGGAGGAACTAAATCTGGTCTGGTAGATAAAGCTTGTCCGATTTTAATGTATGCTGGTCCAAGATCTGTCAGGAGTTTCCGCAGTTTAATTGCTTGTCGTCGGTCGTTTTTGACAACAACTCCTCGTTTGTTATCCCACCACAATCCAAAAATAAATGATAGGGTTGGGACTAGAACTGTAAATACACGACGCAAAACTTTTAAGGGTGTTTGCTGATAGTGTACGGCAATTTCCCTGGCATCGTAACGTATTTCTTCAGATTCACGTTTCCTACTCAAAAGCACGCGATCGCTCTTGTATGGTAAGCTTTCTCCCTGAGCTATCGCCGCATTTTTCAAACTCGATTGTGTAGCAGACAATTCATTTTGGCTCAATTTGCCTGCATGATTTTCGCTAACAGACACTTCTATAACTGAGATAGTCTTAGAAGGATCTTTGTTTGGTTGAGAACTGTAGGAAACTGTTTTGGCATTCATGGTTTTACCACTGAATCGGAATCTATTTGTTAAATATTGTAACAATTTGTTACGCGATCGGTTAGTTTTCATGACCGGTTACCAGTTACTGACCCTCGGTCATCGGTCACTGATAAAAAAAGTCTATCCTCACCACCAATCTTTGTGAAAGTCAAATTAAACTAAGTTAGGTACACTTAAGGGGTTTTTGTTTAATGGTATTGGTATAGTCGATCGCGTACAGGTTATTCTCAGTGTCTCTTGAATTGGAAATATCCGGCGTCTGTCCTCACGGAGAATTTAACTAGATGTTGCTCTCTCTGCGAATAGAAAATTTTGCTCTCATTGACCAACTAGAATTGGAATTTGGCGCTGGACTGAACGTGTTGACAGGTGAAACTGGCGCAGGCAAATCCATCATCTTAGATGCGCTTGATGCTGTCCTTGGTGGCAAAGTCTCCAGCCGTGTCATTCGTACTGGCGCAAATAAGTCAATGGTAGAAGCTACTTTTTCCTCTAACTCTACATTAGCCGCTTGGCTGAGCGAACAGGAAATAGATTCAATTGATGAAAACTCTATCATTCTGAGTCGAGAAATTACTGAAACCGCCACTAATATCCGCAGTCGTTCGCGGGTGAATGGAGTGTTGGTGAATCGCCAGGTTATGGGGGGGCTGCGCGATCGCCTTGTGGAAATCACGGCTCAAGGTCAAACTGTACAGGTGGGACAATCTGCCCAAGTTCGGGATTGGTTGGATGTTTATGGCGGTCACTCCTTAATACAGCAGCGCCAACTTGTGGCGACGGCTTTTGGAGCCTATCAACAAGCTCACCTAGTGCTGGAAAAACGCCGAACATCAGAACGAGAACGGCTACAACAGCTAGACTTGTTGACATATCAAGTACAGGAATTAAAAGCAGCAAACTTAAGCGATCCTGACGAATTCGATAAGCTTTTACAAGAGCGGGAACGCCTCAGCCATGTAGTTGAACTGCAGCAAATGAGTTACAAAGTTTATCAAGCTTTGTATCAAAATGATAATGAAGCCCCGGCAGCAGGAGACCTTTTGGGAGACAGTGAGGTGATATTAACCAGCATGGTTGAATATGATGCTCAACTGCAACCACTTTTAGACATGGTTCGAGATGCTCAAGCAACCCTAGCAGAAGTTGCACGGCAAGTAAATGCCTACGGGGAAGGATTAGAATCTGACCCGCAACGTTTGGAAGAAGTAGAAGAGCGAATTCGAGAGTTAAAGCAAGTTTGCCGCAAGTACGGACCCACTTTAGCAGAAGCTATTGCTTTTTACCAACGCATTCATGAAGAATTATCGCAGCTTAATAATACCGAGCAATCTATAGAAAGTTTGGAAAAGCAAGAAAGAGAATGCCTATCACAACTGACAGAAGCTTGTCATGAATTAACTCAATTGCGTCGGACTGCTGCGGCTGCGCTACAAGCAGAACTGATAAAGGAATTAAAGCCTTTGGCAATGGATAAGGTCAAGTTTCAAGTGGAAATTGCTCCAATTTGGCCGACAATAGCAGGAGCAGATAAAATTACATTTTTATTTAGCCCCAACCCAGGAGAGCCCCTACAACCTTTAACAGAAATTGCTTCTGGTGGTGAAATGAGTCGCTTTTTGTTAGCACTGAAAGCTTGTTTTTCCCAAGCTGATGCAGTAGCAACATTAGTGTTTGATGAAATTGATGTTGGGGTTTCCGGACGGGTCGCTCAAGCCATTGCTGAAAAGTTACACCAACTCGGTCAGTTCCATCAAGTGCTGTGTGTCACTCACCAGCCTCTTGTCGCAGCTATGGCAGATCGTCATTTTCGAGTCGCCAAACAAGTAATTAATACAGATAAAGGTCAAAAAGCAACCAACGGACACTCAGAACAGCGCACTGTTGTAAGAGTGACCGCTTTGGACAACTTGAGCAAGCGGCGAGAAGAACTCGCACAACTTGCGGGTGGGAAGTCCGCACAAGAAGCGATCGCTTTTGCAGACTCTTTATTAACTCAAGCCGCCAACCATCAAACAAAATCAAAAGTTAAACGGGGGAAGGTTAGTGGTTAGTTGTTAAATGGCAACTTTCTTCAGAAGAGTCATTGGTCCAATGTCTTTAAGAAGTTGCATCTGTTGCTCGTTTTTCACAAACAAAGAACCGGCAAATCCTAATGAGTTAACGGAAATCGAGCCAAAACTCTCTTGCGATCGCGGCACAATTAACATCCACTGTCGCGTCGCTAGCAGGTTGTAAGGAGCGGATTGCTTGTTTTCACTTCCCGGCGCGGTTTCTATGCCTAAATTTTGGAGAAGGGTACGGTAGCACTCAAAAGTAGCTTCAGCAGTGGCTAATGGTGACTCCATACCCTTGACATCCAATCTGGCATATGAGTTAACAAAAGGCAGTTGCGGTATAGTCGCTATGGAGCTTTGAAACCGAGCAGAGGCGAGTAGAGGTTCTATTGGTATCTGAGAACCACTTGGAATAAATGGAAGTGGAACCAATTGCAAGTGCTTGTGTCTCTGACTTGCACCAGCATCTTTACCACCGTTGTAAAATACCAAACCATCAATTTCCTCCAGACAAGCCCGCACCGCAGCGAAATCTTCCAAAGTCAGTAAACTTTCTTGTTCTTCAAAAGCACGAGTAATTATCAGTAAGTGATAATCAACTACGTTATATTTGTTCAAAATACATACATGAGTTTCTGAAATATCAGCTACAAACAAATCCCGTTCGTAAGGAAGAAAAGGATTGAATTCTTTCCCAGGACGGGTTAATTGTTTGAGTTGCTCTTTTTTAGCTGCATCCTTACGAACTAGATTCGATAAGACCCTAACTAGAAAGCGAACGCCATCTTGTTCAACAAATTCAAACTCTGTAGGAATTGACACCAAAGATTGCTTTGCAAGAGCATACTCAGTCTGTTCTTTGACACGTTTCCACAACATACCCGGTTGCAGCCGTGTTGTTCTCCCCTGTGACGCGGATTTTTCTCCTGACATAGTTAACTATTTGTATAAGAAAAATTCTAAAAAACATTACCTTTACTGTACCCAATATCTAGCACTCCCAGTTTTGAGGGAGAATAAAAATACGGAAAATCGGAGGGTGCGAAAACAAAATCTTTTGAGGTTGAGTGTGGTGATTGCAGCCCTGTTAGTAGCTACGTTGATAGAAGTTACAGTCCCATCATCAGTTTTATCAATCCACAAAAACGATTCAGATAAAACTAGAATTGCCACTCTAGCAAATGGCAAATACCAATTTTGCAGTCAACCCGATCCTAGAGATTGGCAAGATGGTGCAGGAGTGTGTTTTAACTTTAGTAAAGCAGGCGATCGCGTTAGTGGATATTATGGTTATCCCCACTCGGATCGTTTTATTTGCATTAGGGGTGAAGTTAATGACAGCTCGATTCAAGGCGAAGCGCTAGAAATCTTATGGGCTGTCAATCCCGAGCCCAACACATCAAAGTCCAATGTTGAGTGGGACTCCGAGGTTCGCTTAAAACTTGGCAAAGGAAACATTATTCGTACTGAAGAAGGTATTGATGGTACTATCCATTGGGTTTTGTTTCCCAAAGCGTCATTAAACGTCAGTGGGTTGTATCGCTACAGTACTCCTCGCATGACACCTCCATCACAATTATGTCTGTGGAACTAATACAAAAAGGCTGGAGCAAGCTGTAAGGCATTTCAGTTCTCATATTAGCTCAAAGGGAGAAGAGGGGAGGGTTTGACTTAGTTTTTCCAACTCAACTTCCACTGTTATATTGAGTCTATTTTTCAATAAATTTTATATTGAATGTTAAGGTTTTCACGTTTGCTCAAATCCCCGACTTTTTCAATAGCTCTGGGATCTTGCGTATGGTTCATCTTTCTGAAATAGCTGAACCTAAAAGAATTTTCTTAAATTATTAAAGTTTACAGGGTAAGCATATGGCTGGCATCTTTAACTTAATATTTTTTAATTACAAAAGAATCGGTGACAGCCATTAGACACAATACTGTACCACAGTGCTTCAAATTTTTCAGAAAGGATTAAGAATTGGTAGAGATCTTTTCACTTATTATGTGTTTAGTCTGCGTAAATGTACTTGAGTTCTAAGGGGTTATAAGTTGATTTTTAGAACCTTGCTTGGCAGACTGATTCATTCACTCGACCAACCTTTGCAAAGAGGACACAATTATGACAGTAACACCTCCACTAGTGAAGCGTTGCTTAGCTGAGTTTATAGGCACTTTTTGGTTAGTGTTAGGCGGCTGTGGTAGTGCAGTCTTAGCAGCAGCTTATACAGCAGATGCTGCAAGAATTGCTGAGAGTACAAAATTTCCTTTAGGGATTGGATTAGTTGGGGTTTCTTTAGCCTTCGGTTTAACAGTTCTGACTATGGCTTATGCGATCGGTCATATCTCAGGCTGTCACCTCAATCCCGCAGTTTCTTTTGGTCTTTGGGCTGCAAAGCGATTTCCCGGATCTGAGTTAGCTGTTTATATCGGTTCGCAAGTCTTTGGAGCCATACTGGGTGCGGGAGTTGTATACTTGATAGCATCCGGTCAATCAGGATTTACATTAACTGGTTCCAATCCATTAGCAACAAATGGTTTTGGAGCGGATCATTCTCCTGGTGGTTTTAATTTACTGGCTTGCTTCCTGGCTGAGCTAGTATTCACTTTCATGTTTTTAATGATTATCTTAGGTTCCACCGACCGCCGTGCGCCTCAAGGTTTTGCACCAATTGCGATTGGTTTAGCTTTAACTCTCATTCACCTGATTAGCATTCCTGTAACCAATACATCAGTGAATCCAGCTCGCAGCCTCGGTCCAGCAATTTTTGTTGGTGGTTGGGCGATTCAACAGTTGTGGCTTTTCTGGGTAGCTCCAATTTTAGGAGGTATCTTGGCAGGTTTCTGCTACTCTCAAGTTTTTGAGGCTCCTACAGTAGAAAGACAGTTGTCAGAAGTAAGTTAATTTAAGAAATACAAAGCTATTCAGAAAAAGCTGATAAAGTCTTCATTTCTTAACTTTGTTCTTCAATTTTCCTTCTCTATAAACAGCTTAAGATTCATCTGTAGAGACGCGCTATAGCGTGTCTCTACATAATATTATGTTTTTTTAGACTTTCTTAAATAAGTTGCTTCTCAATCAGAAATATACAACAATATTATTACTTTGTACTCTTGAAATTCCTAATTTGATTTCTGAAATTTGAGTGGAATGGAGACAAGTTACTAAGATCCTGCTAAAGTAACTATCCTCCATTCCATACCTTACAATTTTTCATTAAATAATTTAGGATTTTCATAGCGTCTTTCACCTGCTTTTACGCGTAAATGTTCGCAAGTATGTCTAACCTCAAAAAGGCTTTATTCCTTGGATTTCTTGCCTTATTAACAGCTTCTATAGTTGTGTTAGGAAATTTGGTAACGGGAAACCCTGTTGTTGCACAGCAAGGTTCGTTATCTTTTCTAACAACAAAGCAGCCAAGTCTTTATTACCAAGCTGCAACGGAGCTAAACGAAGTTTTGAAAAACTCTGGATTTAATTTAGCAATTAAAGAAGGGTCACCAGGTTCCTTTCAAAATTTGATTGAAATTGGTAATGGAAGATCTGATATGGCGTTTGCTCAACAAGACGCTTTCTATCTACTTCGCAATACTGGCGATAAAGATGTAGCCAAGCTAGCTGAGAATATCCAAATTTTTGCGCCTGTCAGCAGTGAAACCATTCATCTTATTGTTAATACTTCATCAGGAATCAAGAATTTCGCCGACCTTAAAGGTAAAAATGTGGCTGTAGGTTTAGAAAACTCTGGAACTTATGTTAGTGCTATTTTTCTCTATCAACTTCATAATTTAGATGTCACTCAGGAATCTCTTGTACCAATGGATATCAAAGAATCCATCGCAAAAGTGAGCAAGGGAGAACTAGACGCAGCGTTTTACACAGCTGGTCTGGGGACTCCTTTGCTAAAAAATATTTCTGCTAAGGATGGTTCCACGCTCAAATTGCTACCAATCAATCAGCAGGAATTTACAATTCCTCAGCAATCTTATGCAAAGGGTTCTGTTCTTTACACTCCTCAAATTATTCCTGCGAATATCTATCCTTGGCAAAAAACTCCGGTCAGCACTGTTGCTAGTAATTCCTTCATTTTTGTTAAGAGATCGCTCGATCCCAAACAAATTTACGATCTGGCAAAAGCATCATACTCTCGTGCTTCTCAACTTAGGAAAAAGGACGCCTTCTGGAAACTCTTTAGTATTACAGAAGCTAAAAGTCCTCGTTTTAATGGCATAGATTACCACCTGGGTGTCAAAAATTTTCTGAAAGAAATTAGCGATCGGCGCAGGTAATCTGCTCAGAAAGCGGACTTCTTAAAGAAAGCTGTTGGCGAACGATCGCTCAGACCCCTACCTCTCTATGTTCTAGTGGCTCAGCCACCGGAACATAGAGAAGAAAAATGAGTTGACTCATCAGAATTAATGCGATCGACCACTAACTGTATCTTTAAAGAAGTTGGGTTTCTTGCAGCCTCTTCCAAAAAATCAGCTTTTTAAAAACTCACGCATATACTGATTGACTACTTGAGGCTGCTCTTGCTGTACCCAATGGCTGCAGTTGGGAATGTATTTAATTTGCAAATCTCTTACATAAGCTTCCGTACCGTAGGTCAGTTCTTTACCAAGAGCAGTATCATTTTCTGCCCAAATCATTAATGTTGGCACTTCTAAAACACCCCAACTGGTATTGAGTATTTTTTGTTGGGAAATGTTGCGGTAGTAATTTAACATTGCTGTTAAAGCACCTCGTTTTGCTGCTGCATTTTTATAAGCTTCAATATCTTCTTTAGTAAAAGCATTTTTGTTAATTGCCAAACCTCTAAAGGCATTTTCTATGGCTTGATAATCTGAAGCTTGTATGAGAAATTCTGGTAAACTGGGAAGTTGAAAAAAGAAGGCATAAGAACTGCGTAACAACTGTTGTGGAGTCTGCAATCCTTCACGGAATTTTGCAGGATGGGGCAAATTGAGGATAATTAATCTTTCTATCATCTCAGGATAAGAATAAGCGAAATTCCACGCGATCGCACCTCCCCAATCATGTCCCACTAAAGTACACTTTTCATATCCTAAGCCTGTAACAACTCCCTCAATATCCCTAACAAATTCATCCATTACATAAGCCGATTGATTTTTTGGCTTATCACTGTCATTGTATCCCCGCAAGTCAAGAGCAACGACTTTAAAATCTTTGGCAAATTCTGGTATTTGATGACGCCAGGAATACCAAAATTCAGGAAATCCGTGCAACATCAACATTAAAGGACCCGTACCCTGAGTTACATAATGCAGTTTCACCCCGTTGGTAAGAATATATTCGTGCTTCCAAGTCTCTTGTGTAACAAACATTTTTAGAATCCTCTAAGTGTTTCTTTAATTTTATTAACTAACTTCTCAACTAACTTCTTACCTTGGCTTTTCCCTTAGATAGATGCATGACTTGAATGGAACTGATAAATATTTACCCAGAATTACACTATTTAAATAATATGGCACAACAGCTAATAGGTTACCGCTCAACATGGATTGAGAAACTGGCTCGATTTGGTTATATCTCTAAAGGAATAGTTTATAGCATTGTTGGACTGCTAGCAGCACAAGTGGCTTTTGGTAGTGGTGGAAAAACAACCGATACTCAAGGAGCGTTGCAAACAATTGTTAGTCAACCCTTTGGGAAGTTTTTGCTTGCTTTAGTCGCAATTGGGTTAATTGGATATGTCATTTTGCGTTTTGTACAAGCAATCAAAGATCCAGAAAATAAAGGTACTGATGCTAAAGGATTAGCACAGAGAATTGGTTATGCAATTAATGGTTTTATATATGCTGGTCTAGCTTTGAGTGCTGTACGTATTGTCTTGGGAAATAGCAACTCTGCGAGTACTAACTCTACACAAGATTGGACAGCAAGACTTCTTTCTCAGCCGTTCGGTCAATGGTTAGTTGGTACTATAGGAGCATTGACTATTGGCTTGGGTTTCTACGAATTTTATCAAGCCTTTAGTGCAAAATTTCGACGACACCTTAATCTAAGTGAATTAGATGATTCAGAACGAAAGTTGGTCATGGGTATTTCTAGATTTGGTTTACTAGCGAGGGGTATAGTTTTTTGTATTATTGGTTGGTTTTTAATTCAAGCTGCAACATTGTCAGATGCTAGTAAAGCAGGTGGGTTGGATTTGGCTTTGCAAACGCTAGCACAACAACCTTACGGTCCCTGGCTTTTAGGTATTGTTGCGCTGGGTTTGATTGCATATGGCATTTACATGGTTATTCAAGCGCGATACCGTCATGTCATGACGCGTTAAGGAGGTTAGTCGTTAGGTTAGTTGTTATTTGTTAGTGGTATGACAGCTAACCACTAACAACTCACAACTCACAACTCACAACTTACAACTCACAAATGACAAATCACAACCCAGAAATACGAGGCGTTTGGCTGACCGCTACTGATAGCAAAGTTCTCAATTCACGGCAAAACATTGCAGAAGCAATGCAATTCCTTGCTGAAACGGGTTTTAATGTTGTTTTTCCCGTAGTTTGGACTAGAGGAACAACAATATACCCGAGTCAAGTTATGCAACAAACCTTTGGTACAGACATTCAGCCGCTTTTTACTGGACGCGATCCTCTAGCAGAATTGATTGTTGAGGCGCAACGGGTAGGGCTAAAGGTGATTCCTTGGTTGGAATATGGATTTGCGAGTTCCTACAACTTGAATGGTGGATTACTCCTCGCAAGAAAACCAGAATGGGCGGCGATTGACAGTGAGGGTAATTTACTGAAAAAAAACGGTTTTGAGTGGTTAAACGCTCTTGACCCAGAAGTTCAAAATTTTATGTTAAGCTTAGTGCTGGAAATCGTTAAAAATTATGCAGTAGACGGTATTCAAGGTGACGATCGCTTTCCTGCTTTGCCAAGTGAAGGTGGTTGCGATCGCAAAACCGCAGACAAATATCGCCAGCAGTTTGGGGAAGAACCTCCGACAAATTCCCAAGACAAACAATGGCTGCGATGGCGTGCTGATATTCTGACTCAGTTTCTAGCCCTGTTGTATCAAGAAGTAAAAGCTGTCAATTCCAACCTAATAGTGTCTGTTGCTCCCAATATTTATGACTGGGCGTATAAAGAATACTTACAGGATTCTCCTACCTGGATAGAAAAGGGGTTAGTAGATATTATTCATCCGCAAATTTATCGACGAGACTTTGCTGCATATAAAGGAATTGTCGATCGACTCATCACGGAGCAGTTCACGGACGCTACACTGCCAAGATTAGCACCAGGGATTCTCATGAAAGTGGGTTCTTACCGCATCAGCTCGCAGTACCTATTACAAAGTATTCAGTACAATCGTACTCTTGGTATTTCAGGTGAAGTCTTTTTTTTCTATGAAGGTTTGCGAGAAAACAATAATGCTCTAGCGCAAGTGTTGCGACAAGGTCCCTACTCTCAATGTGTCGCATTTCCTTCCCTATTAGACTTAAATCGAGGTAAAGTAATCAATAAACCTTCATTTTCTGTTTTTCAAAAGCTACAAGATTTTCTGAAGAATCTTTTTTAGGATTTGGGGAGTGATGGTGTGGAACGGGACTTTCAAGTAGAAAGAATTATAGAGACTCTCAAACAAGATTTACCAACATTGTTTGAAAAAGATATATCTTACGACATTTACACGCAAGATATATCTTTTCAAGACCCCGTGAATAAGTTCAAGGGGAAATTAAGCTACCGCATCATTTTTTGGACTTTACGATTCCACGCACAACTTTTTTTTATTAAAATTTTCTTCGATTTACATGAAGTCTCTCAATCGGACAAGGATACCATCTTAGCAAAATGGACTGTTCGCGGTATTTTGCGTGTTCCTTGGAAAGCTAAACTCTATTTTAATGGTTACTCAACTTACAGACTCGACAAAAATGCTTTAATTTACGATCATACCGACACTTGGGATCGAAAACCGGGGGAAATTTTGCAACAATTTTTTCAGAAAGGAGGAGATCTTTAAAATGTTATCTCTAGCCTTAAACGTTAGCCCGTTACTAGGAAATTTGATAGCTACAGCACTAACATTTGTTTACGTATTTGGATTGCTAGCAATCTTGAATTTTGGTGTTTTGAAACTTAAATTACCACAAGATATTAGTCGAAAAATTGTTCATATTGGTGCAGGCTCTACTATTGGATTTTTAACTCTTTATAACGATCTCCACTGGTCTAAGTATATGAATGTAACAATTTTTGTAGTGTGGATTGTGCTTTTAGTTCAGAAAGGTCTGTTTGCCAACCCAGATGATGAAGCTGTGATAACTATGACGCGCACGGGAGATAGGCGTGAACTTCTGAAAGGACCGCTTTTTTTTGTTATTGTTGCCACTCTTTGCGGTACTTTCTTGTATAAAAATTTTGCGGGAATTGTGGCGATGGCGAGCCTGGGTTGGGGTGATGGTGTTGCACCAATAGTTGGGTATCGAATTGGCAAAATAAAATACACGATTTTAAGTTCCAAAACACTAGAAGGTAGCTTTTCAATGTTGATTTTTGCCTTCGTTGCTAGTGTCTTTTTTGTTTGGCTTGTAATACCGAATCAAGTTAATTTGACAAGGATTTTTTTCCTAGCAGTCATTGCTACTCTTATAGAAGCTTGTAGCCCAAAAGAAGTTGATAATATTTTGATACCAACAGGAGTTGCGATCGCAGCAAATTTCATCTGATACTCTCACCTCATACAAGGCAATTCCCCTGAAACTGCAAGCAAAAATAATTGCCGCCTTACTTTCAATATTACCATTACCGTGGCATCAAGAGTTGATGGTGCTACTGTCTGCCTAACTTTAGATTACTGTATGCGACGTGATTTTGCGGAGACATGATATTATATTATATACCATATATATAGTAGTGTATGTTTCATTAAACAGTAGACTTCAAGTAAGGCATTGTAAAGTAAAATGACAAGATTTCCTTACGATCAGTTTGCAAGGACTATCTTCAGGAATTATTATCACCATTAGGCTCAGTAGAAACAAGTAGAGATGTGGCAGGAGAAGTAAGAGAAATCGATGTTTACTTTGCACCATCATCCCAACCACAAATTGATAAACAAATACTGGGTTTATTAGGAAGATTTACTGATACGGCAGCACTAATCGAACCTTTCCGTAACGCGGTAACAAAGTCAGAAGTTCGCAGTTGTATGGGTAAGTTATTTGATACTTGTGCCCGCCTCGAACGCGAAGCAAAACGTAATGAAACAAGATTAGATGAAGATTCTTTACCAAGGTTATGGATTCTTTCCCCTACAGCCAGTGAAGATTTTTTAGAAGGATTTAACGCAAAACCTGATGTAGAGAACTGGTTGCCTGGGATATATTTTCTCGGAGATTCTTTAAGAACGGCAGTGGTAGTAATTCATCAATTACCAGTAATTCCAGAAACACTTTGGTTGAGATTATTGGGTAAAGGAAGAGTACAACAACGGGCAATTGAGGAAGTCAAGACACTGGATGTTAAAAATCCTTTACGTGGTAAAGCTATAGATTTATTGGCAAATTTGAAAACTACTTTAGAAGTAAGTCAGAATTTAGATGTAGAAGATAGGGATTTAGTTATGCAGTTATCACCAATTTATGAACAACGCTTGGCAGAAGCTACACAACTTGGTAGAGAGGAAGGTAGACTAGAAGGAATACAGCTTGGAGTTCAAAATGAACGTCGCACAACTATAGAAAACTTACTTAGAGTTCGGTTTAAGACTTTAGATAACGAGCTACAAACAATTATTGAACCTTTATTAGCATTACCACCTGAAGAATTTACTTCTTTATTGATACAATTATCTCGTGAGGATTTATTGAGGAGATTTAGTCAACAATAAAATAACATTTACCAGATAGTGCCATATTCATTCCAATCATGGCAATGTTTGATTGGAAATTGGTATATAGCAGTGCTGGTAAGTACAACGTTACTTTTACTGCTACTGATGATGGTAACGGTACTGATACAAACAAACCAACATCCATATTTATACACCGAAGATAGAGACTTAGTTATGCAGTTCCGATAGATTTATGAACAACGTTTGGCAGAAGTTATACAACTTGGTAGACAGGAAAGGATTGAGAGAGAACGTCGTATTATAGAAAACTTACTCCAAATGCGGTTTGGGACCTTAGATAACGAGCTACAAGCAATTATTGAACTATTGTTAGCATTATCACCAGAAGATTTCAGGACTTTAGTACTACAATTGTCAAATTTATCCCCTGAAAAATTATTAACTTTGTCTAGTCAACAGTGCATTATTAGGCACTTTACAACAGAAAGCGCACCCAAAAACCAATATGAGGGTTTGGTTCGCCATTAATACTCGCGAACCACTTTTCCTTTTCCACATCCGGTGAAAAGTCAGGCAAACTGACCACCAATTATTATGCAATTTTTAAAGAAAACATTCCGAGACAAAGTTACCGTGTAAACCATAAGGTACATGGTGCTTGAGATGCAATTTTGCGATCGCACCCCGCTCAAAGTCTTTGGCGTCTAAAATAACGACATCCGAACGATGGTGGGTAGAATCGTACACCAAACCCACTACCCAGCCGTCATCTTCTCTTTCAGAACCCCGACGCGGTACAAAAATAGGTTCGCTAGCAAAACCATGAGGTGCGGCACTCCAAAGTTGTCGCTTGCCAGATTCTAAATCAACTTTCAAAAATGCCTGCAATGGTGCGTTCCCACTCCTTGCGTGTGCTGCACCCATATATAAGTAACGGTACGGACGCCCAACTTTGTCGGCGTGCATGGTAGGAAACTCACAGCACTGGCTTTCCAGCAACTGTCTTTGCACGGTTTTCTGTTTGAGATTGAGATGGAAGCGCCACAATTGTCCCGGTTGAAGGGCATCAAAATCAACTTCCCGAAAATCGCTTTCCGGTTCCACTTCTGGAAGCGATTCGTAACAAATAGAGTCAACCACAACTTCATCCCCCACTTCAAAAGCGTTGGCATGGTGGAACACAAACCCAGATTGAGTTTCTATAATCTGAACTCCTTTCTGTTTCGGGTTGCGGGAAATAATGATGATGCGAGTCGGTTGGTGTGGCTGAAACTTAATACACTCTCCAGCACCACGCATTCCCAACACAAAAGGTAAGGGATTGAAGGTTACGGGATTCTGAAAGAAGATGCAGTAATTTGGAGTGATAGCAAAATCGTGGATAAAAGCAAAACCAGGTACGCTGTGAGGGTGTTTGCTAACGACTTCGCCTTTATCGTTTAGCTCAAAAATAGTAATTGTTGTGGAGAGTCCCGGCTTGATAGAAAAGTTAACCAGTCGTGGCATCCCATCATCACTAGAACTGGGGTCAAAACGGGGATGGGCGGAGAAAGCCTCACCTTCCGATAAAACACCATTAAAGTGTTCTTTTCCTAACGTCTCTAGTGTGTAAGGATCGAGGCGGTGGGGGTCAGCTGCTTCCCACAGAGCAAGCAATTTTCCACCCCAATAAATTACGTTGGTGTTGGCAATATTTTTAAGCCGGAAATCAAAGGCATTTGCCAGCACGCCACCGGGCTTTTGCGTACCAAAAACACCCCGGTAGAGAATCTTACCAGCTTTCTGTTCTTCTAAGTACGCAGCCGTGCGAACATGGCGGTTGCTGAAATGGGCGCGTCCATCAAAAAAGGTGACACGAGAAATCATGCCATCCCCATCAAAAGGGTGATGAATGCGTTGACCGTTAATGTCTAGCAATCCCGGACCATTTCTAAATAAGGTGCCGTGAAGTTCCGGGGGAATTTCCCCTTCTATATCATCAATCCAATAATCAAACTCTTGTTTGAGAGACTGATACCCTGCTTGCCAACTAGCGCGAGTGTATGATTTTTCTGGAACCGTAGAGGCTCTTTCGTAGAGTTGAAAAGACTGCATATTGTTGGTAGTTAATTGTTATTTGTTAGTGGTTAGTGGTTGGTGGCTTACTACTAACGACTAACCACGAACTCGTTATTCAACTGATTCTGGCTGTTGTACTCTTAACTCAGACAATAATTCAGGTATAAAAGGTTGTTCTCCTTCTATAGTGGGAACTGATGGTAGTATTTGTGCGGATGCAGATTGTAATTTTTGTGTTTCTGATGTCTCAGTTGGAGAGTCGGAGGAAGGTAACCATTTAATAAATGGCAATGGTAGCAACGTGCTGAAGTTTGTAATCAGAACTAACAACCATAAAGAATCAAAATTCGATTCGGTGATACCCATCAAGTGCATCAATCCCGCCCCCAATTCGTAGGAAACCAATCCTGCTAAGTTTGTGACGGACATTAGGAGGGCAAATAATGTTGCTTCCACACCTGCGGGACAAAGCCTTGCGGCTAGTACTAAAACGGGCATATAAGCAATTTGCCCCATAACAGTTAAAATGAGACTGTCACCCAAACTAAACCAGTGGTCATCTATACCTAAAGCGCGGTTGGTATGAGTAACTAGCAGCAGCATTGTCATTCCTAACACTGCTGAGAGGACTGTACTCCAACCAAAAATCACTCTGTAGGGAACAGTTTTGAGGAAACGCTGAAAAATCCAAATCCCAATCAAGGATGCAACACTTGTTACCAAACGCACCCGTCCTAAAAATTCGGGTTCAAAGTGCAGTTCGTTGGTAGTAAAGAAGAAGAAGGCTGAGTCTGCCGTTGGTGTGGCTTGCCATAGGAACAGAAATAATGTCGGTAGCCAAATTGCTTTCTGAGTAATGGCTTTACGCAGTTGTCCGACTTGATGCTTGATGTTAACAAAATGTGTACGTTCGCCCCTGGCGCAAGCCGTACCCGGCTTATCGCTGTTATTTACGTCTCTAACAATGGGTGATTCAGCAATCAACCAAGCCACAGCAGAGACAAGCAGCGGGAATGTTGCCGTGATCCAAAATACGGTGCGGGTAGTGAAGTGCTGTAGTAACAAACCACTAAAGTACGCTGTAATCAAACTTCCTAAAGCGGATGCACCCCAAGTCAAAGACTGTAGAGAACCTGCTTCTGCTTGGGATTCCGTTCTTGCTCTTTCGACCACTAATGAGTCAACAATGACATCACTGACAGCAACTGAAAGGGAACCCAGTGCGATCGCCAGCGTAGCAGCTATTGGTGTATGAACGACTGTGGCAAGACTAACCCAAGAAGTTGCTCCCAGTATTCCTGACAGCACTAAATAAGGTCGGCGTCGGTAGCCAAATATTGGCAACCCATCCGAAATAAAACCAAATAGCGGCTTGATAATCCAGGGAAGAGCAACTATACCTAACAGTGCCGAAACTTGAGCTGGGGTTAATCCCAATTCATCCTTAAGGAAGAAGCTAACGGCAAGACGTGCTAATCCTAAAATGCCTTGAACAAAGTAAACGGTAAGAATGGCGACTAACTCGGTAGTCGGTTCGTTACCGAAAAAAACTTTTTCCCTTACTGAGTCTTTGACCTTGGACAAGCCAGAGGAAGAAACCAGCATTGATAAATAATTTTTAAGATTTATCGACTTTTATATATCATATCTATTTTTTGTGAAGAACGTGTGGAGATGCAAAACCTTCTCAAGTACGGTTCAGCGTAATGGTCTATGGGTATCGAGCAATAAGTCACGGGGATGACTTCAGCCTCACAATCAAAATTTTTTTGTGCTTCTATGGTAAATTCTTCGTCTGTCTCTAACTACGCATTACACTTCACTCAGCAAGAGCAAATAGCTATAAAAGATTTGGCAGATTACTCTTCTATAGAGTTATTACCTGATATTTGGCAACTGGCACACGAGCAATTTGGTCAAAGTACTGCCCTTGTCGATCCCCATGCCAGTCCAGAAAGCGTTTTTACATACACTCAATTGTATCGGCAAATTCAATTGTTCGCGGCTGGCTTACAAGCATTGGGAGTGCGATAAGCCGGGTACGGCTTGCGCTTCGCGATCGCATTCTAGCCCTGGAGAGACAAATATACCTTACATCGCTCTGTTTTCAGACAACAGCCCCCGTTGGTTTATTGCAGATCAGGGCATTATGCTGGCTGGTGCAGTTAACGCGGTGCGGGGTTCTCAAGCAGATCGAGAGGAGCTACTGTTTATCTTGGCAGACAGTAGCAGCAACGCTTTAGTTGTAGAAAACTACGCAACATTAGAAAAATTGTGTCCACAGATATATTCTTTACCAATTCAGTTTGTCGTCCTGTTATCTGATGAAGAGCCGAATCATGATAATACTCTGAAAATACTTAACTATCAGATGCTGATAGCACTCGGCTCGACGTATTCCCTACAGAAAGTCGATCGAAACCGAGATTCCTTGGCTACCCTCATGTATACCTCTGGAACAGGTGGCAAACCTAAGGGAGTTATGCTAACTCATAGCAACTTTCTACACCAAATCGCAACTCTTGGTGTGGCACTTCAACCGCAAGTAGGAGATCGCGTACTTACGCTCTTACCAACATGGCATGTTTACGAGCGCTCCATAGAATACTTTTTTCTTTCTCAAGGTTGTCATCAAATTTACACTAACATCCGTTATTTCAAGCAAGACCTCAAAGACTTTAAACCCAGGTACATGGCTGGTGTACCGCGATTGTGGGAATCACTTTATGAAGGAGTACAAAAGCAGTTTCGAGAACAACCTCCAAATCAGCAACGGCTAGTTAACTTTCTCCTAACTATGAGCCAACGTTATATAGAGGTTCGCAGAATTGTGTCTGGATTGGATCTCAATCAGGGTAACTTGTTACCTTTCAAAAGCCTATTAGCCAAAATTCAAACATTTGTTTTTTTACCGTTTCACGCTTTGGCAGAACGGCTGTTGTATCAAAAAGTTATTGCTGCAACTGGTGGTCAAATTAAGCAAGTCATTAGCGGTGGTAGTTCCTTAGCAATGCATTTGGAAAACTTCTTTGAAATAATTGGTTTTCAAATTCTCGTCGGCTACGGCTTAACAGAAACTGCTCCTGTGGTTACTATCCGTCGTCCTTGGCAAAATTTACGTGGCTCATGTGGATTACCGCTTCCAGGTACAGAAATTAAAATTGTTGACCTTGAAACCCGTCAACCTCTCCCAACCGAAAAAATTGGTTTAGTTTTGGTAAGAGGACCGCAAATTATGAAGGGCTATCATAATAACCCCGAAGCAACAGCCAATGTTATTGACTCAGAGGGTTGGTTTAATACTGGCGATTTGGGTTGGTTAACAGCCGACAATGATTTGGTGCTGACAGGAAGAGCAAAGGATACGATTGTTTTAACGAATGGGGAAAATATAGAGCCTCAGCCAATTGAAGATGCTTGTCGGCGGAGCCCTTATATCGACCAGATTATGCTAGTGGGACAAGATCGCCGAGCTCTTGGAGCTGTAATTGTTCCTAATTTGGATGCTTTACAGCAGTGGGCTGCTGCTAACAACTTGAATTTTCAAGAAATTGACCTCAACAGTAAAACAGTTCAGAACTTATTCCGTCAAGAATTAATTCGTGAGGTGCAAAACAGACCGGGCTACTGTGCTAGTGACACCATTGGTTCATTCTACTTGATTCTTGAGCCATTTTCTATTGGTAATGGCATGATGACCCAAACAATGAAAATACGGCGTCCAATTGTTATGGAACGCTATCGCGATACCATTAACAAATTATTTGCTTAACAAAATATTAAGAGTAGTGGTTTTTTGCCAAAGCCACTACTGCATTTTGCCCGCCAAAGCCAAAATTCAAACAAAGCACGTTGTGAATTTTTCTCGGACGTGCTTCTTTTACCAAATCTAAATCGTATTCAGGATGGCTCAATCCAACACAAGGAGGTATAATTTGATGCTGTAATGCCATGAGAGAAAAGGCAACACCCAAGGCTCCCGATGCTCCTAAAGTATGACCTGTAGCTCCTTTAGTTGAACTCACTGCGACACCTTGCGGAAACAAATGTTGTATAACTTTGCTCTCCATGCGATCGTTCATTTGCGTTGCTGTACCGTGCGCGTGAATGTAATCAATATCATTGAAGGTTAAGCAAGCCCGATTTAAACATTGTGCGATCGCTAGTTTTGCACCCCTTCCTTCTGGTTCGGGAGCGTTAGCATGATATGCATCTGCTGTCAAAGCAAAACTGAGGATTTGACCGTAAATTTTAGCTTGACGCTGTTTTGCCAATTCCTCTGACTCTAAGACAAAGACAGCACCGCCTTCTGCTAACGCCAAACCTTCTCGGTTTAAATCAAAAGGATAAGCTCCTGTTTTTGCTAAAGCCCCCATTTGTTGAAACCCAGTCAGGGTGAGAGGTGTTACCGACGCTTCCACTGCACCTGCGATCGCTCGCTGACATTGTCCGGTTTGAATGAGATTGACTGCTTGTGCGAGCGCCCAAATTCCCGTAGAGCAAGCAGCCATAGGAACTAACACGGGTCCACAAGAACCAATGTGGCGTGCGACAGCGATCGCGTTCATGTGGGGCAAAGTTTCTAACCAATCTTCCAAGCAGACACTAGGAGAGTGAGAAGACAAGCAAGAATTGTCTACCTTGTCCCCCTTGTCTACCTTGTCCGTTTTTTCCCACATCTGTGCCATCTGCTCCCACAAACCTTGATTGCTGCGGCTCGAACCAATAACAACTCCACAATCAACTAAAGGTAGGAATAGCTTGGCATCTTGTAACGCCAGAGAAACAATTAACTGAGTCAGTGTTCTTAATCTCGCTGGTTCTTCCTCAATCATCCCCAGAGGATAGGGTTTTAATTCTGGAAACGGTTGAAACAGCTTAATTCCAGATTTACCCGCAATTAACTGTTGCCAGCTTTCCTCTAAACTTTTACCTAAAGCGGAAACAAGACCAATACCAGTAACAACAACTTTTTTGCTCATTGCTAATTGCTAATTGCTAATAGCTAATGGCTAATAGCTAATTGTGTGTCAGCTTAGTACTTCAGCTTGTTCCCAGGCTCCGCCTTCTAAGACGGATTCCTACGCAACGCATGGAAACAAGGACGAAACATCAACAACCTGAGAAGGAGAATAATGATTCAAATCACTATGAGCCATTAGCAATTAGCCATTAGCCCTACTTCAAATTTTCTGCACCTTGAGTGACTTTAGCAGAGTCAATACGATCCCCTTGCTGGATTTTATCAACTACGTCCATTCCTTCTCGAACATAGCCAAACACAGCATAACTACCATCTAGAGGCGGCAAATCGGACAAAGCAAAGTAAAACTGAGAGGATGCAGAGTCAGGCATTTGCGATCGCGCCATTGCTACCGCACCACGTTTATGTTTTAGTACGGGTTGTTGAGTAACTGCTGCATCTTTAAAAGTTTTACTATACAGTGGTTTTTCTGAACCGAGCGGTTTAATTTCTAAAGGTATGTAACGAATTTTATTTGTTTTTGGATCGATAAAACTACCCGTACCTAAATCGGTGACTGGTACTTTCGGGTCTTTACTTTGAGGATCTCCACCTTGCACCACAAAAGGACTTGGATCTCGCTCAACTCTGTGAAACATCAGCCCGTTGTAAACACCGCGCTGAACTAGATCTACAAAATTACCTGCAGTGATCGGAGCGTTAGTACCATCCACATCGATAGTGATGGGTGAACCTTTGACTATCATCACTACAGTTGCCTTACCTTCTAGCCGTGGTAATTCTTTAAATCCGGGAATACTCTCGCTACCATTTTCCGATACAGTTGTTGTTTCTGGACTCGCTGTCTCGCTACCTATCGCAGTTGATGACTCGGAACTTGTTTGAGTCGGAGTAGATGTTGGAGAAGAATTGGAAGCTACCTGCGATGTTGTACAGCTGGTGAACAGAAACGCACTGCAAATGAAAACGAATAAAAATTTAGAACAGTTTAACCGCATTGCTTAATACAAACACAATCAGTTTATACTAACCTCATTTGCTCGTGGCTAATGGCTAACGGTGAGACCAGCCCTGAAGGCGGGTTTCCCGCCGTAGGGGACTGGCGAACCCGAAGGGCGAACCCGAAGGGCTAATTGTCCAACAGCCATTAGCTATTAGCCCTTAGCTATTAGCCTTTAAAGTTTTCTGCACCTTGAGTGACTTTAGCCGAGTCAATGCGATCGCCCTGTTGAATTTTGTTGACAACGTCCATGCCATTGGTAACATAACCAAAAACAGCATAGCTGCCATCTAAGAAACTCAGGTTGTCTAGAGCAAAATAAAACTGGGATGATGCAGAGTCAGGCATTTGCGATCGCGCCATTGCCACTGCTCCTAGCTTGTGCTGAAGTACAGGTGGTTTATTAACGCGTGCCATTTCAAGAGTTTTGCTGTAAACTGGCTCCTCAGCTCCTTGGGGCTTAATTTCCAGAGGTATGCGACGTTCTTTACCAGTTTTTGGATCGACAAAACCGCCTGTTCCCAAACGGTTTGCTGGTACTTTTGGGTCTTTACTTTGAGGGTCACCCCCTTGAACCACAAACGGTTGGGGCTGGCGGACAACTCTGTGAAAAACCAAGCCATCGTACACGCCTTTCTGGACTAAATCTACAAAATTGCCTGCAGTGATAGGGGCATTTGTACCATCCAGTTCAATGGTAATAGGTGAGCCATTAACAGTCATCACTACAGTTGCCTTGCCTTCTAGCCGTGGTAATTCATTCATTCTGGGGGTACTCTTTTTTGTAAGTTGAGATACAAGGGTTGCTTGTTTGGTTAAATTCCCGAGATTTGACTGGGTAGTTGCTTGCGTCAGCATGAAAGTTGGTAGAGCGCTAGCTACAGATGGCTGAGTAAAACAACCGCCAAGCCAAAAAATTCCAACTGTCAATAAAGCAACTGCTAATTTGGAAATGTTAAACCGCATTATCAAGTACAGCAGCGACCAATGTATCTTACCAATTGCTAATGGCTAATGGCTAATAGCTAATGGCTAATGTGAGACCAGTGCTGTAGGCGGTGAGACCAGTGCTGTAGGCGGGTTTCCCGCGCCCTGGCAACTGGCGAACAAGGGAGGGGTTTCCCGCGCCCTGGCAACTGGCGAACAAGGGAGGGGTTTCCCGCGACCACCGGGACTGGCGAACCTGGAGGGGTTTCTCGCGTCTTGGCTACTAGCGTATAGCCCTTACGGGCATAGCTTCGCATCGCGAAGTGTGTCGCGTCGGCGACGAAAGCGTCTCGCGTCTCCGATAGGAGATACCCAGAGCGGTCTTCCACGCTAGGAGACTGGGGTATAGCCTGTAGCAACGAGTAGCGTCTCCCTAAGGAAATCGCCGAAGAGCTAAGGGCAATCTTGAATATCAGCCATCAGCCATTAGCCATTAGCTATTAGCCATTAGCTACTACAGTCCTTCCAAAGGTACTTCCAAAAAGCGTGCCAATTGAGCGCCTTGAGTTTCCAACTCTTGCAATGCGATGGGTTGACCGACTGGCGATAAAGGAATGTCTCGACGACCCTTAACGCGTAAGTAAAGTGCTCGACGGGGATTAAGGCCTTCTCTAATTTCTACTCGAACTGATTGTACGTCTTGCGTGCTGCAATCAATTTCTATACGACGGTTTTTGCCAGGAAAGCCCCAGCGAAAAATTTTTACTTTTCCTGTTTCTCGATTGAAATCGTTGTATCCGCCGCCTATGTCCCAAAGAACTGTTAACCACAGGTAAAGGGCTAATAGTATTCCGGCAGAACCGTACAACCCCATGACTAATCCTTGGGGATAGAATACCAGTTGCGTTGGGTCAGTTACTAGAAGTAAATTCACTTTTAGATAACTTGAAACTCCAGCTAGCAAAAAGCCTGTGGCTCCCATTGAGACTACAGTTGCCCACCAGTAGTTACTGAACCGACGGGAACCGAGAACCTTTTGATGAAGAACGTTTGAAGTAGAGTTCCCCTCTGACGGGAACTCGCCTTTGTTGATGGTTGTTGATGCCGTCATCGAACTGAACTACCTTCTAATTCAGGGGTCAGGAATTGGGGGTTAGGGGCTAGGGTGTAAACTTTCGCCTCTTGCAAACAGCTTTTCCCTAATTTGGGTGCTCCTTTTCTCCAGTCTGCCACTGGAGCACGTGTATTGCAAGTTTTGTGAGATTTCTGAGAAAAGTTGTGTCAGATTGTAAAAATTCTGATATTAATCATAAGTAGAGGATTTGTGCTTTATACCTAATTTTTAAGTGTTAATCGAGCACAAAGCCGAACTAATGTGATAAGTTAAGAATCATTAAGTTTCTGCAAGATGGATTACCAACTGGTAGAAACTGTTGTGACACTAGTGTAAGCAACCTCAATGAGGTTTTATGAGAGACTTAAACTACTTAAGGTAGTAGTTTCTCACAATAGTCAGTTGCTTTGAGGCATCTGTCAGTGTCATAAACAAAACCTTAATTCCTCAAAAAGTTGCAATTTTAGTAAAAAAGAGGATTTTAGTCCAATGACCATCGCAGTTGGACGCGCCCCCAGTACAAGAGGGTGGTTTGACGTTCTAGACGACTGGTTGAAGCGCGACCGTTTCGTATTCGTAGGTTGGTCGGGGATACTGTTGTTTCCCTGTGCATTCCTCGCCCTCGGCGGTTGGCTGACCGGTACAACATTCGTAACAAGCTGGTATACACACGGCTTGGCGTCCTCCTACTTGGAAGGATGTAACTTCCTGACAGTAGCAGTATCCACACCAGCAGACAGCATGGGACATTCGTTGTTACTGCTGTGGGGACCAGAAGCACAAGGAGATTTCACCCGTTGGTGTCAGCTTGGGGGGTTGTGGCCCTTCGTAGCGCTACACGGAGCCTTCGGTCTGATCGGGTTCATGCTCAGACAGTTTGAAATCGCCAGACTCGTAGGGATTCGTCCATACAATGCGATCGCGTTTTCCGCGCCGATAGCAGTGTTCGTGAGCGTATTCTTGATGTACCCCTTGGGACAATCATCCTGGTTCTTTGCACCAAGCTTTGGCGTCGCAGCGATCTTCCGCTTCTTGCTGTTCTTGCAAGGGTTCCACAACTGGACACTCAACCCATTCCACATGATGGGAGTGGCTGGTGTACTCGGTGGAGCGCTGCTGTGTGCGATCCACGGAGCAACAGTAGAAAATACTCTGTTTGAAGACGGCGAAGGCTCGAACACATTCCGCGCCTTCAACCCCACCCAAGCAGAAGAAACCTACTCCATGGTGACAGCAAACCGTTTCTGGTCACAGATTTTCGGGATTGCGTTCTCCAACAAGCGCTGGTTGCACTTCTTCATGTTGTTTGTACCAGTGACAGGTCTGTGGATGAGTGCTGTTGGGATTGTCGGTTTGGCACTTAACCTGCGAGCATATGACTTCGTGTCGCAAGAATTGCGTGCGGCAGAAGACCCAGAATTTGAAACATTCTATACCAAAAACATTTTGCTGAACGAGGGTATCCGCGCTTGGATGGCTCCTCAAGACCAGCCTCACGAAAAATTTGTATTCCCTGAAGAGGTACTGCCCCGTGGTAACGCTCTCTAATAGACCTGCAGTGATGGGCGCAGGACGCGACCAAGACTCCACCGGTTTTGCTTGGTGGGCTGGTAACGCCCGTCTCATTAACCTCTCCGGTAAACTTTTGGGTGCTCACGTTGCCCATTCTGGTTTGATTGTTTTCTGGGCTGGAGCAATGACCTTGTTTGAGGTTGCTCACTTCATTCCTGAAAAGCCCATGTACGAGCAGGGCTTAATCCTGCTACCTCACCTAGCAACCCTTGGTTGGGGTGTTGGTCCTGGTGGTGAAGTTATTGATACCTTCCCCTACTTTGTCGTTGGTGTATTGCACCTTATTTCTTCGGCAGTACTTGGTTTTGGCGGTATCTATCATGCCATCCGAGGTCCAGAAACCCTAGAAGAGTATTCTTCTTTCTTCGGTTACGACTGGAAAGACAAGAACAAGATGACCAACATTATCGGTTTCCATCTCATCATCTTGGGATGTGGCGCTCTGCTGTTGGTACTAAAAGCGATGTTCTTTGGCGGTTTGTATGACACTTGGGCACCTGGTGGTGGTGACGTTCGTGTTATTACTAACCCAACACTGAATCCTGCTGTGATCTTCGGTTATATACTGAAGTCACCCTTCGGTGGTGAAGGTTGGATTGTCAGCGTTGATAACCTAGAAGACGTTGTTGGCGGTCACATTTGGGTTGGTTTCATCTGCATCGCAGGTGGTATCTTCCACATTCTCACCAAACCTTTCGGCTGGTCTCGCCGCGCTTCAATTTGGTCTGGTGAAGCTTACCTCTCCTACAGCTTGGGCGCTTTGTCCTTAATGGGCTTTATCGCTTCCTGTATGGTTTGGTTCAACAACACTGTTTACCCAAGCGAATTCTACGGTCCTACTGGTGCTGAAGCGTCTCAAGCTCAAGCTTTGACCTTCCTCATCCGCGACCAACGTTTGGGTGCTAACGTTGGTTCCGCTCAAGGTCCAACGGGTCTTGGTAAATACCTGATGCGCTCTCCTACAGGTGAAATCATCTTTGGTGGTGAAACCATGCGCTTCTGGGATTTCAGAGGTCCTTGGCTGGAACCTCTAAGAGGACCTAACGGTCTTGACTTAGACAAAATCAAGAACGACATTCAACCATGGCAAGCTCGTCGTGCTGCTGAGTACATGACTCACGCTCCTTTGGGTTCTCTGAACTCCGTAGGTGGTGTAGCAACAGAGATCAACTCCTTCAACTACGTATCTCCTCGTGCTTGGTTGGCGACTTCTCACTTTGTACTGGCATTCTTCTTCTTAGTAGGTCACCTATGGCATGCTGGTCGCGCTCGTGCAGCTGCTGGCGGTTTCGAGAAGGGAATTGACCGTGAAACTGAGCCCGTATTGTTCATGGGAGATCTTGATTAATAAATTCTTTCATCACTGATAATCGGGTTAAAGCTTCTGCTTCAAAGCAGGAGCTTTTTTTTATGAATTATGAATTATAAATTATGAATTATGAAAAAAGAGTTTTCCCTAACCCTTACCTCTTCCCAGACAAGAGAGCATCCTTACACTCAACTCCATTGAGGTAGAAGGGCTGGGGTGATGGGTATGTTTATCTCATAATTGAAAATTTAACAATATCATTACAGACAAATTAGGGATTGGTCAGTTAAGCTAGGTTTAATATATGAAAGAAATTAGTTCCATACAGGCTAAACTTCATAATTCATAATTCATAATTCATAATCCTTCCTTCTATGTTTAAAAAGTTTTTAGCAAGTGTAGGTATTGGTGCTGCAAAAGTTGATACACGCTTGTTTAATGATTCCGTTGTGCCTGGTGATTTGCTAGAGGGTGAAGTTCATATTATTGGTGGAGATGTCGCGCAAAATATTGATGATATTTACTTGAAATTGGCGACTGAGTACAAGCGCGAAACAGAAGACTCTACTTATCATGAAGAATGCGTGATGGTTAACTATCGTTTATTGGAGCGATTGAGCATTCAACCAAAAGAGGAATTTGTTGTACCATTTTCACTCCAACTTCCCTATGAAATGCCACTTAGTTTGGGGGGTACTCCTGTTTATGTGAGAACGGGATTGGACATTAAAACTGCTATCAACCCTAAAGACAGGGATGCGTTGGAAGTTAGACCTCACCCTTTAGTACATAGAGTTCTCGAAGCAGTAGAGAAACTGGGTTTTCACCTCCATAAAGTAGAGTGCGAATACGCCGATCGTTTTGGTGGGGCTTATCCTTTTGTGCAAGAGTTTGAGTTTCGTCCTGTAGGAAACTACAGAACTCAATTAGATGAGTTAGAAATTATTTTTAACTTAAGCCCCCATGAACTAGAAGTTTTAATGGAGATTGACAAACGGGCCCGTGGCTTTAAGGGTTGGTTGGATGAAGCGTTTAATGTTGATGAGCGCTTTGTAAGGTTTTATTTGACAGAATCAGATCTCTATGACACGAATGTAGAAGCCATGATTGATGATATTATCCACAATCACATACATTGAACTACTATAGCAATCCTAAATCATTAGCTATTAAGTTAAATTTAGAGCGAAGGCAAAAGTAATAAATCTCTTCCGCCCTTTATCTCTGCCTTTTCTATTGAATCGTCCCCAAGCACTAACCTCTATCCCCTCATACCTGTTTTCAAACCAATGGCAACGAGAATTGGAATGTGCTTCCCTCATCTAGCTTGCTCTGTACCTGGATCTCGCCTCCTTGTAACTCAACAAGACGGTGCGAGATAGCTAAACCAATTCCAGTACCTCCAGGGCTGAGAACACGAGAACGATCCGATCGCCAAAAGCGGTCAAACACAAAGGGTAGATCCTCTGGACTAATGCCCTGCCCTGTATCAATAACTGCAATCCATAATTTAGGAGATTCGCTCCAAACTCTTATCATTATGGTACCTTTAGGAGTGTAACGGATTGCATTGCCAAGAAGGTTTACCAAAATTTGCTCAACTCTTTCGGGATCGGCAGAGACTAGGGGAAGATTGAGCGGACAATCCAAACGTAACACCGGACCTTCTTCTAAAAGTTGATCCGAGAAGCGCTGAATCAAAGACAGAAACAATGGATATAAATTAACAGGTTGTATATTGATAGGTAAATATCCTGCTTCTGCTTTAGAAAGTTCTTGTGTATCATCAACTAACCGATGCAATCGCGTTGTTTCCCTAGCCAATCTCTGAAAAACTTCTACCGAAGGCTCAATTGTACCATCTGCCAAACCCTCCAAGTATCCCTCTAAAATTGTCAGTGGGGTACGAAGTTCATGGGTTAAGTCTCCTATAAGTTCTCGACGGCGCTGTTCCACACCTTCAAGATTAGCTGCCATTCTATTGAAGCTGATGGCAAGACGGTTTAACTCTGGAATCTCATTTTCAGGTATTCGCGCTTTTAAATCTCCCTGTGCGAATTGCCGAGTAATTTTTTCCATTTGATTGAGAGGTTGTACAATTCGTCGGGCAACTAGATAACTTAAGCCACTTGCGACAGTTGCACCTATTAATATAGAGCACCAAGCTCCTCTGTTCCAGGCTGTTTCAAACTCCTCAACTAATTCATGCCGAATTTTACTTAAGTCAAATCCCCTACCCTCTAGAGACTTTAAATGCAATCCAAACAGTTGGGGCGAGAAGAACCTGCCTACCATAACTAGGGTGCTCAAGCCTACTAACATGACAAGAACGTGGGAAAAAAGTAATCGCGATCGCAGGCTAACCTTACTCACTTTTTGTCTAAGTATCGGGGTTTTTCCATTTATAACTTACTACAGCAAAGCTATTTCAGCAAAAATTAGATGAATTAAAGACTCAGTATTTTTACAGATTTTCTCTTTACTACTTTAAAAATATTACATTCTGGAAACTTCTTTACAGAAAATTTAACTCAGTATTTTTACAGATTTTCTTTTTACTACTTTAAAAATATTACATTCTAGAAACTTCTTTACAGAAAATTTAATAAAAATCGGGTTATTAACATCAGAAATTAATCTCAAAGATAGTATTATAAAGTTAATTTTTTTACTAAAAATATAAAAAAATATTTTTTGAAATCAACAACTTGTCACATTTTCGTCATAGAATTTACACAGATTTGTTAAGTGAGAATTGTAAGCTTTCATATAGCAATGGGGAAATTACGTATAACATAACTGAATAACTCTAAAAACTATCAGTTAATGATTTCCTATTTCAATTGCTTCTATTGTGAGATATAGCAAAAATCAGAGCTAGTCTCTAAACATGGGATTCAAGAGTACTTATCACCAACCGTGAAAACTGTGAATAAATTACTGACTATCGCTATACCCACTTACAATCGCGCAGAATTACTTGACCGCCAATTGGCATGGATTGCTCAAGCCATTCAAGGTTTTGAATCTGAGTGTGAAATTTACGTTTCGGATAATTGTTCCACTGACAATACTCAAGAAATTATTAAAAAGTGGCAGACAAAACTCAATCATATTACATTTAATGCCAATAAAAATCCTGAGAATTTAGGTGTAATGCCTAATATCATAAACTGTCTAAAATCTGCAAAAACAAAATATGTTTGGGCAATTGGAGATGACGATCCAATTGAAAATGAAGCAGTACCGTATATTTTTGAAAAAATTAAAAAATATGAGGACTTATCACTCTTATTTCTTAATTTTTCCGGTCGTAACAAAACAACTGGCGAACCAGTTCATCCACCTACAATAATTGGAAATCGTTGGTTTGATATTGATAGTGAAAATGGCGATCGCGACGGAAAAGCTGTCTTTGAACACTGTTTTACTAAGAGCGTGGGAGCAGTCATTTTTCTAACAGCTTCTATATACAGAACCGATTTGGTGCAAAGTGCTCTTCAAAAATGGGAAGACGCTGCACAAAACTGGATATCTTTAGCGTACATAGCAGGTTACTGTGCTGCTAACGGTAGAGTCATCGTAACTAAAAAGACTTACGTAGAATGTATTGTTGGGGTAAGCTATTGGCAGAAAGAACAAAAGTCAGCACTATTAATGCAATACAAACATATAACTGAAGTGTTGATGAAACTGGAACAAAACGGCTATTCCAAGCAATATTGCAGGCAAATGGTTTGGAGGAGCTTCCAAGAAGCTAACTGGAAAGTGCTCTTTGGTGCATTGAGAAGATGGCCCATGTTTACGATAAAGACTGTTGTTCCCTTCTTTACTCTAGTTGTTTTATCTGTTTTAGATATAATGGGTAATCGGGAGATGTCTGTAGGAGAATATGCTGAGTTATCCACTAAGAGTTTGTCTAAAAATGGGGTATCATCTATAAACTAAAAAACCAAAAATATGCACTTTAGCTAACACTTACGTCATGATTAACAACATTGCAAATCAAATTAAAAGAAAAGTCAATGACTTACAGTCTGAATTAATTTACAAGACAGAGCTTATTAAGTACGCAGGAAAAGTCCCTGTGTTAGAAGAGCGCGATCGCAAAATTGTAGATGCTCTCAAAACAGAGGGAGCTTATGTGACCTCTCTTGAAGAATTGGGTATAAGCACTACTTCCACACTTCTCAAAGCATCAGATGAGCATCTGTCTGGGATGTTATCGGTAAATCAAACAGGTAAAACGGAAAGATTACCGCAAATTTATACGATGACAGATTTTCCAGAGTTTTCTCAATGGGGAAAGGAAAAAAGACTACTCTCCATAATTGAAAACTATATTGGACTTCCAATTGCCTTTCACGGGGTCCATTTGCGTAAAGACTTTCCTAACGAGAACCAATTTGGAACTCTTCTTTGGCATAAAGATTCCGAAGACCGCCGTATTATCAAAATTATTATTTATTTAACTGATGTAGAAGAGCATCACGGACCTTTTGAGTATATCCCCTTATCTTTAACCTCAGCGCCTAGCTTGAATTATTACCGACTTTATTACAAACTGTGGAGGTCTAATTACGTAGGCATTAACGATGAACAGGTGCAAGAAATTATTCCTAAAAAGTACTGGAAATCGTGTCCCGGACCCGCAGGTACAGTTATTTTTGTAGATCCGCGACGTGCTTTACACCATGGAACTTTAAGAACACAAGATAGGTCAGCGCTGTTTTTTGTTTATACTGCTAATCCCCCGCAACGCCCGGAATTGTGTACTCAATATTGGGACGATACTTTCCCCAAACCACAAGTCTTGTGTAAAAATTAACATTTGCCAGATCTCCGACTTCTTGAAGAAGTCGGAGAGATCGGGTGCTGAACTTTCTTCGTATATGTTTATATACTTGAAGAAAAGTTCTGGATTGCATAACTTATGACTAAAATTAAACGGGTTGCAATAGTGGGCGGAACCCATGGAAATGAATTTACAGGAGTCTATTTAATCAAAAAATTTGAAAAAGATCCTGCTTTAATTCAACGCCCTAGTTTTCAAACATTAACATTATTGGGAAATCCCAGAGCTTTTGAAGAACGCAGGCGATATATTGAAAAAGACTTAAATCGTTGTTTTTTGAAGCAAGACTTACAGGATACAACTTTATCTAGTTACGAAGACACTCGCGCAAAAAACATACAACAACTTTTAGTCCCAAAAGGGAACTCCCAAGTAGATGTCATTATGGATTTACACTCGACAACTACAAACATGGGACTCAGCATTATTTTGCAAAACAAGCATCCTTTCTTACTTAACTTGGGAGCTTACTTAAGTTCGGTGAACCCATTGGTAAAAGTGTCCTGTCCTGCTTCCGATAAAGAAAGTAGTTTTCTCCGTTCTCTTTGTGAATTAGGCTTTGTTATTGAGGTAGGTCCGGTTGCACAAAGTGTTTTGAGTGCAGAATGGTTTCAAAAAACTGAAGAACTTGTATGTACTATCTTGAATTATTTAGAAGCTAGCAACCAAGGAACAGTACCACAATCTCCCAGTACAGTCACTGTTTATCTTATTACCAGTAATGTAGATTATCCGAGAAATGAGAGGGGAGAAATTCAAGCAATGATTCATCCTCGGCTTCAGTTTAGAGATTACCAACCACTTCATCCTGGCGATCCAATGTTTCTGACTTTTGATGGTCAAGACATTCCTTATACGGGAGAATCCACTGTTTATCCCATATTTATCAATGAAGCTGCATACTATGAAAAGGGAATTGCCATGAGTTTCACCGAAAGGCAAGAAATCTTACTTTCTAGCAACAACCTCATGGAGATGTAATCTTCACAATCAAAAATTAATTACGTGTTACTACTGGCAAGACTTTTTCACCAAAAACTTCAATAAACTGCTCCTGCTCCCGATTAACATTGTGCAAGATAAGTTCATCAAATCCGAGATCGACATACTCCTGAAGCCATTCAATATGCTGTTGTGGATCTGAAGAAATCCGGACGTGTGCATCTAACTCATGGGGTTGAACAAACGCTCCAGCAGCATCAAATTGCTGTGGAGTTCGTAACTCTGTCATCAAAATATTCTCAAAAATATTGTTGCGCCATTGCTGGTGTGCTTTTTGCCGTGCTGCGTCCTCATCGCGATCGTAAGAAAGCTGAACTTTCAAAATCATAGGTTTGCCTTCACCACCACCACGACGAAAAGCTTCAACAACTTCTTTGAGCTTGGAAATTGGGTGAGAAATAGTAATCAGTCCATCAGCCCAACTGCCAATCCATTCTGCGGTTTTAGAGGTAATAGCAGCTCCAATAACTGGGGGTGGTGTTTCAGGGCGGGTGTATAGTTTTGCCTCTTCGACACACACTAACCCATGATGAGTGACAGTTTCCCCTCTCCAAAGAGCACGCATTACATCGACACATTCTTTAAGACGAGCATTGCGTTGAGACTTGGTAGGCCAAACATTGCCAGTAATTTGTTCGTTGAGTGCTTGACCGCTACCAACCGTTAAGATGAAGCGATTGGGAAAGATTTCCAATAAAGTTGCTACAGCTTGAGCAACGATCGCTGGATGATACCTCTGACCTGGAGCACAAACCACTCGATAGGAAAGTGTGGGTGTAGCTTGCATTGCAGCACCCAGCCAAGACCAGGCAAAACCGCTTTGCCCTTGTTGTTCGCTCCAAGGATGGAAGTGGTCGGAGGATAGGACATGAGTAAATCCAGCTTGCTCTGCCAATTGGACGTACTTGAGCAATTCGCTGGGTTTAAATTGTTCGTGGGAAGCTTGACAGCCAATTTTTATCATATGTTTTGTTAATTGTTAATTGTTAATTGCTAATAGCTAATAGCTAATTGTTCTATTAGCCATTAGCCATTAGCTATTAGCCGTTAGCCATTAGCTATTTAACGCATCGTATTTGCTCGGAACCAACGATAACCGTATGCTGATAAAGCAATGGAAAGCACTTCACCTTGAATTGGTTCGTATTGCCGATCGCAAAACAACTCAATCAAGTGCTTGTACTTGTTTGTTTTAATAGTGGCAATACACTCTTTATCTGCAAGATTGTGAATTGCGATCGCCGCTCTACCTTGCCACTCACAGCAGTGAGCAAAGACACAAGGTTCATCGGTTTCTAGAATTTGCCACCCTCCCCGACCAAATTCCGGACATTGCTTGCGAATGCGGATCAGTCTTTCCATCCAATTCATTAAGGAAGCTGGGTCGCGCTGTTCGGTAGCAACGTTAACGTGTTTGTAACCGTAATTGCCTTTTGAAATGGTTGGTTTGGCAAGAGCTTTTTCGAGAGAAGTGGAAAAACCACCATTGGGTTCGTCCGACCACTGCATCACAGTACGAACGCTTTCGCGACCTTCTAAAGACAAATCATCACCCATACCGATTTCATCACCGTAACGCAGCATGGGAGTACCGGGTAAGCTGAACATCAAACTGTAAGTCAGTTCTATACGATGACAATTGCCTTCTAGCATGGGTGGTAGTCGGCGACGAATACCCCGTCCGAAACTCCGCATATTTTCTTCAGGGGCGAAAGCCGCAAAGACTTCTTCGAGTTCTTCTGAAGCCAGCCCAGAAAGATCGAGTTCATCGTGATTTCGGACAAAGTTAAGCAATTGTCCAATTTGAGGAATTTTTGGTATTGACTTTAATCCATCAATCAGAGGTGCTGCTTCCTGACGAGCAAGAGCAAGAAACATATGGCGATTCAACAAAAAGTTGAATAGCATGTGCATGCGATCGCCTTCTCCAAAGTACACGGAGAATTGGTCCGGTTTTACATTTGCTTCTGCAAGCAGTATTGCATCAGTACTGCGCGAAGAAAGAAATTCTCGCATTTGAGACAGAAAATTTTGCAGGCATTTTTCGTCTGCACCTTCAATCCCAAGTCCCGTTATCAAGAAAGGAGCCGCATCTATCCGAAAACCAGACACTCCCAATTCCAACCAGAAACCCATAATTTTATAAATTTCTGCTTGCACTGCGGGGTTAGCAATGTTCAAATCTGGTTGTTCTTTGTAGAAGTGGTGCAGGTAATAGGCTTGAGAAGTTTCGTCATACTCCCAAACACTGCTTTCAATATCAGGAAAAACAGGTTCTACTTGGTGTTCGGGAAGCTTATCTGTCCACACGTAGTAATCCCGGTACTTAGAGTTTTTATCAGATCTTGCTGCTTGGAACCAGGGATGTTGATTGGAGGTGTGATTCACTACCAAATCCACTAGAACCCGAATCCCTCTCTCGCGTGCTTGGTACATGAACTCCACAAAATCCCCGAGCGTTCCCAATCGAGGGTCTACATTGTAGTAGTCCATGACGTCGTAACCATTGTCTCGATTGGGGGAAGGATAAAAAGGTAAGAGCCACAAACAAGTAATTCCCAGTCCAGCAAGATGGTCCAAGCAGTGAGTTAGTCCTTGAAAATCACCCACACCATCGCCATCCGAGTCCATAAACGTTTCTACATCCAGAGAGTATGCGATCGCGTTTTTATACCACTGGTCTTGCATCAAACCTCCTCTTCTCAAAAATATTGATTGCAGCTTGCTTTCCAATATCCGTATGACTTTATCGCTCGATTATCTAAAAAGCATGACTTATTTTTTACCTTTTTGAGGCAAGTAATCGGGACATTCACTAGCCGATCGTGTCATCACTAAACTAGGCTGCACGGCACATTGCAAGTATTGATTTTGTTTAAAGAATTGGCATCTAAAACACGGAATTCGAGAATAAAGTTTTGAATTAACTATTCTTTGATATAAAGCTTGTGTGAAATTAGTTTGCTTTAAAAAAGCGATTGAAAAAACGAGTAAAAAGAAGAGAGGAATTAAAAAGACACTTTCACTGGGAATCACAATCTCTGTTTTTGACGCAGAGTCTTGAGGTGACTCGCTGGGAGTCTGCTCTACAATAATTGCTTTTTCCTGATTCATTGTTAGTCAAAAATATTACAACATTGTATACCCTACCTAGTATCTAGCTTTATCAATAGTATTTTTAAGGAGTTATATCAAGTTCGGCTAAACACTTATACTACGTCTGTAGTTGTAACTCGCATACATCACAACTACAAAGATATAGTCATTAGTCCCACATGAAACTATGCCCGTTACTATAAGAACGAACATATCTCCTTGGTCTTAGTCAAAAGGTAGGTTCAATTACAGTAGTATCTCTAAAGGCGATCTCGATACACCTATCTCAAGATATGTTCTCTACCCTAAATCATTTCTAAGAAACTTATGCTCGGGGCGAATAGAATTCGCGACTGTACAAACAAAGTCCACCTACGTGGACTTTATGAAAATAAGAAACTTATGCTCGGGGCGAATAGAATTCGCGACTGTACAAACAAAGTCCACCTACGTGGACTTTATGAAAATAAGAAACTTACGCTCGGGGCGAATAGAATTCGCGACTGTACAAACAAAGTCCACCTACGTGGACTTTATATAACCTGCTAACCACTAACATTGAATGGTGGGCTGTCTTCCCTACCTACGGGTCATCGGTCACTAGTACACGAAGGCAGAAGTTCGTAGGCAGAGGGCAGAAGGCGCAAAAGCTTTATGGTAAGCTTTTTATCTTTTACTAATGGTTGCCTTATTTACGCCGTGTAGTACTAGTCACTTTAAGGGTAGATAGCGCTAGCAATAAAGACGGGCTTATTTCTATAATCAGCCTCTAACTGGGCTTTCACTCTTTCATCCCATTTTACGTTATACGCTTGTTCAATCTCATTGACATTAAACGGACGCAGTTCCCCCACAAGCATCACGGTCTGGTCCTTCTGAATCTCCTGTTGTGGCGAAGGTTTGAGAAAAACCAGCAAATCCTGTGCGCCTACTATATAATTTTCATCTAGAGTAAATAAAACTGGGCTTTGAATGTTATCCACTTCCCCTCTCACTGCAAGAGTTTTACCATAGAATCTTTTGGGATTGCTCGTGATTTGACCGGGTGTTGGTGACTGTATTATATTTTGAGCAATAATGACAGGTTTGTTCAGATAATCTTTAAAGTATTCATCCTGCAAATCCAAATTGTAGTCACGCTCGATTCGTGGAATTTCTAAATTACGAACTTCACCCGTGACTTGAACTTTTACGTCTTTATTTTGAGGTAAATCAAATGGTACGCCTGTAGTGTTGACGACTACAAAGGGCTCGCCACTCATAAATCGGCTATCACTAACTGTAAAAGAGCTTGAACCAACTTTTTTAAAAGGCTTGCTGATAATCGTCACGGTTCTACCAATATAATCATCCGTGTTGCTGGTTATATCATAAGTACTTGTAAGCCCTGGAGGTGAAGCCGCATCAGTACCATATCCCATTCGGACAAACATTGCCAACACTGCTGTGGCTATGACTACCTTTGCATTCCAAACATGTTGAAACATCTCGTTTGTGCTAGAATTTAAGTGGTTTTTGTTACCTATATCCACGTTTATCGGGCTTTTGTTACCTAGATTCATGGTTCTATAAATATTTTTTCAAAAGGGATAAATTCGCCATTTGTTTGCAAGAACATCTAAAAAAATTAAAGAAAGGCTTTACTCACATCTTTAATAAATTAAAGATTGTTTGGCTGCAAGGCAATACATTAAGCGGATACGTACCGAGCTAGAAATTAATTCTATAGTTAGAATAAATATTTCTTGCCATCATTTCTTCTAGCCAAAGTCAGAAAAACAAGGTTATATCAACTTGTTTTACTGTCCTATAGATATATCCTATAGGTAGAGATTTGGTTGTTATGTCAATTTCTTAAACCTTAAAGACAAATGCGATCGCCCCTAGCCCCCCTTGTTAAGGCTACGGTGTACATAGATCTCTAGAAAAGACATGAAACATCCTAAAAAAGGAGGAATTAGAATCAACTTCCCCCCTTATTAAGGGGGGTTAGGGGGGATCGAAACCTCAAGAACGCACTTTAGAAGACTTGTGTACACCACCGTAGCTTGTTAAGCAGGGCTGTTTCATTGTGCGATCGCCAGGACATAAGTTTTCTTACCTTGCACGGACTGAAAAAAGCGCGGCGCGTATTTTTAAGCTATGGAATTAATGTAGTCTTCCCAACGAACATGAACGGCTCCCAATCTGGTATCATCTTCAACACCAAGGTAAAATTCCCTTACATCAGTATTAGCAAGACATACAACTATTTCAATGAGTTCTCGGTTAAAAAGGCGCAGGCGATCGCTTTTAAATTCTACGGTGAGAAATTTTTCTGTAGGAATAGTGCGTGTCATTTTGACATTTTATTAAATTGCTCGCAGTGTTTTTGCCACTGTTTGGGCAATAGCCATGTCAACCTTAGAGCAAAAGTTACTGACTATTGAAGTAGCAAGATTTCTTAAAGTAGAAGTCAAGTATTGCAATAAAGATGTTAGAGTTTATCAAATGTTAATGCATGGAAAGAAAATTTAGTTTCCGAGCGGAACATAATGAGTATAATTCAACGATAGCTCTAGTTGTACATAACACATGATTTCTCGAATAGAAGCATATAAATATCGTTGCTTTGACAAACTTGATATTCAAGTCGGTCAATATAATGTATTAATTGGTCTTAATGGCACAGGTAAAAGTACGCTGCTTGACATACCTCTATTACTTAGCGAAATTTTATCAAAGGGACTAGTACCTGCATTTTTGGAATATCCGTCTATTCCTGAAGGTCCCAGATTGAAAAAATTGCGGCATTTGCTTTACAAGCAACAAGGCGATAATTTTGGTTTTGCGATAGAAGCTCATTTACCACAAGATGTTATTAGTCAGTTACTGAAACCTGAAGCAAGTGGTGTCGTAGCAAGTAGGAATTTACGTCCTCAATCTGTGCGTTATGAGATTAACTTGAAAATAGTTAGCGATACAGAAATTTATGTCGAGCGTGAAGATTTATATATTATTAATTATGAGTATTTTGAAGCAGAAGCAGATGAAAAAGCAGGAATAAAAGAATCTTTTCATAAGCAAGCGATCGTTAAGCGAAACTTGGAAAATCAAGCAATTATCATGCCAGAAAATAACATTGGCGATCGCATGGAATTTGAACTAGAACCGCAAGAATTAATCTTAGCAAACTTCCCACAAGATTTTCCTAATTTTCCGGCTACACTTTGGTTGAAAAATTTTTTAGAAAACGAGATAATGTACTATAAACCCAGTTACTCAATGTTAGGGAAAGCTTTTCCAGCAAGTCAACGAAAAACTTTGCGTTTTGATGCTGCAAATTTACTTTGGTTAGTTCTAAATTTACAAATAGAGCAACCAGCTTTATTTGATTATTGGGTCGAACATATTAAAACAGCTTTTCCTAATTTGCAGACAATCCAAGCTGTGCAATCAGAAAAAAATAACCACACTTATCTGCAATTAAAATATTCTGGAGAACATATTGTTGCATCGTCTGAACTATCTTATGGAACGCTAAATATTTTGGCGTTGACAATTCTACCTTACTTACCTCAAAGACCAGGTGTAATTCTTTTAGAAGAGCCAGAGCACAGTGTCCATCCTAGATTAATAGACGTAGTCCTGCAATCTTTAAGTTCTTTGTATGATTCTCAAATTTTTATGTCTACTCATTCTCCGGTAGTTTTAGCACATACCGAGCTAAAATCAGTCATTGTAATGAAAGGAAGCCAGGAAAATGGTGCAAAAGCAATACCAGGGGATAAGCATCCACGTCTTCAAGACTGGCAGGGGAGCATTGACTTTGGTTCCCTGTTTGCTGCAGGGGTACTTGGATGAGAGATTGTATCTTCCTACTAGCTGACAAAAATATGGAGGCTACATTTCTAGGTTTTTTTAACGAGAGAAAAGTTTCATTTGAGTTTAGGGATTCGCCAATTTAAATTTGATCCCATCCCTTGATACTAGGCAGCACAATTTCCCTATGCAAGACAACTTGCGCCTAACCACAGTTGTCAAAAATTTTGAAAATATGCTACAGCGTTTCCCAGTCAACTGAGGTACACCCAAATCTTGTTAAACAAGGTTATTAGCTTTGAAAATGTACTTCACCAGATTGAGAAACGAGCATGAGGTTCGCAGCCCTCTTGATAATCTAGTCCGCGCAGGCGGACTTCGTTTGTATAGCCGTGATTTCCAATCACTCAACCTACATCTGAAACCATCCAGTCAATGCTACCGCTAATGCATCTGCAGCATCGTCCGGGCGGGGAACGTAATCTAAATTCAATTCATGCGCCACGGCTGCTTGAACCTCTTGTTTCTCTGCATTCCCATACCCCGTGAGCGCTTGTTTAATTTGAGCGGGTGTAAATTCCACAATCGGTAACTTATGCTGTGCGAGGACTAACAACACAACACCCCGTGCTTGTGCCACAAGGATCGTATTTGCCATACGATAGAAGAAGAACTTCTCAATAGCCACTAATTCTGGTTTATATTCCCCAATCAGGGTGTGCAGATCGTCGTATATAGTACATAGTCTTTGTCCTAACTCCATACTCGCTGGGGTACTAATTACACCAAAATCTAGTAAATTTACTGATTCTTGTTGTCCCTTAGTTTGACTTTTTTGGCATATAATCGCGCCAAATCCCAAACTTGCCAGTCCGGGATCTAGCCCTAAAATTCGCTGTTCCATTCACTTGTCGTTTCTCTACACCTTGAGGAAGAATAAGTCGGCACACTGGCAACTTTGACTACTCTGTTTTGGTCTAATGGGATGGCAAAATGTCATAATTCCACATTTGGGAAAAAACCACGTGGTGTACATTTTCTGTTATTCATTGTTGTTAGTAGCACTGCTCCTTTTTGTGGTATGTCAATTGGTTTTCTCAGACAAGCCCTCAACGCCCTGCAAAAGCAGTCGCGCCGTCGCCATCGGGTTAATCAGTGGTTCAAGTGGTTGTCCCCTGGATTATCGATCAAACGATGGTTGTTAATTAGCGTTGGGGGTGTACTGCTAGCAAGTCTGGGTCTTGCTATTTGGGTTAGACTAACGCCAATTTTTTGGGCAATCGAGCTGATTAGGGGCTTTCTGGGAGCAATCACCAACATTGTACCGTACTACATCAGCGGTCCTTTGGTTTTATTGTGGGGCTTGCTTTTGCTTTTATGGGGACAAACCCGGACAGTAAGTTCAATTACTGAAGTCCTCAGACCGGAAGGCGATGAAGAACTTATTGATGTCTTGCTGGCACATCGTCGATTGTATCGAGGCCCAAAAATTGTCACAATTGGTGGTGGGACTGGTCTTTCTACATTACTTCGAGGACTCAAGGTTTACAGCGCTAACATTACCGCTATTGTGACTGTCGCAGATGATGGGGGTTCTTCGGGGCGGTTGCGTCGAGAAATTGGTGTTCTACCACCAGGCGATATTCGCAACTGTTTGGCAGCACTAGCTGATGAAGAAAAGTTATTAACAGAACTCTTTCAATACCGTTTTAAAGCAGGGGATGGGCTGACAGGTCACAGTTTTGGGAATCTGTTTTTAACAGCACTCAGTGATATTACTGGCGATCTCGAACGTGCGATCGCTGCTAGTTCTAAAGTCTTAGCTATCCGAGGACAAGTTTTACCTGCAACTCTGAGTGATGTTCGTCTTTGGGCAGAATTGTCTGACGGTCGTCAGATTGAGGGTGAATCTAATATCACCGCCGCAGGAGGTCATATTGTTAAAATTGGCTGTACCCCCGCCAATCCCCCAGCTTTACCAGCAGCTATTAAGGCTATCAAAGAAGCTGACTATATTATTATGGGTCCCGGCAGTCTTTTCACTAGCGTAATTCCCAATTTGCTAGTTCCAGAAATTGCGGATGCGATCGCAGCATCTGAAGCACCCCGTATTTATGTTTGTAACATTATGACTCAGCCGGGGGAAACTCAAGATTACACTGTTGCAGATCACATTCGAGCAATTGACGCTGCATGTGGAAAACCGTTATTTAACGCCGTACTCGTACACAAAAAATCTCCCACTCCTCGCGCACTTGTCCGTTATGCCCAACAAAACTCTCATCCCGTCTTTCTTGACCGAGAAGAAGTCACAATGTTAGGGCGGCGAATTGTTCTGGCAAATGTCATGCATGAAGATGAAACAGGGTGCGTGCGCCACAACCCCCAACGGCTGGCAAAAGTGTTATGGCGTTGGTACAGTGGAGCACATCCAGGAAAATAGGTATTGGTTAGTGGTTAGCCATTAGCTATTAGCTATTAGCCATTAGCCATTAGCCCTTCGGGTTCGCCAGTTCCCTACGGCGGGAAACCCGCCTGCAGGACTGGACTCACCATTAGCCATTAGCTATTAGCCATTAGCCATTAACCATTTATGAATATCTCTTTACCAGATACTCAGGCAACACGCAAACTCGGTATTGCACTCGGTCAATGTTTAGACGCCCGGAGCGTTATTCTACTACAGGGCGATTTAGGTGCAGGCAAAACAACCCTAGTGCAAGGTCTAGGTGAAGGTTTGGGCATCCCCGTACCTATTGTTAGCCCCACTTTTACCCTGATTAATGAGTATGCGGAAGGACGCCTCCCTCTATATCACCTCGATCTATATCGCTTAGAACCAAAGGAAGTGATTGCTTTAAATTTGGAAACTTATTGGGAAGGTATTGAGGTCACGCCAGGAATTGTGGCAATTGAGTGGGCTGAACGATTGCCCTATAAGCCAGATCGCTATATAATAGTTCACCTGACCTATGGGAATGAGGACAGTCGTCAAGCCGCGATCGCAACACACAATTGTATGATTCCGCAAGAGCCGTTGGGAGCTAATTTGTAATTCGCGATGGAATCTAGTGAGTGTTTTTACTAAAAACCTCGAGTTACAAGTTAGCTATATTGTTGTACCTACTCTTACTTAATTGTCAGAAAAGGACTCAAACCAAGCAACGCCAGCCTTTTTTGCTGTGGGTATGAGAATCCAAGCAAGGGGCTGGTTTTCTGTCATACTATTGCCCGCACATATATGCTGGTCAATTCTGCCACTTCCACGTTCGTCAGTGTAATTAGCTAGCATTGTCATTTTTTTTACCAAGTATTGTTTACAAATATTCTCCGTAAGTAGAAATTTCACCAGTAGTGTTACTAACTGGTACCTTTGCTTATGTAAACAAATACTCAGTAGCTTTTTATCAAGATTTCATGAAATCTCTATAAATTACACTTACGTATCAGAAAATGTTAACTGCGAACAGTTTCTTAAAGGTTTTACTGATACGTGAGCGCCAAAAACGAGAGCATCCCAATTGTGTAAAAATACCAAGCGATGTTCGCAATCGCGGCTATACAAACTCTCTTCCCTCCCTTGTATCTCAGGAGCACAGACGCTATGTGCCTTGCACACGCTCCGCGATGCCTTTGGGCTATGCCCGTAAGGGGGGCTATACGCGAACAGCCTTCGGGTATCGCCTATGTCCTATGTCCCCCAATCACTAATTACGAACAACCGATTGCTAACTATTGATTAAAAGTTAAAGCTTGACCTCTTACCTCTGTGTGCAACTTGCCCTTCTCATAAACAATTTGACCGCCTACAATCGTCACAACGGGCCATCCTGTTAGGTTCCAACCTTCAAAAGGGCTCCAACCGCACTTAGTTAATAGTTCTTCAGGGCGTACCGGATGGTAAGTGTTCAAATCCACTAAGACTAAATCGGCATCGTAACCGGGTGCGATCGCTCCTTTATTGGGAATAGAATATGCTTTAGCTACAGCTTGAGACATCCAGTTTGCCACTTGAGCAACAGTACATTTCCCATCTGCTGCAGCCGTTAGCATTAAAGGCAGGGAAGTTTCTACTCCGGGCATTCCAGAGGGAGTTTTGGGGTATTCTTGTGCTTTTTCTTCTAAAGTGTGTGGGGCATGGTCTGTGGCAATGAAATCGATGGTACCATCCCGTAGGGCTTGCCAAAGAACTTCGTTATCGTGATGCGATCGCAAAGGCGGGTTCATTTGCGCTCTTGTTCCTATTTTGGCGTAAGCATCTGTATTTAATAACAAGTGCTGCGGCGTGACTTCTGCTGTCACCCAAGTTGGTTTGTCTTGAAGCAACAGCTCTGCTTCTTCTGCTGTTGACATATGCAGAATGTGCAAGCGACGTTGATATTTTTTAGAAAGTTTTAATGCCTGTTGAGTTGCGAGTAATGCTGCTTGGTTATCTTGAATTTGAGAATGAATTGCGGGGTCATGAATACCAGCAAATTCTTCTCTTCGCTGTTTTATTCTGGCTTGGTCTTCTGCGTGAACAGCAATTAACCGAGATCCTTTGGCAAAAATGGCTTCTAATGCAGCATCTTGGTCAACTAGTAATGAACCGTGCATCGACCCCATAAAAATTTTGATTCCTGGTGTCGGCTTTGCCAATAGTATATCTGGAAGGTTATCTGCTGTTGCGCCTATAAAAAAGCCATAATTCACCAAGCTCTTTTGAGATGCTCGCTGTAACTTGTCATCTAGAGCGTACTGGCTAATTGTTGGAGGGCGTGTATTTGGCATTTCTAAAAATGAAGTTACCCCCCCCCTAGCACAAGCACAACTCGCTGTAAATAAGTCTTCCTTATATTCGAGTCCCGGTTCCCGGAAATGTACTTGCGGATCGATGACTCCTGGCAACAAAGTTAACCCTTCTGCGTCAATTTCTGTGGTTGGGGTTGCCTTTGTAATTTCTGGAGCCACCTCAACGATTGTGCGATCGCTCGTCAACACATCACCAACTAGCAATTCACCAGTAGGTAAAACAATGCGAGCGCGACGAATGAGCAAACTGCTTGCGGTAATTGGCATGGGTTTGTAACTTTTTAGAAGCGGTCAACTGGGCTATAACAAGAGCTAAGCGTGACAGATTTCCATCCATATAGGTTAAACTTGGTTGAACTATGAGCGGGAGTATTGTTTTCTTCGTTACAAAAAAGTTAATATTTCTTAAACTATGCGTTACTATATGAATTTGTTTCTTTCTACCCTCTTTCTTTTTGTAAAGTTAAGATAAATCAATACAACATCATAGCTCGGATAAATCAGATCCCCTGCTTTTTATAAGCTATCACTCTAGTACTTTCATGCAAAATCAAGTGTCTGATAACAACTCTAGCCATCAACAGCCCAATAATTCGTGGATCGCAGAACTAGGTAGGACAATTGTCTTAAGTGTTGTTCTCGCCTTGGGAATTCGTACCTTTGTTGCTGAAGCACGTTGGATTCCCTCTGGCTCTATGGAACCAACTTTACACGGTTCCCCGAATCAGTGGGAAGCAGACAAAATTATCGTAGATAAATTAGGCTATAAATTTTCTGAGCCCAAACGAGGCGATATTGTAGTATTTTCTCCTACAAAAGAGTTACAAAAAGAACAATATCAAGATGCCTTTATCAAGCGAGTCATTGCCCTACCTGGGGAAAAGGTAGAACTTAAGAGCGGCAAAGTCTACATTAATGGTAACCCTTTACCAGAGCAACAGTACTTGACAGAGGGTCAGCGTACTGTTGTTGACGTTTGTACGTCCGGTCAGCAACCTCCTTTCCTATCTCAACCCGTTACGATACCAAATGATTCATACTTAGTATTGGGAGATAACCGTAACAGCAGTTACGATAGCCGTTGTTGGGGTGTTGTTCCTCGTGAAAATATTATTGGTCGTGCAGTACTTCGCTTTTGGCCTCTCAATCAAATTGGGGGAATCGATAAAAAACAGTTATATAAAAATTAGTGGTTAGTAGTAAAACACCTAATAGATGTCAAGATCCAGAACCACGCTATATTCTTGTGGTACTTGTATGACTGTAGGAAGGGCGATCTCGCTCCTACACTCCCCAAACTACATAATCTGACAATTGCTCCCTAACTAACAGTTCAGAATTTTACCCAAGTTTTAAAGGAAAAACTTGGGTTTTTTCATAATAAGCCGTTTATCTGTTGCGCTGATAAGAATACACTTTGATAACGGGTGAGGACGCTCGTTCTACAAGCGTGAGATTGACCGAGACTGTACAAGTTAAAGAATTCTTAGCTTATGGCTTCTTGCCTTTGCCTTTCTTCTTTTCTTCATAGAGACTTCCGGGTTTTCTGGGATTCGGTAAATTATGATGAGTTGAGACAATTAAGTAACAGCCTAGAGTGACACTCCTATGAGTTACGAAAAATTAGTTTTGAATAGAGATACGAATCAAAAAGATATCTTAATTATTGATGATACAGCGGATAATCTGCGTGTTTTGTCATCCATTCTTACGAAGCAAGGATATGGTGTTCGCAAAGCACTGAACTGGCAAATGGCTGTCATGGCTTGTACAACTGTGTTGCCCGATTTAATTTTACTGGACATTATGATGCCAGATGTGGACGGATATGAAGTTTGTCAGAGGTTGAAAACTTTAGATATCACAGCCGATATTCCAATCATTTTTATGAGTGCGTTGGGGGACGTGTTTGACAAAGTCAAAGCTTTTAGTGTGGGTGGTGTGGATTATATTACCAAACCCTTTGAAGTGGAAGAACTTATTGTACGCGTACAAAATCAACTGGCTTTGAGAACAGCGCAAAAACAAATTTTGAAACTCAATAGCGAGTTAGAAAATAAAGTTAAAGAGCGTACAAGCGAGCTAGAAACATCTGTCAAAAAGTTACAGCAGGAAATAAAGAGACGCAAACACCTGCAAAGCAAGCTCCTTGACATGGCATTGCATGATTCTCTAACTAAGCTACCCAATCGCACTCTGTTTATTAAAAAAATGCAGCAAGCACTTCAACGTGCAAAAATTGAGCCAGATTATGGATTTGCGGTACTTTTTTTAGATTGCGATCGCTTTAAAATTGTCAATGACTCTCTCGGTCATTTTGTTGGGGATGAATTGCTAATTGCCATCGCTCGTCGCTTACAAGCATCCCTTAATTCCAAACATACATTTGCACGATTTGGTGGTGATGAGTTTGCGATTCTTTTAGAAAACATTACAGATATAAGTATGGCTATTAGTGCTGCTGAGAGTGTTTTACAGCAATTATCAGTAGCTTTTCAATTATCCAGACATGAAGTCTTTATTAATGCCAGTATTGGTATTATCTGGGGCGACACCCGGTACGAACAGCCAGAATATCTATTAAGGGATGCAGATACGGCAATGTACCGTGCAAAGGCTTTGGGAAAAGCGAGATATCACGTCTTCGATCCCGTAATGCATCAGGAAGCCATGCAGCTTTTGCAACTCGAGCACGATTTGAGAGTAGCAGTAGAACGACAAGAGTTTTTTGTTCAATATCAACCAATCGTTTCCCTAAAAACAGGTAGAATATCTGGATTTGAAGCCCTTGTACGCTGGCTGCATCCCACTCACGGGATAATTCCCCCTACCGTGTTTGTACCCATAGCAGAAGAAACAGGTTTGATTGGTGCTATTGACACTTGGGTTTTACACTCAGCTTGCCATCAATTACACATTTGGCAAAATCATCCAAAAACAGAGACTTCTCTGACAATGAGCGTGAATTTGTCAGCAGGCTTGTTTTCCCATATTGATATTGTAGCAGTAGTTGACAAAATTTTGAATGAAACTCAAGTCAATCCTGCCTGTTTGCAGCTAGAAATTACAGAAAGTGTCATCATGGAAAATACTGAGACACTGAAAATAATTCTTCAGCAGTTACAAGACAGGAAAATTAGGTTAATTATGGATGATTTTGGGACTGGATACTCCTCATTGAGTTACTTACACAGCTTTCCTTTTCATACCCTTAAAATTGACAAATCCTTTGTCCAACGAATGCAGGAAAATCAAGAAAACATGGGACTTGTATCTGCTACGATTGGCATTGCCCATTCTATGGGAATGAATGCGATCGCAGAAGGTGTAGAAACTCCCGAACAATTAACTCATCTACAGAGCATGAACTGCGATCTTGCTCAAGGTTATCTATTTTCTAAAGCCATAGACCCAGAGTTAGCTCTAGAACTGATTGCCGCAGTACCTCAATGGTAAATCAAAGGACAACATATGAATCAAGATCCATCAACGTCTAATTATGGCAATATTCTTATAGTTGATGACCAGCTTGATAATTTGCGTGTATTATCAACTATTTTAGCTAAAGAGGGATATCAAGTTCGTAAAGCTCTTAACGGGCAAATGGCTTTAACTGCAGTCAAAACTTTGCCACCAGATCTTATTTTACTAGATATTAATATGCCTGAAATGGATGGCTATGAGGTGTGCAAAAGATTAAAAGCCGATCCATCAAACTGCAATATTCCTGTAATTTTCATCAGTATCTTAGATGATGTCTTGGACAAAGTCAAAGGAATTAAAGTTGGTGGTGCGGACTACATCACCAAACCATTTCAGTTTGAAGAGGTCATTGCACGGGTACAAAATCAACTGACTATTCAAAGATTGCAGAGGGAACTTCGAGAAACCAACCAAAAGCTTTCCGAGCAAAATGCTTTGCTATTATTAGAAATAGAAAAACGCCTTCAAGTTGAATCTGCCTTACAAGCAGCTAACGACAAACTGCGAGAGTTGATTTGGGTAGACAGCTTAACACAAGTTTCTAACCGCCGTTTTTTAGATGATTACTTGCAACGGGAATGGCAACGCTCAGCACGAGAACAGCTACCGCTTTCTTTTATTTTGTGCGATATAGACTGTTTTAAATCTTACAATGATACTTACGGTCACATAGCTGGTGATGATTGTTTGAGGAAGGTCGCTCGGGCTATTCGCTATGCCGTCAGACGTCCTGCTGATTTGGTCGCTCGTTATGGAGGAGAAGAGTTCGCAGTTGTTTTACCCAACACCAATTTTCATGGAGCAGTGCGAGTGGCTGAAAATGTTAGGTTACGGGTAAAAGAACTAAAAATTACCCATTCCTCATCTTTCGTGAAAAACTATATTACTCTAAGTATGGGTATAGCAACTAAAGTTCCCGTGAATCCATCTTTACCTGAAACCCTCATTGCGGCTAGTGACAAGGCTCTCTACCAAGCAAAACTACAGGGACGTAACGGATATTGTGCTTGCGTGCCTGTAGCTCGAAAAAATTGCTCTGGAAATCTTTCGATCGCGGGAGAAATCAAATGTTGGAATAAGCACTATATCTCAGAAGAGGAGGGTTCTTTGAATCAAGAGTAGCACAAAGGAGTGATTATAGGATAAAATTACGCGGTAAAGTGCTGTGTGATTTTACTATTAAATTGAGAAAGCCTTACCCAAACCAACTCCCACATAATTTCTTATCGCTTACCTTTTTTCAATCGATTGTTTTCTGACAATTTTATAAAAGTTGCTCGGAAAAAAGTGTTGGCTCGTCCAATCGTTAAAAGACTAATTTTTAAAAAATGCATTTAAATCAAGAATACAAAGGCAATATTTTAGTTGTTGATGATACACCAGATAACCTACGTCTGTTATCTGCAATGCTAACAGCACAAGGTTATGAAGTTCGTAAGGCTTTAAATGGTAAAATGGCATTAACTGCCTGTCAGATGGTTTTGCCTGATGTTATTCTGCTTGATATTAATATGCCTGGTATGGATGGGTATGAGGTGTGCAAGCAACTCAAAGTTGATGAAAAAACTTATGATATTCCCGTAATTTTTATTAGTGCTTTGGATGATGTATTAGATAAAGTAAAAGCTTTTGATGTTGGAGGTGTAGACTATATCACTAAACCTTTCCATGGAGCAGAAGTTTTATTGCGGATTGAAAATCAAATAAATTTACGTTTTCTACAACATAAACTAAAAGAACAGAATTTATTGCTACACAATACTCTTGACGAATTAAAAGTTGCCCAAGTCAAGCAGATTCAAAATGAGAAAATGGCAGCATTGGGACAGTTGGTTGCTGGAATTGCCCACGAAGTTAACAACCCCATCAGTTTAATTTACGGAAATATTGAATATGTTAGTCAGTACGTACAACAGTTAATTGACGTAGTGGAAGTTTATAACCAAGAGTATCCGAACCAAACACCAAAAATTCAGCGAACAGTTCAGGATATAGACTTAAATTTTTTGATGAATGATGTGAGAAAGTTAATGGGTGCCATGTACAGGGGTGCCGATCGCATCCGGCAAATAGTACTGGCACTACAAAACTTTTCAAGACTTGATGAAGCTGACATGAAGCCAGTCAATATCCATGAAGGTATCGATAGTACCCTTGTCATGTTACAGCATCGACTGAAAGAAACAGGGCACCGTCCCAGCATTAATGTTACAAAAGAATACAGTAGTTTGCCCTTGGTGAGCTGTTATCCTAGCGATCTCAATCAGGTGTTTATGCATATCATAAGTAATGCGATTGATGCTTTGGATCGGGGAAGTGGGGAATCAGGACTCGATACCGAGAATATGACTACCCCAGCTGTTAGTGACCCTTCGGGTATCTCTAAAGACGCTGAGTCCCAGGCGCGACACGCCGCTCGCAAAACGCACACGCAGCCTCCTGCTGGGGAAACCCCTGCTTTAGGGCTGTCTTACTCTCCCATCCCTACTATTCGCATTCACACTCAACTCACAAGCAACAAAACAGTTAAAATCAGCATTGCTGATAATGGACCTGGAATGGATGAATCAGTGAGATCCCGCTTATTCGATCCCTTTTTTACAACAAAACCTGTTGGAAAAGGGAGTGGGCTGGGATTATCAATTAGCCATCAAATTGTGGTAAACAAACACCAAGGATCGATCCAATGTTCCTCCTCCGTTGGAAAAGGAGCAGAGTTTATCATTGAAATACCAATTGAGCAACCAGAAACAATGTCGAACACGGAAACCTGAGAAACTTTAGCTGGCTTAAGTACTATTGCTAAGTATGAAGAGAAAGATAAGAATCTTTATCAAATAACTGAATTGCCCTCAATACTGTCTGAGCTTAGCAACTGATTCTCTAGCAAGTCATGACTTTTTGAATTAATGTTCTACATTTTTCTATTGCATAGCATAATAGAATTGTGACTCATTTGTTAGACCCTTTACGTTCGCTTGAGGAAGGTCACTGGTTCAAGCTCATATGCGGAGCCAGCTTCCAACATCTGCCTGCAGTCCGAAGCTTAACATTAGCCTACACTTTGGCGGGGGCTGACTGCATAGATGTTGCCGCCGATCCGTCTGTGATTGCTGCAGCTAAGGAGGGGCTGCAAATTGCATCGGAGTTGGGTAGGTCGGCCCAGCAACAAGGATTTGGCTGGTACGAAAAAAAACCGCTGTTGATGGTCAGCCTCAATGATGGCGAAGACCCGCATTTTCGGAAAGCCGAATTTCATGTTACGCAATGCCCCACAAACTGCGATCGCCCCTGTGAAAAAATTTGTCCGGCCCAAGCAATTGTTTTCGATGGCACAAACAGCAACTTTTCGGGAGTCTTATCTGAAAAGTGTTACGGCTGCGGTCGTTGCATTCCTATATGTCCATATGATATAATTTATACAAAATCATATGTATCAACACCGGGAGCGATCGCGCCATTGATCTTGTCAACTGGGGTGGATGCCTTAGAAATTCATACAAATGTTGGTCGTTTGGCAGAATTCAAAAGATTGTGGCAAGCCATTGCTCCTTGGGTTGAGCGGTTGAAGTTAGTAGCAATTAGCTGTCCGGATGGTGATGGTTTAATTAACTATCTTCACAATCTCTATGAAGTCATTAGCCCCCTACCTTGCGTCCTAGTGTGGCAAACAGATGGTCGTCCTATGAGTGGAGATATTGGCGATGGTACGACATTAGCAGCCGTCAAGTTAGGGCAAAAAGTTTTGGCAGCAAAATTACCGGGATATGTGCAATTGGCAGGAGGAACCAACAGCTATACTGTTGCTAAATTACGAACTATGGGCTTGTTGAGGGAAAGGGACAAGGAGGAGAAGGGGGACAAGGTAGAATTTTCTTCCCTGTCTTCCCCCTCCACCTTGTCTACCTTGTCTTCCCGCTCTACCTTGTCACCAAGCATAGCCGGAATCGCATACGGTAGCTACGCCCGAGTCTTGCTGTCACCAATTTTAGAAGAGTTAGAACAACGGGAGGTGAGCCAAGCCAGTGTCAAAGTAAGTATGCGCCTAGAAGAAGAACCATTCTTGCTCTGGCAAGCAGTTAAGCTTGCAGATTCCCTCGTTTCCCAGCTCAAGTCGCGGTCATAGGGGCTATTAGTCCCGAAATCCGCCTTTGTGACATTTTCCCAGATGGAAAACCCCACTTATGGAAATGTCCTCGCTATCTCTAAAAAACGTCACCATAGAAAGCATGACGATTACAGACGATCTCCAAAAATTATTAGATATATTGCCCCAAGACCTGCGGCAAACTCTAGAAAAGCATCCACAACGAGATAGCTTAGTTGAAGTAGTCTTGGATTTAGGTCGTCGCCCAGAAGCTCGGTTTCCCTCAGCAGCTGAGTATCTGAGTGAAGTACCCGTTACTCAAGAACAGATAGATGATTGCATTCAAAGAGTGGGAACTTTTGGTGGAGATAATCGGGCAGGAATTGAGCAAACCCTGCACCGGATCAGTGCCATCCGCAACCGCAATGGAAAGATTATAGGTCTAACCTGTCGCGTTGGTCGGGCAATCTTCGGAACAATTGGCACGATCCGCGATTTAGTAGAAACTGGAAAATCAATTCTCATGCTAGGACGTCCGGGTGTGGGCAAAACAACAGCCTTGCGGGAAATTGCCCGCGTTCTGGCTGATGAACTGCACAAAAGAGTGGTGATTATCGATACCTCTAACGAAATAGCAGGTGATGGTGACGTTGCTCACCCTGCCATTGGGCGATCTCGACGGATGCAAGTGGCTCATCCAGAACTACAACATCAAGTGATGATTGAAGCGGTGGAGAACCACATGCCAGAAGTTATCGTGATTGATGAAATTGGTACGGAACTCGAAGCCCTAGCCGCCCGTACCATAGCCGAACGAGGCGTTCAATTAGTGGGAACTGCTCATGGCAACCAGATTGAAAACTTGATAAAAAACCCGACGCTTTCCGATTTAGTGGGTGGTATCCAGGCTGTGACACTGGGAGACGATGAAGCCAGACGGCGGGGAACTCAAAAAACTGTTTTGGAACGAAAAGCCCCTCCGACTTTTGAAATTGCCGTAGAAATGTTGGAACGAGAGCGCTGGGTGGTACACGAAAGTGTATCGGAGACAGTAGATACTCTTCTTCGAGGGCGTCAACCCAACCCGCAGGTTAGAACTGTTGATGAGAAGGGGAAGGTGGTGATTTCCCGCCAAGTCATTCCCCTTTCAAGTCGCACGCACGCAACAGTCAGCGAAGAAAGTTTTGCTCCCTCAGCCAGAGTTTCCAACGGTTGGCGTACAACCGGTCAAATGCTACCCCTGCCTTCGCTGGGAAGTGAAACACAAAATGGTTTGGGGAAAAGCGAGTTTGAGCGCTTGTTGGATGAATCTTTGAATGAATTTGATGGCTTTGATACTGAAAATAGATATGCCGGACCTAATGGCGAAGATTTGCCACTGCACATATATCCTTATGGTGTCAGCCGCAGCCAATTAGATCAGGTCATTCAGGTTCTATCTTTGCCCATACGCTTGACAAAAGATCTCGATAGTGCTGATGCAATATTGGCGTTGCGATCGCACGTCAAAAACCATGCCAAATTGAGGCAATTGGCGAAAGCCCGTCAAGTCCCAATCCACATGATCAAAGCCAGCACCATGCCGCAGATTACGAGAGCTCTGCGACGCTTGCTAAATCTTGACGATCCCGAGATTGGCGACGAACGTGAAATGCAACTCTTTCTGCATAGCGCCAGCGATGATGAGATTGACGCCCTAGAAGAAGCAAGACTTGCTGTCGAGCAAATTGTGATCCCCAAAGGGCAACCAGTCGAATTATTACCCCGTTCTGCCTCAGTACGCAAAATGCAACACGAGTTGGTAGAGCACTATCGCCTCAAGTCCGATAGTTTTGGCGAAGAACCAAATCGGCGTCTGCGGATTTATCCCGCATAAATTCAGCTTTGATTCCTTTGCCATCAGGGTGCGTTAACTTTTGCTTAACGCACCATTTTGATGTTTGTTATTCCATCTGTCCTGATTGTAAATCTGATTCATATCAAATCCGGTAGCATCTGAATGATTAAAAAACCGCAGAGGACGCAGAGGACGCAGAGGGAGAGGACAGAGGAATAATTCTGATACCAACGGATTTGATATCAGTTCTTTTAGTCATTAGCCCTGATTGTGCTTCGTTTTTTGCTTATTTACAAATGTTGTTTCAAAAGTTTTGTGTGTTTTTGTGTGTTTTTATGCTAGCGTGAGTGATACATCGATAAAAGAAGCGTTTTGATGAGTATTGGGAGCAAACTGTAACTGCAGGAGCCGTGAGATTAATGTAGAATTACAATTTCTCTTTTTCTGGGAACTATACGTATATTTTCTGCCTTACACTTATGATTCAAACTGTTGGGATTACCAAAGCAATTACTAACCTGAACCAAGCGCACGCCAAGTTCAATTTAAGCCAGAATACTGATAGTGAATTCTTCACAGAATGGTACGAAGATTTACCAGAACTCACTGTTAGTGAAAAAACATTTTTGGATCGGCTGAAGAGACGTTACCTCTATTATGCTGCAGACGGTTCAATTACAGAAGGGACTGTCAATATTATTATGCTATCGCCGCTACTGGAATTCTTAAATTTGTGCGACCCACCTTTTAAAATTCAGAGTGAGGAATTGGTCAAAGTCGAAATTGAAAACGGAGGCGAAGAACCCTTATTAGAAGGATTCATTGACGCTTTAGTGCTACAAAATAGAATTTGGGTAGTGTTAATTGAATCAAAGAGATATGGTTTGAGCATTATGCAAGCTCTGGGGCAAACTTTAGCCTATATAATGGCAAACCCCAACTTAGAAATGCCAGTCTTTGGAATGATAATGACTGGTGAAGACTATATTTTTCTCAAGCTAAATCAGCAGGCTCATCAATATGCTTTATCAAACAAGTTTACGCTTTCCAACCCAAGAGAAAACGAATTGTATCAGGTTGTGCAAGTCATAAAGCGAATTGTTAGTTTGGTCGAACAGCCATGATTGGCAAGGAGAAAGCAGGGTACAGAACCGAGAGACACGGTGGGCATTGCCCACCTCTAATTACTTCTTATTAAATAAGCTAATGATTAACGGATTTAGCTTGATGCTAAAACATTTTGTAGCTTTGCCACCATCTCAGTTCGTGCTGAGACTCCTAACTTGCGAAACATTCTTTTTAAAGCTTGCTTAACTGAATTTTGTGTAATCCAAAGTTTTTCACCAATTTCTGCATTTGTTAACCCCTGTGCGACTAGTGTAGCAATCTCTAATTCTCGTGGTGTTAGGCGATTGGCTAGTGGTGAGTTGATGGCTTTTGGTTTCGCTTGCGCCTGTAAGGTAGCAATTTTTGCTGATAAGTGCAAGCACAATGCACTGAGATCTGCAAGATCGTTGGCATTAAAGGCTGGAGCACCGCTAGCACGTGTTAAATTCAGCGTTCCCACAAGACGACCGTCACAAACGATTGGTCCGCTCATAACGTGTTCGTGATCGTGACGGGAACAAAAATTTTTCCAGTCTCCCGAGGGTAACACCAATTCCTCGTGGGCTGGAGCGTGTCGCTCAACCACATATTGCCCGACTGGGTTGCTTTCCAAACAAACATCTGGGATAACCTTTATATCAGCCTCAGCCGTATTATGGTCATCTAACAGGTATATACCCCAGTGCTGCACACCAAAGTACTCGCCAACTGTGTCCATGACAGCTAGTCGTAGTTCTTGCTCGTTTTGAGCTTTAGCGATCGCCTGAAATAGGTCATGAAGAGAGTTAGCCATTGTAATATAAGTGTACCCACTTGAGGACTATGCATTCTTAATAATTATTTCTATGCTAGCTGATAGGAGCGAAGGTAAAAACTTACATAATTAGTAACTATAGGAGAATCCCGTGACCGCAACACAAGTCTCTGCCCAAGAACTTTTTCGGGCTGCTTACGAAAACCGCTACACCTGGGATAAAAATTTCCCTGGCTATACTGCAGATGTAACCTATAAGCATGGTGAGAAAGTGTTTGCAGGTAAAGTTCGTGTCAACGCTAATCTCAAAGCAGAAGTCTTTGAAGTAGAAGACGAACAAGCCACCCAAGCTCTGAACAATCAGTTGTGGGAAATCGCTATTCACCGCATTCGTCGTACTTTTGAAGAAACCCACGGCTCAAACACCTTTCGCTACGGTGCGACTGATGAAACTGGTGCTGTAGAGATTTTGATGGGCGGTAAGGCGGAAGGAGATAGATATAAAGTTCGCAATAATGAGGTGTCTCTTGTCCACCGACACATTCATGGTGTTGTTGTAACTATTAATACCTTTAGCAGTCACGATACAGGTGAAGGATACCTCTCCCACACATATGACTCTGTTTACCACGACCCAAAAACAGGGGAACAAAAGGGAGGAAGAAGTGAATTTGAGGATGAGTACGAGAAAGTTGGCGACTATGTTATCCTAAATCGCCGCTTGATTCGGACTGAAGCAGATAAGCAAGTCCATACCCAAGAATTTATTTTCTCGAATATCCAACTGTTAGAGCCGACTGCTGAGTAGTTATGCAATAACATCAGCATAGCTTTTTATCTGAATTTTTTTAACAATCCCGTTATGGTGCAAATTGCACGTAACGGGATGTTTTTATGCTATAGTGCCAAACTTCTATTTGTTTATAGTTGGGCTTTAGCCCTAAAGCTCAACTACACCTAGGAACGCTTATAAAAAAGTGCAAGTTGGAATACTAAAGCACGCTCGAACACTTAATTGACAAGTTATTTATTTGAGGCTTTTCTCAAAATGTAACGGGGATCTTGCAAGCTTTCCAAGCACAGAAATAATACGGATAAATAATCTTTTTAGATTTTCTCATTTTCTTTCTTTCCGGAGAAATACTTTTTCTGTGATAAGATAAAATTAAAGAAGGAAAACAACCTTCGGATAGATGCGGAGAATAAATACTCGTTTCAAGAAGATTTATTATGTATATCTTGAAAAGATTTTAGATACTGTTATTACGATTGCGGAATTTATATTTTGATATTCAACAGATTTCGTAAGTAAAAACACTCTCAACAACAGTCAAGTATTAGGGTCCACTACCATGAGCAGAAACCGTCCTACAACTCTCACTAACCGATTGAACGAAATTATCAATCAGTTAGAGCCATCAGCCAACCAAAACCATCTTAAGATTCTTGAGCCAAACTTTGAAGCGATCGCCTTCTCAAGACCGTTAAAAGTTAGTCAATAACATTTTGGGTTGGCAATACTCACCCGATGCTCAATCTTTCCAAAATTTCCAAAAAATAGTAAGCTTCGGCTGAAGTCTATCGCCCAACTATAAATTTCCTATTTAGTTGCTACTCCTGCAATATGAGGGCTAACTATAGGAACAGGAGCGCGAAAATGTTCGTAATTTACATTTGAAAATCCGGCATTGTCTAAAGCAATCCAAGTTTCTCTGTCTGGAGAACAACCATCTCCTATTAATTTCCATACAGGACGAATCGTACTTTGAATCTTTCTCAACATTGTTTCCTGGGGTGCAGCAACGTGTTCAATAAATAGAAAATGTCCGCCCGGTTTCAGCACTCGTAAAATTTCCTGTAACGTATTATATAAATTGGGAACGGAACATAGAACGAGGGTACTTACAACAGCATCCATACTATTGTCTTCTGCATCTATACGCTCAGAACTAGCAGTACGGATCTCAATATTGTTGAAATTGAGTTTTTGAGCTTCTATTTTGAGATAGGAATGCATAAATGGGTTCGGCTCAATTCCTATCCAATTGATGTTTTTGGGAAAGTAAGCTAGGTTAACGCCAGTTCCAGGACCGATTTCTAAAACATTACCATTGAGACTACCAAATAAGGATTGCTTGCGATCGCGTACAGCTTCATCATATGGACCCCCTCTATCTAAAGACATCATCCAAGCAAATACACGCTTACCACAGTTAGCACAATTACAAGGTTGGGTTTTTACCATTTTTACCTCCTGTTATTTTTCTTGCATTGGTTGCTAGCTTAAACTTGTTTTTGCCTTTGAGATTGATACACTAAGTATATGGAATTTATATTTTTTCAGCATCGCCTACTTGGTTCACCAAATAGGGTGATTTTTTATATTCACTACAGTACTTAAAATTCCTGATGAAGCTTGCATTTCAAGGCTTCACAAAGTCTCCATTTTTTTGCCCTATTTTTAAATACAAAGGATTCCCTTTTGGAAAAATTTTTTCTTTGGGAGGTGCGAGGTTACTAGATTTCGCACCTGTTTCTTTTTTATCCTCAAATTACAGATAAGCGATTTGAGCTCGTGACTCAAATCGCTCATTTAGCGCCCATTGATGAAGGGATCTTAAAGAAATCCCTAAAAAATTAAATTATGCGGGAATGACTTGAACAATCAGTGACCGTTTATCAAGTGACTGGACTTTACCCACTGAACTCAGATCCGCTACAATGCGGTCTAGCAATTCTCCGGCGTTACTGCGATATTGATTTTCTCGACCTCTTAAGCGAATCATAAATTTTACTGAATCGCCTTTACTCAACCACTGACTGGCTTGACTGATGCGTAAATTGTAATCAGCTAGACCTATGTTTGGACGAAGACGAACTTCCTTAACCGTGGGTCTGGCACTCTGTGTTTGACGTTTTTTCTTTTGATACTGAAGCTTGCCATAGTTCAGGATCTTCGCCACTGGAGCATCTTTGCTCTCGGAGACTACAACCAAGTCAAGATCTACGCTCTCAGCTAGTTGTAGAGCTTCACGGGTATCAGTCAAACCACGATTGTTATTCTCGTGGTCAATCAAGAAGACTTGAGGTGACTTGATTTGTGAGTTGATGAGTTGCTTTTGAATTACGATAACGTTTTCCTCTCAATTGTTGAACAATTTGCTTGACAAGTAATACCAAGGTAGCACAACACTCATTATGAACATCATTAGAAGGTTGTGGGGTGTAAAAAAATCACTACTCTACGGGGGTCTGACAAACTTACTATATATATTATATTCGAGATTTATTTAGCCAACATACCAGTAGAAAATCTATAATTAAAGTATTAATTTTAACATTTTTTAATGTAAACCCCAATTTTGCTCAATACCCATCCACCTAAAACAAAATACGGGTTTCAAAACTAGATTGTTGACTGTAATGCTTTGCCAGTAGGATATTCATAATCCTGCACTCATAGCAACATAATATTTAACTGATGGAAAAAGCGATCGCACTACCCAATTACATTAACAATCAGTGGTGTACTTCTAACGCTACAGAGTATTTGGACGTAATTAATCCAGCTACAGCAGAGGTATTGGCTCGAGTCCCACTCTCTCTAGCTTCTGAGGTAGAGCAAGCAGTCCAAGCAGCCTCAGAGGCTTTTGGAAATTGGCGGCGTACACCACCAACAGAACGAGTACAGTATCTCTTTAAACTCAAGAATTTACTAGAAGAACACTTTGAAGACTTGGCTCGTACCATTACCTTAGAGTGCGGTAAAACTTTGGCTGAGTCTAAAGGTGAAATGCGCCGCGCTATTGAAAATGTTGAAGTTGCTTGTGGAATCCCCATGATGATGCAAGGAACCAACTTGGAAGACATTGCTAGGGGTATTGATGAAATGATGATCCGACAACCTTTAGGCGTGTGCGCTGTCATTGCTCCGTTCAATTTTCCTGGAATGATCCCCTTTTGGTTCTTACCCTATGCCATTGCTTGTGGAAATACTTACATCGTTAAGCCATCAGAAAAAGTTCCTCTGACAATGCAAAAAGTTTTTCAATTATTGGAAAAAACAGGATTGCCTCAAGGTGTTGTTAACTTAGTCAATGGTGCCAAAGAAGTTGTGGACGCAATTTTAGATCATCCCAAGATTCGAGCGATTAGCTTTGTAGGTTCTACACCAGTTGCTAAGTATATATATAGTAGAGGAGCCACTAACGGCAAGCGAGTTCAATGCCAAGGTGGTGCTAAAAATCCACTGATTGTTTTGCCAGATGCAGATTTGGAGATGACAACACGCATTGCTGCTGATAGTGCCTTTGGTTGTGCAGGACAGCGCTGTCTTGCAGCTTCCATTGCTGTGACTGTTGGAGAAGCACGTCGGAGTTTCACCGAAGCGATCGCAGAAACTGCTCAAAAGCGTGCTGTTGGTTCTGGTTTAGACCCCGGTATAGAAATGGGACCCGTCATTACTGCTCAAAGCAAGGCAAGAATTGAGGGTTTAATTCAGCAGGGAGCAGATGAAGGAGCAACAGTACTGGTAGATGGACGGTCTCCCAATATACCAAGTTATGAAAGGGGTTACTTTGTACGTCCCACAATTCTACAAAATGTCGATCCATCTGGTGACATTGCCCGTACAGAAATATTTGGTCCCGTACTGAGCCTAATTCATGTAGAGACAATTGAGCAAGCGATCGCCCTAGTCAACGGCGGTCAATATGGGAACATGGCTTGTTTATTTACATCAAGCGGTGCTGCTGCACGTAAATTTCGTTATGAAGCCGAGGCTGGTAATATTGGCATCAATATAGGAGTTGCAGCACCAATGGCATTCTTCCCATTTAGCGGTTGGAAAGAAAGCTTTTTTGGTGACTTACACGGTCAAAGCAACCACGCTGTCGAATTTTTTACCCAAACAAAAGTTGTTGTAGAACGCTGGCCTAGCAACTGGTCCCGTCAATTCTGAATTTTACGCCAGTATGCCGAACCATCTCGCTTTCTATCGAGCAATCCTCGCTCAAATAACTCCCGCCTTAACAAAGCCGGATCGCCAAAGGTATGATGCTGGTTCAGCAATTGGTTAACTTGTTTTTCTGAATAAATGCTGTCAATCTCAAATTGATTTGCCAAATACTCTAAAACCAATTGCTGAAACCTACTTCTATTTCGCTTGGAAGGCCATTCTTTTACCCGTCCTTGTTCGTCCAAATACCTCTTCAGGTCCTCTGAGCCATTCATAGTTGTTGTAGAAATAGATAATTTTTATCCCATTTCATTAAAACGCAAAGGTTGTTCTAAGAGTACAGATAATTGAGTCACGATTTTCAGAGTTTTGTCCTGGTGAAAGAATCCAAATCAAACCGGGAGTCACAGAGATGTTACTATTTATCTGATGTTGGTAAAAGCCCTCAATATGAATTGGGACATCATTCTTAGCATTGACAGCAAACTGACTCGCATTCCCCAAATAAGGCTCTACACCCACAACAATCCCACCTAAGTTACTTTTTTTACCAAGATCGGGAAAGGCAAAGGTGAGTGCATAAGTCCAAATATCTCCAGTTCCAAGATTCATGAAATGAGCGTTTATATAGGAAAACCAGCCATTAATTGTAAATCGAGGGTTAAATCTGTACGTAAATTCTGCACCATAAGCATTGACTTTTGATGGAACTGTACCAACATCAAAACCTCCACCGTTTGCTAAGTTAGTACCAACTGAAGCAAGGTTACTCCCCGTATCAAAAATAGCAAATTGTCGATATGCATTAATATAAGTCAGACCAATTGAAAACTGGTTACTTGGCGAAAAAGTGAGTTGAGCCGAGGCTGCGTAATTGCCATCAAATAAATTATAACTATCTGCTAAATAACCTGTAGATAATAATAAATTTTGACTGAATGAGTAAGTGACTCCACCTCCAGAACCACCCCCAATTAAATAAATAGGATTGCGTTGACCAAAGACCGACAGAGAACCTTTACCACTACCGTATCCTTCTACGTAAGAACTGACTGTGGGAGCATAGTCATAATGAACACCTCCAACAGCAGCAACATAACCTTGAATGTTCTTACCAATTGGGAAAAAGTAGGATATCCAGTCAGCAGAGATTGTATTGTTAGTATTTCCGAAGTTAAAGGTCTGAATTGCTTCAACTCCATAACCTGTCAAATTAAAGATATTCGCGTTACCAGATGCAATTCTGATATGCAGTCTATCTTTTCCCGTGAAGCTGCTCTGAAAGTTTAAGCGGGCTCTTTCTTGAAAAACGGTATTATTGTTAGTCGGCTGATTGAATTCATCTGTAAGCGCAAAGATAACTTCGCCAACGAGTTTGGTTGTAGCAGAAAATTGTTGTTCCTGCAAAGTGGTGGTCTGCATCTCAAGCCGAGCGACTCGACTTTGTAAAGTAGCAAGTTCTGCTGCAAATATCTCTTGCAGTTTTTTCCATGTTTCTAAATCTTCTTCCTGGCTCAAATTAACAGTACTCTGAGTCAGCAATTTGTTAATTTGTTCTATACATACATTTAATTTAGAAGCAAATTCATAACGGGTTAGAGTCTGATTTCCTCTGTATGTTTTGTCAAAATAGCCTTCAGTGCAACCATAACGTTCAAATAAAGACTGTGCTGCTTGAAATTCCCAATCCTTTGCTCCTATATCAAGAAGTTGGGAAACTGAATTGACTCGAGCCATTGGTGCAATCTCTAACTGCTCGTTGAAAACTGCTTGTGTTTCTGTCACTAAAGTTGCATTTGTAAGTAATAATCCACTAACTAGACTTGTTAAATGCAAAATCAGATAATTCACAACTTTTTTAGGCATAATGTTTTTTCATCTAGGATTACAAAATGCACTAGTACATGAAGGTAGCCCCGAACGCTCGTCTGATGACAGAAGGCTTTTTGCCTGTTACTAAATAGTTGCTTTATTTTAGCCGTGCTGTACTAACAATTGACTCCATAAATTCTCATAGGTCAATACAGTTCAGATAAGACTCAATTCCCTCTTAGCCTCTAGAGCGATCGGGTTTTGGCTACGGTAGTGTACACAAGTCTTCTAAAGTGCGTTCTTGCGCTTTCGATCCCCCCTAACCCCCCTTTTTAAGGGGGGAAATTGGAATCAACTCCCTGTTAAGCTAAGACGTCTGAAATTTTAAAGCTAACAACCTCACAGCAATGTTTTCAAGCTTAAAAAAGTACAATTTAGATGCGCGACAGCTTATCTAATTGAACCACGCTATCTTTTATTGCTGACGTACAAGAGAGCGATCGCCCACAGTAACTTTGACTAACTGGTTGTCGCGATTGAAGATGGCAGAGGTTTGAATTTTGCGTGCGACTTTTGGTATTGAAATCGTGCCAATTAATATGCCATCAGATTGCCATTGCCCGATATAGTGTGCTGAAGCTAGCTTGGGATACAAAGAACTGCAAAACTGGTAAAGCATCAGACGCAGCCCTGTTACCACCATACTAATTGGTAAGTAGTCAAACCATTGCCGATCGATCTGACGTATTAAAGGCAGTCTGGGCATTGCAAGAAATAGCAACGCAAGTCTTGGATCTTTTCCGTCTAATCGATGGAACATCAACCTGTTCTCATCTCGGGTATAAAACAATTTGGCATTTCCAGAATCCAGGTAAAATGAACCATCAATTGCCATCCGGTTTGTTACCCTCAATTGACCGATCTCTCGTCCCTTTCGAGTGAGACTAAAGTGTAACTGGGAATCAAGGGCGAAGGTAAGTGCTTGTGTGAGAGAGCGATCCGGAGTCACAGGCTCTACCACAGCATCTTTTGCTGGTATACCCTCGGAACAAAATTCACCGTTCACCATGAAGTTGGCAAAATTGAACGGAACAGTCGCTGCTCCGATGACCGGAGTCAGTTGCACCTGAATGTGGATGTGGGGTTGAGGTGAGTACCCAGAATTACCGCAACGTCCGAGTAAGGCTCCTCGCTCAATGCGATCGCCCTGATTGACCGCAATACTGTTCTGGGCAAAATGGGATATTTCGACGTAAAAGCCCCGTTCATCGTACAGTAACACGTAGTTACCCCAGTTACGGTCTTGGTCTACATGACCGATCTCGCAGTCTGGTAGATCCCGCACAACCAAAACCACTGAACCACGAATAGGTGACAGCACGGGTTTTTGAAAAGCATAATAATCTGTTAATTTTAACCCGTCGTCGCTGTAAGTAAGACCTCCCTCGTCGCGGATGAGAAAGTCATAAGCGTAACGCCAAAGCCCCTGATGAGTCCATTGTCCGTCAAAGCTTTGCCAAACTACCCAATTTCCTGTAAAAGGTAAGGCCAGGAGGCGACCTGTACTCCCGTGATACCGCTGTCTTGCTGTCAATTCATAATCCAAGGTTTTTTCTGGTGAGGATTGAGGGTATCTTGCTAACAAATGATGCCCTACAAGACCCAGCAGATACAATAGCATCAAGGTGACTACATTATACGGCAATGCATGTACTGGTAACGCCACTGCTGCCCAGAAGACACTCACAGCTTGACCCAGCAAGGCTGCCAATGCAACGCCAAGCGCTGCTAGTATGTAGCTTTGAGGTGATGGCAGCAAGTAAAATCCGCCAAGCGCCAGTGCTACCAAGATGAAATTCAATGTTGCAGGGTCGTAGTAGACATAAGCGAACGTTCCTGTCAGGATACCTTGGATAAAAGTTCCAAAAGTATAACTGAATACAGCTAACAAAAACTGTATGCGTGAATTCCACAATAATAGGAGTGCAACTATCATGCCAACCCATACATTGGGCAAGAAGAAGATCAAGCCTAATGTACGCAAGAAACCTTCAAGCGGCACTGGTAAGCCAATGGAGTAAGCATGTGCAGGCACAATAGCGTGCTGCAAACCAGCAAAGCGGAATGCTGCTAAATGAATAGTCCAGCTTACGGTAACAAATGGCAAACTCAGTACTGGTAGCAAAAAAAATGTGTGAAGTACGTAGGACAAAGTCCAAGTTAAGGTAAATGCTAGTATACCGGCAGCAGCAGCCAGAAACAGTGATGCCGCACTTAGTTGAAATAAATAACCAACACCTAGCCCCGCTAGAAGCGGATTGAATAAAAAGGGTCCTTGCTTCCAATATGCTACATCCAGTTGCGCTACTTTAGCAAAGCCAACTGCTGCAAGCACCCCTGTTAGACCCATCACCAGTACCGAGGGTTGCAGCAACATGGCGGACAGCAGCAAGGCTCCAACACCGACTCCACGTAAAAACAGGATTTCAGCAGTAGCAGCGCATACGGCATATACCAGATGTCGGAGCGTCTGTAATGCCGAGATTTTCATAAGCTTGTGGGTGCAAATTTTCTCAGATCCAACCGGGATGGCAAATGTTCCCGTCGTTCTAGATCGCTGAGATCTTCTGCCTCACGAATTAATTCTACATCGCCCGTCTCTGTCACCAACACCACATTAGGGCGGTATTCAATGAATTGCATCCATTGTGTGTTGTTGTATGCACCTACAGTGGAAATAACAAATCGGGTACCGCGTGAGAGTGGAGGTAATGAAATTGTTTCATCAATAACATCAATATTCATACATAACGGACCATATATGACCGATGGCTCGTAAAGACCCGAAACCTGGCGATCGAGGGCAATATCAAAGCGATACCAAAAGCTTGTGAACAGGAGATTCACACCAGCATCTATCACATAGGCACGAGTACCATCAGGCAGTCTCTTAGTACCGCAAACACTTGCAATTAGCGTTCCCGCTTCATCAATCACCGCCCGACCAGATTCAACGATCAGTTTTGGCATATGCCCTGGTTTTAAAGCCGCCCATAGAGCATCACAAACAGCGTCTGCATATTCTTCAATAGACGGCAACATAACCTCTGCCGCATGATACGTACCTTTCAAACGGCTGCGAGACGGAAAGCCACCGCCAATGTCAATATATTCCATTTGCCAACCGAACTCTTGCTCCACCTCATAGCCAAACATCACCATTTTCTCAACCTGGCGAGCATAGGCTGCGGGTTCCATAATAAAAGTTCCAATATGGCTGTGTAAACCGTTCACTCGTAATTTGCCACCACTGGCCATACGCCGAACAGCTTCCATGGCTTGACCGGATTCTAGATTGAAGCCAAAGCGCGACCAGCAAGGATAAATTCCAGCATTCAAATTAAGTCGGATACCCACTGAAATAGTTCGATTGAGGCGGGTGGCGATCGCTTCTAAATCTTCAATTTCATCTAGGTGATCGATATTGATGGTAACTCCATCACGCACGGCTGCTTCTAGAGTGGCAAATGGTTTGTGCGGTCCATTGAGAATAATTTGGTTTCCTGGAATCGAGAGTGCTTTTGCTTTGTCGTATTCCATTTTGGATACCAATTCCGCCATCGCCCCTTCCTGATGTAAGATAGCGCAAATGGCTTTCAAATAATTGGTTTTGTAAGACCAGCCAAAGGTTACATTTGGATAACGAGTGGTAAATGTATTGCGGATAGTGCGGAACTTTCGACGCAGTGTCTGTTCGGAATAAACAAACAACGGAGAGCCAAACTGTTGGACTAGATCGTCGATCGCAACGCCTGCAATCTCTGTTTGAACTTTGCACTGCGATTGGTTGTTTCCTGAAAATTTGTTCGTGAATTTGCTATCGAGTTTTTGAATCACGGGTTTTTCGTACTGATTGACCATGTTATCGTTCTCCTAAAGTGACTAGAGTTTGTAGAGGGGTTGCGTCCGTTACAATTTCGTAGGTGTAGCGCATAAACAATTTACCCGCTTCATAAGAAACTGAGGGGGATAAGGGCAATCCGAGGGCTGCTCTTACCAGGCGTGCTGGAAGATTAATGCCCACCCCAGTTGCAAAGTAAGTCCATGCTGGAAAGCGTGGATTAATTTCGATGAGATAAATTGTGCCATCAAGATCGGCGATACATTCTAACTCGAAGGGACCTTTCCAACGGGTATGCTTTAGAAATGCTTCCGTTGCTTTTAGTAAACCAGGGTGATGGATAGTCACACCGCTCCAGATTTTGCCAAGTTCAGTTACAGCAATTTTCTTGGTTGCGACCAAACCAAAATGGCTCCCTTTACCATCTCCAATCCCCACTAGGTTCAACTCGGTACCGCTGACAATCTGCTGCACGATGATGGGATAGCCCCATTCCGCTGCTAGCTGGTAAAAGCGTTGTATGGCTTCCCCTTCGCTTGACACTCGGTAGGCTTTGTAATATGGGCCCTTAATCATCAATGGCAATCCTAATGTTGCGATCGCCTCATGAAGTTCTTGGCACGAAGTGAGTGTTAATGTTTGCGGTGTCCGAACACCAAATGCTGCTGCTACATCGCTCAGCTTTGCCTTGTTGCGTAAAGCGAATTGCTCTCGTGTAGGCAAATAAGTCCGAATACCTAACGACTCCAATTCTTTCGCACACCGAATATAAAGCGGCAATTCTACATCTAGGTTAGGAATCACGCAATCCAAACCAACTTGCTGTTTGATTTGCTGCAATCGCTCAATCAGAACTTCAGGCTCTGAGGAGGGATAAGGCATGAGATAATAGCGATCGAACAGCCAATCCATATATAGCCCCGGTTCCAGTACATCGTAGGCAAGCCCAATGATATGAGTGGGTAACTGGTGGTCTTCACGCAGGCTGCGAGCAATGCCTGTACCCGGTCCGGGATTATCAACTGCATTAATGCCTGTAATAGCGATTGTAAAAGGTTTCATTGATTTTCCTCTGTGAGTAGTCCCAGAGCATTCAGTTGCTGGTAGAAGTCTGTAATATCTCGCTGTGCTATGTTTTGAGAAATGCCAAACCGCCCGCAGAGAAATAGCATAATTTGTTCTTGGGTGTCACCGTGTCGCAAGCGCTGCAAAACCATTTGACCGCAGCGGTTTAATTGAAAGCTTTCACCTGTAAGTAAGTCAAAAGCAAAGCCGTCTTTATTAATTGTTAGTGATTGAAATGTTGACATTTGTTCCTTATTTAGGTTGCAAAAACTTATTGAGGACAAAAGATTTTTGTCGATCTTTCCTCAATCACGCATATTTGGCGATACACATTAATTTTGATGGGTTAAGTTGGTTTAGCTCCCCGACTTTTCAAAGAGTCTGGGATTTGACAACCTAGAGTCAATTGACACACCTATTCAACGATGATCCCCGCATTTCCAAACATTTCCTGCAAGTTGGCTATCTAACTTGTCAAGAATTTGTCAAGAAGTTGTAAAGTTTTTGTGTTCGACACCAAAATCATAAAAATTTATACTCTCAATCAACATGAGAAAAAAGTACCGAATCTAGTTTTCTAAAACTCGTTAAAAAGTACTACTTAGGTATAGTACTTTTTTCCTATTTGGGCTAAATTTTAAGTAATTTTACTCATGAAATATAAGAAAAATCTGCTCTTAACGACCTTAAACGTTAGCTTTTTCCGCATACACTTAAGATAAAGGATTTTTTTGGCTCAATATTTTCTCTAACTTGCTTGAATTACCTTAAAAGTATTCATAAATACCTTAATAAATACCTATACCAGTAAATACACTTCAGTAGTTGCTTTAAAGAACTATTTTTCACAAATCGGGCACACGCCCATACAGAATTCCGTCTTTTGTTAGTCATAATGGACACACCTTAGTTCGTGGCAGCGTGCAGACTAACTGCTGTCAGTACTGACTGAGAATTAGTGTTCAGAGCAAATTGGCAAAAAGTGAAGGAGTGAAATATGAAAGCAGTTATTGGAAAAGTATTGTTAGTATCAGCGAGTTTGTTAGCTTTATTAGCTCCACAAAGTGCTCGCGCTCAGATAGTACCACAGCCCTGGGTGTCAGTAGGTAGTAAAGAAGGTGATATTACTTATTCTGTTGGTGCAAGGGCTTTGGATTTAGGGGCTGAATTGGGAGTTGGTCCTGATGGTGCTGTTGGGGTAGATGTACTTAAGTTTATTTCTTTACCCGTAATTTCACCATATGTAGGATTGGGGTACTATTCGGAAGATAAGGGCGTTGCTTTTTCTGGTGGAGTTCAAACAAGGGCAACTGACAACGTTTTTGTCGGTGTTGGCTACAATTCCGTGCGAGGAATCAACGGACAATTGGGAATTAGATTTTAAAAAGAGGGCAGAGGGCAGAAGGCTTTGGAATAAAGAAGTTTTAAAGTTATACCGCTTGTGCGAGTAACGCTCTGACCTTTTGTGCGGAATCTTGTTGCAATGCAGAAGTTGCGATCGCTTCTGCTTGCGCCACAGTCAATTGAGCGATCGCTTGCTTAAATGCCGGAATAAACCGAGGATTCAGGCTGACCTCATTCAGCCCCAATCCTAGTAGGAGCGGTGTAGAGAGTGGATCTGATGCGAGTTCCCCACACAACCCTACCCAAATCCCGGCTGTACGTGCTGCTTGGACGGTTTGTTGAATCATTCGCAAGACTGCGGGGTGGAAGGCATCTACTAAGTTGGCTACGAGTGGATGCGTGCGATCGGCTGCCATAACATACTGGCTGAGGTCGTTGGTTCCAATACTAAAAAAGTCAACTTCAGTGGCTAGTTTATCCGCGATCGCAACAGCTGAAGGAACTTCTACCATAATGCCCACTTCCATTTCTTCATCAAAGGGAATGCCTTCTTGACGTAATTCACTCTGTACTTCTACCAGAATTGCCTTCGCTGCCCGTATTTCTTCCACAGTAGCAACCATCGGAAACATAATTTTCATTTGATGTTGGGGACTGGCTTTTAAAATCGCCCGTAACTGAGGTTTAAAAATCTCAGGATTATCGAGACAATAGCGAATTCCACGCCAACCTAAAAAGGAATTATTTTCAGATAGCAAATTTAAATAAGAAATTGGCTTATCTCCGCCTACATCTAAAGTCCGAATAATCAACGGACGCTTGCCGAGTTGCTGGGCTACACTCAAATAAATCAATTGCTGTTCTTCTTCAGAAGGAGGGGTAATTCGTTCCATATAAAGGAACTCGGTGCGAAACAACCCGACTCCTTCTGCCCCAAATCTTAATGCTTCTTCTATATCTGCTATGCCTGTTATATTAGCGAACACATCAATCCGTCTTCCATCCCGTGTCACTGCTCGATTGAATACTGTTGCTAGTGCTTCCTGGCGAACAGCTTGCTGTGTATCGCGTTTTGCGGATAGTGCATTCAAAACTTCCGATTCTGGATTCACCCACATCCTACCAGTATCGCCATCAACTGCTGCGATCGCACCGTTGCTTAAACGCATAACTTCTTCTGGTAAACCAACAATTGCCGGAATACCCAATCTTCGGGCTATGATAGCACTGTGAGAAATAGCACTGCCAGAAGTCGTGCAGATGCCAAGCACTTTTGCCCGGTCTAATCTAGCTGTCTCCGAAGGGCTTAGATCTGAAGCAATCAAAATAGCTGGTTCTGAAGGATTCAAATTATCTCGAGAGGAATCAGAATTTCTAATATGAGATTGAAATCCAATCAGCAAACGCAACACTCTTTGCTCTACGTCTACTATATCTGCAACTCGCTCTTGTAAGTAGGGGTCTTCAAAAGAACGGTAGTTATTTACGAGTTCTTCAACAACTTCTTGCCAAGCAACTTCTGCATTTTGGTGCTGTTGAAAGATGCGTTGGTGAACCGCCTCTAACAGTACGGGGTCTTCTAAAAACAGCAGATGGGCATCAAAGATTGCAGCTTCTGCATCACCAATTTGAGTACACGCTTGTGAAAGCAGCGATTGAATTTCTTCTTTTGAAACTTGAATTGCGACCCGCAAACGCTGCCATTCAGTTTCTACATCATCTACGTGGTATTTCTGAACGTGAATGGATACTGGAGTATAACTAAAAATTGGTGCAATAGCAATTCCACCAGAGGCTGGGATTCCTTGTAGGAAGTGATGGGGGGAGGGAGGGAGTGAGTGAGTGAGGGAGGGAGGGAGGGAGGGAGAGGGGATATCTTCTTGTTCGCCGAAATTACTGTCAACAAGTTCTTGTAATGCTTTGAGTGCTTCATCTGCATCAGCACCACTGGCTGCGATCGCTAATTTATGTCCCTGACGTGCAACCAATGTGGCAACTTGGTTGATACTGTCAGCGCGTACTGCTGCCGTTTTTCGAGTTAAATTGGATACAACAATCTGAGATTGAAAACGAGCTGCTGTTGAGACAAATTTAGCGGCTGGGCGGGCATGCAATCCCAATTTATTACGGATAGTTACGTGTATTTCTTTTGTGGTTTGTCCTTGATGTTTTGTAATTTGACCTTGGTTGCTGGCAAATGATGGACTAGTACTTATACCCAATTGAGTCACTTTTGACGTCAAAGCCCCCCTTGCCTCAGCCATCACTTGCTGTACACTGCTGCCTGATGCGGCTGCGACTGCGGCTGCGACTGCTCCTTCAACAAGTGGGGCTTCACACAAATGGACTTTTTGTTGCTGTTCGCTAGTGAGAAACTCGATCGCCATTTCTGCACTCATCAAAGCGCTTCCCAGATCCATTAAAATGACGACACCTTCATCACTGTAAACGGAGACGATCGCCTCATAAACCTGCATGGGGTCTGTACCTAGCGGATTCTCTGGATCGTCAATTCCTGCAGCCACAGATAGGGGGACTTTACCCTGAGCCATCTGTGCTGCTAGTTCGCAGACTCCTTCTGCGAGTTGTTTACTATGAGAGACAATGACAATTCCAACCACGGCAACTCCGTCAACTCTCCTAATAGCTTTAACCTAACCACCTACAGAGATTAAAGCAGAAAGAGTTATAAGACGCATTAAAAAACTGTAACATCACTTCCTGATGTAATATTCCTTATTATTAACCATTTTGTTGCACCGGAAGTTTAATCCAAAACTCTGTACCCTTTCCCTGTTCCGATAGACACTCAATAGTTCCGTGATGTTTTTCTGTAATAATCTGGTAACTGATAGATAAACCCAATCCAGTTCCTTTGCCTATGGGTTTAGTTGTAAAGAAAGGATCGAAAATTCTTTTTTTGACTTCCTCGTTCATACCAACTCCATTATCTTTGATTTTTACAGAAATATTTTTGGAGTCAGACATTTCAGTACAAATAACAATTTGTCCTTGCTTGTTCGTGGATAAAGGTAGCATTAACAATAATGCTTCTATAGCATCAATAGCATTATTGAGCAAATTCATAAAAACTTGATTGAGTTGTCCGGGATAGCATTCTACCTTGGGTAGATTACTATAATATTTAATAATTTCAATTTGAAGCTTGGGACTTTTTTCTTGAAGACGATGTTGCAATATCAACAGAGAACTATCTATTCCTTCATGAATATTGACAGACTTTATTTCTGCTTCTTCTAGTCGAGCAAAGTTACGCAAGGACATGACAATTTGACGAATGCGGTCCGAACCCATTTTCATGGAAGTTATCATTTTTGGTAAATCTTCTGCGATAAAATCTAGATCTATACTTTCAAGATAAGCTTGTATTTCAGGAGTGGGAATAATATAAGAGTTTTGATAAAGTTTTATGAGTTCTAGCAAATGTTGTATATCTTGTTTGATATGATTTAAGTTACCATAAATAAAGTTAACGGGGTTATTAATTTCATGCGCTATCCCAGCCACAACTTGACCCAAACTAGACATTTTTTCAGTCTGAATCAGTTGGGCTTGGGTTTGTTGTAGTTGAAGTAAAGCTTTTGTAAGTTTTTCAGCTTGGATAGTAGCAGCTTCTGTAGCAGCACGGCTTTGGTTATATAACTCCGCTTGGTCAATCGCGATCGCTAATTGATCTGCCACTCCCAAAATTAGTTCAACTTCATTGTTGCTCCATATACGGACATCTTTCGTTTGTTGGCAAACAAGCACTCCCAACCGATTGGAATGAGTGTAAATTGCCACTGCTACTAAAGAAGTCAAGCCCAAACTTTGTAAAAAGTCCTTGCTAGCGCTATCCAAACGTGCATCTGTCAAAACATTATCCAATTGCAGAAACTTTTCTTGAATAATTGCTTGGCTTAACATTTCAACTTTTTCAATAGGAGAAGACCCAAGGGGGGTTAACGAATCCCCACGACAAGCCTCATGACTCAGTTCAAATCGGCTAGATTTATCTTCTATATAACACCACAAAAATTGGCAACGCTCTATTTGGAGGAGCTTGTGAACTTCAGCAACTGCCGTGCTAAGAATTTTATCGAGTTCTAGAGAGTTACGAATTTGGCTTGACAGACATCTTTTTAACAAATTTTCTCGTTCGGCAAGTTCTAGCAAGCGAGCTTGAGATTTGGTTAATTCTATTTCAGTCATCTGACGGTGGACACTTGCTTTTGCTAATATCCAAGAACCAATTCCCGTTGCTCCTACCAATCCTATATAAAGATAGAGTAATTCAAGAAGTAATCCATTGGACCTAAGATCGAAAGCTTCTATCGGTACTTGCGAGACAATCTTCCAGTAGTAAGAACGAGGATTTATTTGACCCTTAGCGGATGTCAAAGCCTGTCTCGATCCCGTGTTTGGTATTTGCCCTTCTAATAATGGATAAACTGTTGTGTAAGTAAACAATCCTTCAGAAGTTTGTAATTGTCCGGATTCTCGTTGAGAAACTTGCTTCCATACTTCAGGAAACACTTTGCCAAAGGTGTGGTTTTGACGATCGAGAAACATAAATCCCCACTCATCAGACTTTGTTGCTCCCTTCAACCAGTATCCATCAGCATTCAGAAGCATTGACTGACCGGGTGTCCCATAGCTCACTTGTACAAACGAGTCAAGCAGCTTTTTACCAAAATAATTGAGGATAATAATACCCCGTTTTTTACCCCGCTCGTCAAAAACTGGAGTTCCAAAGCGAATTATCGGCTTGAGTGGTTGCTCAACTTTTTCTCCTTCAATATTTAAGTCCAAGGGAGAGACAAACACTTCTCCTTTGTTTAGACCTAAAGTCTCATAAAACCAGTAGCGCTTTAGTTGAAATTGTAATTGTTTTTGAGGAATTATATTTGGGCGATCGCTGTTAAAATCTACTCTAACAATTTCCTGACCTGTGGTATCCAAAAAACGAATTTTGTCGTAAATTTTTTTATGTTGTGAAAAAGAGAAAAATTCTTCAGCGAGTGTTGAGTTTTGTTCATTAGTTCCTTGCAAGATTTCCTGGAATTCTATTTGTTCTGACAGAACCATCAAATCCGAGAGCACCAAGTTAAAGTTTCCTACTATGACTCTAGCTTGCATTTTTATCTTGCGGATTTCACTAATTTTTATAGCAGTTCTCTCCGCCCGGATTTTTCCGTAATAGAGACCCCCCAGTACGGCACCAAGCAAAACGGACATTGGCAAAAAAACTATTAAAAATTTTTTGAATAAAACTTGTGCATGGTTTTGTAACGGCATTTTAATATATGACGATTCCTAGCAAGTGTCAGATATATGGTTCCCAGGAATTCAGGTAACTTAACAATTGTGTTGCTCGATCGCAACTTCCTCACTGCCATGCTGAATCCAAATAATCCGCAATAAATGCGTTGGTTGACATATAAAGATTTTTCTTATAGAAAGAAAATCATCAAATATAGGACTTATGCAAAGTCCCCTTTTTAAGGGGGGCTTAGGGGTTCCCTTTGGCAGAGGTCAGACGGAATAGAGGGGATTACTTGTTACCTTTAATACTTATTCCTCCCTTCTGCCCTCTGCCCTCTGCCCTCTGCCTTTCCCAGATAAATTAGGGGCTATCCTCACTGCACAGGCTATTTTGAAAAGGGACCGATGCCAGATCGTGCTTTAGCCTCCGAGTTGAAGATAACAGCGATAGGCGGTACGCCAGCACCCATACGCATTGTTTCTCACAACGAGCGATTGAGTGGGTGCTAGATCGCAAAATATTTGTTGCAAAAATTTACAGCTAGAACACGGAATTCTGAAAAACCCGAAACGCTAACTGCTAGCCTTATCTGTAGCAAATAGGGAAAAGATTATGAGTCTAGATAGCATACAGGATAACAAGGCGTTTAATGACTATGAAGCATTTGCAGAAGCATATGTCAGCCGTACTGAGTCCAATGCTTACAATGCTTATTATGAAAGACCTGCTATGTTCTCTTTGTTACCGGATGTCAGGTACAAGCGAGTCTTAGATGCTGGCTGTGCGGGAGGCGTGTATGCAGAATGGTTGGTAAATCATGGTGCTGATGTTGTTGCAATTGACATCAGTAACAAAATGATAGACTTAACAAGACAAAGACTTCAAAATCGCGCTCAAGTTTACCAAGCCGATTTAAACCAACCCCTCACTTTTTTGCGTAGCAATTCCTTTGATATTGTCCTGAGTTCCTTAACCCTTCACTACATTCAAGATTGGGAAAGCGTTTTTAGGGAGTTTCACCGCATTCTATCACCCAAAGGATTGCTACAGTTTTCCACACACCATCCGTTTATGGATTTTCTTCTTTTTGAAAAGGAAAACTACTTTGCCACGGAGTTACTAGAAGATTCATGGGAAGGGTACGGCGGTAAACCAGTGCGGGTGCGTTTTTACCGCCGCCCCCTCAGCGCAATGACTGCAGCACTCACCAAGACGGGATTTGCTATAGAACACATTATTGAGCCACATCCGACAGAGGAGTGCAAGCGGCTTTACCCCGAAGCTTATGAAAGGTTGACGACAAAACCTGGGTTTCTCATCTTTCGTGCTTGCAAGCAGGTTTAATACTACAGGAAAAAGCTTCGCTTAATTCCGAATCTAAAGTCCAAACTTCAAAATCTCAACTCCAAAATTCTCATGATGAACTTGAATCAGTACGAAGTCTTAACTTTTGATTGCTATGGAACTCTTATTGATTGGGAAACAGGGGTCATAAAAGCACTGCAACCTATTCTGGATGCCCATCAAATTCAACTGAATGAGGATGGAATTCTAGAATTATTTGCGCGTTTTGAATCTCAACTCGAAGGGGGAGAGTATCGCCAGTACAAAAATATTCTCCAGGGAGTTGTGCAGAAGTTTGGCGAACACTTTGACTTTACACCTTCTTCTGTTGAGTTAACCGCACTTGCTGACTCTGTCAAACACTGGCTACCTTTCCCAGATACTGTTGAAGCCCTCCACATTCTGAAAAAGCGATTGAAGTTGGCAATTATTTCTAATGTTGATGATGATTTGTTTGCCTTTACAGCAAAGCATTTACAGGTTGAGTTTGATTCAGTCATCACTGCCGAACAAGTGAAAAGTTACAAGCCTTCTTTGCAAAACTTTCAAGTTGCGATCGCCCGCCTTGGCATTCCTTCTGAAAAAATTCTACACGTTGCTGGTAGCATTTACCATGATATTGTTCCTGCCAAGGCTTTAGGGCTATCGACAGTGTGGGTGAATCGCAGGTTCGGTAAAGAAGGTTTGGGTGCGACTCTAGCTGCTGTAAGCAACCCAGATTTAGAAGTCCCCAATTTAAAAACTTTGGCTGAAATGATACAACTCTAACAACGTCAGAAATATTATTATTTTGTTAAAACGAGTCTGCAAGCCAAAAACAGCAAAAACACCGATTTCATTTTTTCGATTTTCAGAGTAAACTTAGATACACACATTAGCAAGGAGTGGTGTTGCTCTGGCAATTGCCAGAGCTTATTTTCTTGCGTAATAAATTGCTTCTCCACAAGTTCTTCACTTTTGCTCTCTAACTTAGAGAGCAATGTTCCGAGCACTCCTAGCGCCATGTGATGCGATCGATGGGTGCGGCTAACTGAATCGTACCATTTTCCGATTGTAACCGAACAGAGAGTAGTTACCGGCTATTGTTGGTAATTGACAGTTTTCCCGAAAAGTTAACTTCCAAAGTTATTTTTTGGAATACAACTTTGGTCAGCTTTCATCTATTTTGTTTTTAATACTATTAGTATTAAATTCGATTGAGTTTATTGAACATACTGAAATAATAGAAACGCTAACAGAGGGTACAGATATGAGTTACTACGAATTTGATAATCATTTTTGGTCTCCCCAGATAGTTTGTAGCTATCAATCGGAGCTACCAAAGCCAAGAAAAACTCACTCTAAAATACTTGTAGGGCTTTTGACATTACTTTGTCTTTCTATATGGACTCCTTTGGTATTTCAGATTCTCGTTGCTGTGACTAATACTCATGAAGAGGTAAGTATTAAAGATCTCACGCAATCTTGGGAGAAAATGTCAGAGCGAGAGATCTTTCTTTTCTATCGCTCTTCACAGCAACAATGACTGACACTTATGACTTTTGCTGCTGTTTCTGTTGGCGTGGAATCATAATTTCAAATCTTGTTCCCTGACCTGGAGTAGAGTAACATTTGAGAGTACCTTGATGTTTATCAACGACAATTTGGTAACTGATAGATAAGCCCAGACCCGTACCCTTACCGACAGGTTTAGTTGTAAAAAAGGGGTCAAATAAACGGCTTTTAACTGCCTCACTCATACCCAAGCCATTATCAATAATGTGGATAGAAATTGTATCGGGATTTGTTAAATGAGTACGAATAGTAATTGTCCCGACTTGATGTTTGAAGTTTGGACAACATTCATCTAGCGTATCAATAGCATTCACCAAAATGTTCATAAAGACTTGGTTGAGTTGTCCGGCATAACATTCAACCAGAGGTAATTTACCATATTCCTTAATAATTTGAATTTCTGGGCAATTTGGTTTGGCTTTCAGGCGGTTTTGTAAAATCATCAAGGTTGTATCAATACCCTCATGAATATCTACCTCTTTAACTTCGGCTTCATCCAAACGTGAGAATGTGCGGAGAGAGCGAACAATTTCTCGAATTCGGTTAGCGCCCATTTTCATAGAATGAAGGAGTTTAGGTAAGTCTTCTACCAAAAAATCGAATTCAATTGCTTCAATTTCTGTTGCTAAGTTGGGTGTCGGGTTGGGGTATTCTTGTTGGTAGCACTGCAATAAATGTAGTAAGTCTTGAGTATATTCAATAGCGTGAGTGATATTTCCGTAGATAAAACTGACGGGGTTGTTAATTTCATGAGCAACTCCAGCCACAAGTTGACCCAAACTGGACATTTTTTCGCTTTGCACCAGCTGGGCTTGCGTCTTTTGAAGTGAGTCGAGGGCTTTTTCAAGTTCCTTTGCTCTCGTTTGAGTTTGAGTGTAAAGCTCTGCCTGATTGAGGGCGATCGCTAACTGCTCCATCACTAAAACTAACAACTCCACTTCCTCATCTGTCCAAATTCGCACGCTTTGAGTGTGGCTGCAACAAATAGCACCAATACTTCCAACAGTGGAGGATTGCATGGGGATAATCAAAAGCGATTTGTAGCCCAGCGAGCGAGCCAACTCCTGCCATATCGGATCGGTAACCTTATCCATGTCATCCACCCGCAACATTTCCAACCGCACCAGTTTCTCTGGTATACAACCAACGACAGAAGACGGGTAACGCCCTCTATGGTCGGGTAAATCGGGATGACAGGACTCTTGTACCACATCCCAGTAAGGTTCTAAAGTGTCGTAGTGGTACCAAGCAAAGCTACAGCGATCGATCTGCAACAACTTACAAATTTCACGGACAGCTGTGGCTAAGGTAGTCTCAAAATCAAGGGAACTGCGAATTAAGTTAGTCAAGCGGTTGAGCAGTTGTTCCCGTTGCGCTTGCTGCTTGAGTTGCTCTGCTGATTGCCGCAAAATTTCCTTGCGCTCTTGTAACGCCGCTTCTGCTTGTTTGCGAGCAGTAATATCCAACAACACACCACAAAAGATAACCTCACCCTTCTCGTTAAAAGTCGGCATTGAGTCTCCCTGCCACCAACGTATTTCACCACTCGGTTTTACCAACCGCCCTTCATAGTGCCATGCTGTCAGGTTTTGCACGCAATCTATAATGCTCGCGAGGTAGCGCTCCATGTCTTCAGGATGTTGGCGGATAATAAAGTTATTGAAATCTTGCATAACCTCTGCAGCCGTCACACCGCTCACCTCTTGCAAACGCTCGCTCACGTAATCGATCTTCCAAACTCCATGAGTGGCAGAAAACTGGAAAATACTACCGGGCATAGTTGCGGCAATGGTTCTAAACCGTGTTTCGCTTTCGGCTAGAGCCATTTCTACCCGTTTGCGATCTTCAATTTCACGTTCTAGCTTCAATATCAATTGCTGTAGTTCGGTTGTACGTTCTGCAACTCTATTCTCTAATTGAGCTTTTGCCTGTTTTCGTTCTTCTTCTGCAACTTTACGAGCGGTTATATCTACTAGAGTACCGCAGAAAATAATTTCACCCTTTTCATTTTTAGTAGGTATCGAGTCACCTTGCCACCATTTAATCTCTTTATTAAATTTTATCAGCCGTCCTTCATAATGCCAGGGAGCTAGATTCGTTAAGGCTTCTGTCACCGAAGCAATGTAATCGTTCACATCATCTCGGTGCAGGCAAGAAATAAAGGTATTTATATTTTGCATCATTTCCTCTGCTGTGACACCACTAATGGAATAGATGCCTTCACTCATGTAGTCAATACTCCAAACACCATTGCGATTGCAGAATTGAAAAATACAACCAGGCATAGTCGCCGCAATAGTTCTAAAGCGTGCTTCGCTTGCTGCTAGTGAAGTTTCAGCCTGTTTGCGAATACCGATCTCTTTCTGTAATTCTGCTACAATTTGCTGTAAATCTGTGGTACGTGCGGACAGAGCGGCATAAAGTTGCGCGTTTTCTAACGATACAGCCACTTGAGCCGTCAAAAGCTTGAGGAATTCCAAGCGATCGCTCGTAAACGCGCCAACCGTTAAATTGTTTTCCAGATACAGAATGCCAGTTAATTTCCCTTGGTTGATGATAGGACTGCACAACAAACTTTTGGGCTTTTGCTGGAGAATATAGGGATCGGTAGCAAAATCTGACCCAGCAACGGCATTATCGATTGCCAGGGTTGTTAAGGTGCTTTTAACAGAGTTGATGAGGCTAATAGGAATCTCGTGACTGTGTTCAACAGGGATAGATTGCAAAACTGTTATCCTTTTGTCAGCGCCAGTAATGGCTTCAATGACCAAGCTGTTACCTTTAAGCAGAATTAAAGCAAATTTTTCTGCTCCTGTATTTTCAATGACAACTTGTACTAAATTGGCAAGCAACTTATCAAGCTGAATTTCGCTAAAAATCGTTTGCGAAGCTTTGATAATTGCTGCCAAGTCTAAAGCTTCTGGAACGCCTGTGGTACCGGACATAACAGTTTGGATAGTATTTTCGATGAAAGGGATACACTGTTGTTACTCAGACGCAAATAGAGTAGATGTGCTCTGTTATTTCAAAACCAGCCAGCATCATGATATCCGCCTCCGAGTAAAGAATTGTTTTCCCGCTTTTCTGAATTATTATTCCCAAATGTCTTGTGATTTTAACGAGGGAGCGTCTATCTCCATCCATCGCTCGAGGTTTCATCCTTTATTTTTAATTTTGGTCAACAAAAGGTAATGTAAACCAGAAGGTTGCTCCTGCGCCTTGAGTACTTTTCACACCAATGTCGCCACCATGTGCTTTAATAATTTGCCGACACATATACAAACCCAAACCCAAACCTAAAGAATTGCGAGCAGTTCCACCTCGAAAGTAAAGGTCAAATAATCTCTCGCACTGTTGCTTCGTCATTCCCACACCGTTATCAGAAACCGTGCAATAAATGCGATCGCCCTCAAATGTAGCGTTGAGGGTAATATCTAATCCAGGGGGATTGTGTTTAATAGCATTGATGAGCAAATTTGTATAAACCCGCCAGAGTTGTGTTGGATCGCCATTAATTGGTGGTAAATCTGCGTTGACCAAATTTCTGACAGTATCTTGGTTTTCTTGCAGTATCGCTTCTAAATCTGCAATAGCAGCTTCCACCACAGCAGAGAGTTGTATGAGTTGGCGTTGCAATAAAATACCTTGCACTTCGCTCGAATGCGCCTCCATCAAAGAGTTGATTAAACTCAATTGGCGATCGCTACTCTGTACCATTCGTTCTAAGATAGAACGCGGTACGGGGATGACGGATTGGCGATTGATGAATTGCGATTGAGAAGGTTCTTCCCCCCCCTTGTCTTTCGACTCCAATCCCCGCTCCAGCAAATTCCTTAACACCATCAAAGTGCCCAACACGGGATTGCGTAGATCGTGAGAAACTGCATGGAAAAAGACTCTAAGTGCTTCCTCGGTACGCTTGCGTTGGCTGATATCCAAAATAACTCCTACCAACCCACCAAGGGTTCCATCTGCTTTAGAAAATGTTGCTTTATAAAATATCACATCATGTTGGACGCCATCTTTGTAGATAAGATTGCTTTCATAGGTTTGAACTCCTTGTTGTTGAAACAATGCCAGATCTGCTTGATGGTTTTTATCTGCTATATCCTTTGATGTAAAATTATATACATCTTTGCCCAGAATTTGCTCTTTACTGAAACCTAAAGCTTCTTCAAAAGCCTTGTTACAGCCCATATATAAGCCTTGATGGTTCTTATAATAAACGGGTGTTGGTATTGTATTCATCAACACTTGCAAAAAATCAAGCTGCTCCTGTAGCGCTTCTTCAGCTTGTTTGCGCTTGGTTATGTCCTCAATTAAACCCTCATAATAAAGAATATTTCCATTTTCGTCTCGAACTGCGTATGCTTTCTCAGAAATCCAAACAATGCTCCCGTCTTTGCGATATATCTGGGATTCAAACTCAGAGATATTGCCCTTCTCCTCCACCTGACGCATAAACTCATCACGACGGTTTGGATTGACGTACAGTTGGTGTTCGATATCGGTAAAATTTTCTGTCACTTCTTCAGGTAACAAATATCCATAAATCTTAGCAAGGGCAGGATTGGCTGTAATATAACGTCCATCGGGTGTACTTTGAAAAATTCCTTCCACTGCGTTTTCAAAGATACTGCGATATTTAGCTTCTGTAGCTGTTAGTTTTTGATATGCTTCCTCCAGGGCTCGCTTTGCAGAAAACTCAGAACGCTGCAGGCGATCGTACAGGTAGACACCAAGGTCACAAATGAAACAACACCAAAATAAGGCTAAAATCATCATGACGCTGTAGATCGGCCGATTATTTTCTGGTGGCGGTAGCTTCAATCCCAGTGCTGTATTTATACCAAAAAAGTAAATGATGACAACCAGCTGAGCAACCAAGTGAAGAATCCATCGAACTGGTATGAATATGGCTAGGCTCAAAAACATCAAAAACCAAATAATAAGATCGGGTATGGCTAAACCGTTGAATGTTGCCCAAACCTGTTCTACCAGTGTGATTGACCAAGATAACCCCAAGAATATAATTTCCGGATAACGACGCCCAAACCGAGTTTTATGTAGGGTTAGGCAAGTCAACAAGCCGACTATCATGGCACCATACAGGGGAAAAATACGAGGTTTTAGTTCTTTGGGAAACTCAGTTAACTCCTTTAATGGAAAGAACATATCGGAAATGCTCAGGCAAACAAAGCTCAAGACTAGAATGATGGCAACCCACACCGCCAGACGCAATCTTTGCCACAAAAAATGATTGCGCCAAGCGTTATACTCATCAGTTATGGAGCTACCTGTTAGTACATCGGTAGCGAAAAAAACCTTTGTCAAACTCTTTTGTAATGTTTTTAATATGGTCGCCATTCGCTTTGACCAAATCTTTACTAAGGGGTTAGGGATTGAAGGCTAGGGTGGTTGAAAGCCTACCGATCGCGGGAGACTTTTTCCCCAATGCCTAATTTAAGCGCCCCTTTCATGAAGAAAGACTTGCCAGGGGCAATGTAAACCAGAAAGTTAAGCCTCGCTTGCGGTTACTACTAACACCAACTTCACCACCATGTGCTTTGATAATTTGCCGACACAGAAACATCTTCAAGCCAATACCTGTGGAGCATCGAGCTTGGGGATCGCGGACGTACAAATCGAACAGGCGATCGCATTCTATCTTACTCATGCTGATACCATCATCTTGAATCGTAAATCGAATGACACCATCCTGAACTACAGCTTTCAGAGTAAATTTTAGTCCTGGTGGATTGTACTGGCAACTATGTGTAATCCATTGGTTGACAACTTTCTGCAATTTAGCTCGATCGGCACTAACTAATGGTAAACCTTTTGGAACCAAATTTTTTACACTTGCTTGGTTTTGTAAGAGCATCGGTTCCAAATTTTTAGCGATCCCCTCAATCAACAGACTAAATGATACTTTTTCTTGATGGAGAGGAATTCCGCGTGCCGAGCTAGAATGCAATTCCAGTAAAGACTCTATCATCTGTAGTTGGCGATCGTTTCCTTGTAACATTCTCTCTAGGATGGAACGGGAGACGGGGATAGAGGAGAGTGGGAGATGGGGAGGTGGGGGGAATGAGATCCCCTGGTCTTCAGCCCCCAACAAATTATTCAGTACCATCAAGTTACCCATTACTGAGGTTTGCAGTTCGTGAGAAACTGTGTGTAAAACCACATCTTTCACCCGATTCAATTCTTGGAGTTCCAGCATCTTCTGCTGCAATTGTGCTGTTCGTTCTTCGACTTGACGTTCTAGGTTAGTATTGAGGAGCGCGAGTTGTTGATAGAGTTGCGCTTGCTGAATTGCGATCGCAACTTGCTCTGACATTTGTTGAAGCAAATCAATTTCCATTGCCTGCCAGGAGCGCGGTTTACTACACTGGTTTGCAATCAAAGCACCAAACATTTCCTCTCCCATCATAATGGGTACAGCCAAGGTTGCTCTGGTTTGAAATTGTTGATAGAGGTTTTTAACTTTTGCTGAGATTGTTGTTTGAGAAATATCTTCCACAACTCGCAACCGATTGCTCCCAATCAACCCTTTTAATTCTGCCAAAAGCGTTTCATCGTCACTCTTCCAACCTAAGATAGATGGATATTTGGGATCGACAGATTCAGCTAGAATATTAGACTTTGAAGAGGACTCATTCAATGCAATAAAAACTCTGTCTGTGTCTAAAAATTGCCTGACTTCATTGACAGTTGTTTGCAAGATTTGGTCGAGCTCGAGTGAGGTACGAATTCTTCCTAAGGTTTGTGCTAACAGGCGATCGCGTTTTGCTGACAGCCGTAATAAATCTTCCGCTTTTTTGCGTTCTGTGATATCGTTAGTAACACAAAGCATACAGGGTTCTCCACCAAGAGTAATAACTTCAGCTGAAAACAAAACGACCCTAGGTTCACCCGATTTGTTATAAAGCTCAATTTCTAAATTCCGAATAAATCCCTGTTGTTGTAAAATCTGATGTATTGTGACAGAATCTTGAGGGTTTACCCAAATATTTAACTCCCTACGAGTACGACCGATGACCTCTTCTCGACGGAAGCCCGTAATTTGGATAAAGGTATCGTTGACGTCAACATAGCGTCCATCTTTAAGTGAGAGGATGGTAATAGGGTTGGGACTGCAACGAAAGGCTTTAGAAAATTTTTTCTCTGATTCGTGCAGAGCAATTTCTGCTCTTTTGCGTTCTGTAATGTCATGATTGATAAATAGCAGGCATTGAACGCCATCCAAAGAAATAATTTCAGCAGAAAATAACCCCGTTCTCACCTCACCAGACTTGCAGCGAAATTCTGCTTCCATATTGCGAACAACACCGTTTTTCTGTAATTCTTGTAAGAGTGCAATGCGATCGCGATTCTTCACCCAGATTTTAAGTTCGGTAGCAGTACGACCAATCGCTTCTTCTCTCTGATAACCTGACTGTTCGACAAAACTATCATTAACTTCTATAAAACGACCTTCGCTGAGCGTGCTAATTGTAATTGGATTTGGACTGGCACGAAAAATTTTAGCAAATTTCTCAGCCAAACTTCTTAAATTCACTTCTGTTTGTTTGCGGTTGGTAATATCCCGAACAATTGCCAAAACTTCATCTTGTCCGCTCACAACTAACCGTGCTTCATAATCGCGCATTCCCTGTGGAAATGGCAGTTGATACTCACAAGTTTGTAAGCTTTGAGAATCCAAAGCGTTGGCGATCGCTTGTTGGCTGAGTGAGACAACATCAGCAGGTAAGAAATCTTGCAGGTGCTTCCCAATAATTTCATGTCTGGGAATGATGACATCTGTACCTTCACCTCTAAAGTCCAGATACTTACCATCGCGACTGAGACGGAACATTAAGTCGGGTATTGCGTCTAAAATTGCCTTATATCTTGCTTCACTTTCTCGCAATTTTTCTTCTGCGAGTTTCCGATCTGTAATGTCAATAACTAGCCCATCCCAGATGATATCTCCTGAGGGTAATTGTTCCGGGCGCGAAACTGCTTGAACCCATTTCAGTTTGCCACTAGGGGTGATGATTCGACCCTCCCAGCGCCAAGGTTCGCCTGTTGCACAAGATGTGGCAATGGATTGCTCAAAACTTTTGACATCCTGTGGATGAGCTAGGTTATACAATATCTGAAAATCTGCTTGCACCAATTCTGGTTCCAATTCAAAAAGTTCCTGACAGCCAGAACTGGCGTATATAACAGTTCGGGAACCATCTTGCCGTTTGAGGAATTGGAAAATCATTCCCGGTAAATTGGCAGCAATTCTTTCTAAGTGAGAGAATGCTTCTAATTGGGAAGTTGGTGTATGCAGGGCTTTCACGGGTTCATCCACTCTCTGACCTTATTCACAAGCGATTGTCTCGTATAAATGTAAGCGATGGGCATTTCAGCTTTCGGTTAAGATTTGAGTAGAAAACTCATCTTTTTTCGCTGAGAAGCGCTCGCGTGTTGTTAGTAGCTATATTTTCAGGGTACCGTTCAAAGCCGAATTTCGCATTCACCCAATCGGATGAACCACTTCCACAGAGAATGATTTAAAAAACAAAATGCCTCTAGCTTTCTTCAGTCAGATTGAGACCAAAAAACACCAAAGACCCATAAGACATTGTATTAGCAAGTTACAAATCTTCCTCATCTAACAAACTCATCAACGCTTGAAATTCAAGGTTGTATGAGTCTGGCAATTGTTTCTCTAACTCTGATAATTGCTTCTGTAATGTTTCAGCGACGTAGATCATATTAAATTCTCGGGCAATTTTCAACTGATGTTCTTTGATTCTGATTTGCCGAAGCAGGTTGTTTTCAAGGTGTGTTGAATCGCGATCTTGAGCAATCGTCATCATGGTTGCACCTCTTTAAAAGTTTTGTTAAAAATTCATTTTGGTAAATGAGTGAGCTTGTTTGCTATTATCTCGCAGTTAGAGCATTTTGAGTGGAATAGCTTTATTGACTGCGGAGCCAACCCAAATGACTTAGAGGTATCTCAACCATTGGCGCAAAACTCCGCGATCGCAATAGCCTTAACTTCTTCAAGGGGAAAGGTTTGCGGGTAGGTGGAATACATCAGCATAATCCCCTGAATTGTGGAGGAAAAATAAAGACTTCGCTCTCGCGGATTTGCCACCCCAAGGTTGATGAACATCTGAGTCTGCACCTCGAATTGGCGGATTTGCTCATCCATTAACTTTTGACCGTACTTAGCCACAATGGGATCGAGTCGGGGTTGAGTAAAGAGATTGAGGTAAAAACGAAAAATCTCTGGTTTATCCTCTAAAGCACCTTCGAGAATGTGTCGGATTTGCTCGACAGGAGTTTTTTTTGCCCTTGCTGCTTCCATCACAATTAATATGTCATTGATTCGCATATCAACGATTGCTGCAAGCAGTTCCTCTTTACCTTTGAAATAGTGATAGAGCAATCCTTTCGAGATTTGCGCTCGCTTTGCCACATCATCGATAGATGTGGAATGGTAGCCTTTAGAACAAAATAAATCCATCGTTGCTTTGAGGATTTGCTGCTTTGAAGCACGACGGATACTTTCATTTTCAGACGGGGTGCGGGGCATTATTTCGACTCACCAAGAAATTCTTTGATAATACTAGAAATTTCTAATGAATGAGTCAGCGTCGGCATATGGTCTGCACCTTCAATGCGGGCAAAGCGAATGTCAGGAACTTGTTTGAATAAGTCTGCAATGCGGAAACAATCCTCACTATCTTGAGTACCGATAATCAATAGAGTTTTTACTGCTAGCTCGTTCAATGGGGGAATAGCAGGTAATTCCCCCCAAACTTGCACGTTCTTCCACAGATGCTGCCATTCAAGCCCTCGGAGTATATTGTGCGTTGTCATCTCTACCATGCGATCGCGCTGCGGACTCGCCATCACCACTTGGTAAATAGGTAACTCCAAACTGAGTTGTGCCATTTTCTCAAAATTTGGAGCCACAGATTGAATCTGCTCAAACCTCTCAACCATGTTGGGTGAAAACTGGTATCCTGTCAGCCCAGGAGCAATCAGAACTAGTTTTGATACTCGTTGCGGATATGTAAGAGCGAAATTGGTAGCAATCTGTCCACCAATTGAATGCCCTACCAAAACTGTGTTATGGATGTCAAAAAAATCGAGAAGGTTTTTCAAATCCTCAACGTAGTTGGGAATTTCATTCGGTGATGGCGATTGTCCTGCACCCCGACCATCGTAGGCTATGCATTTGTAAAATTGAGCCAATTTTGGAGCAATGAAATCCCAATCGTGCAAATCAGCTCCACCACTGTGAAGGAAGACAATCGGCTCGCCATTGCCTTGAAGAACGTAATGTAAATCCATCTTCGTATCCTCTATCAGGTAACATCAGCGTATTTGATGAATAACAGGGTCAACTTTATGTGATGACAAGTCTGTTTTCGCTTTTACGTTATTTTTATTCTATTTATGACTGAACATTTAGTCAATAAAAAATTCAAAGAAGCTTTGAAGCCGCTCCACGTTCTGAATCGGTTGTGTTGAGTCCTCCATATGTAATGACGAAGGATGCGTGACGAATTTTATTGACACGGGCACATTTGTGGCCAAGACTTGAGTCTGTCCAATACAAACGCGATGCTGTAAAGTGAGATTGAATACAAAGCAGTCATTGCCGCAGCAGCCGTGCTAACTCCTTTCGCTTCGCTGTTAGGAAATTCGCATACCTCATCAACCTACAATCGCCTGTATAGATAATTTATTATGACTTTATCTCACCTATGACATATAAAATTTTTAAAGACTCTAGAATTTTTCTAAAAATTTGATACAATATTTCGGCTTATTTAGCACGAGCTTGTTGCTGAAAAGGGATCTGAATGATAAACTCAGTTCCTTCATTAGGAATTGAGCAGAAATCTAGTTTGCCTGCATGGTTTTCTGTAATAATTTGATAACAAATAGACAGCCCCATTCCAGTGCCTTTACCAATGGGTTTAGTGGTGAAGAAGGGATCGAATATTCGCTGTTGGATGTTGCTTGCAATACCAATTCCATTATCAGCGACAGTCACTTCTATCCAATTTGAATTAACAACGTCTGTACGAATTGTAATTCTATTAGACTCGTCTTTAATTTTCTTAGCATTGCCCTCTTCTAAGGCATCGATAGCATTGGCCAGAATATTCATAAACACCTGGTTAAGTTGTCCGGCATAACATTCAACTAAAGGTAGAATACCGTAATTTTTAATCACTTCTATTTCTGGTTTTTCTGATGTGGCTTTGAGGCGATGTTGCAAAATCATCAATGTACTGTCGATTCCTGCATGAATATCAACTTCTTTAAATTCAGCTTCGTCCATGCGTGAGAAGTTTCTCAACGACAAGACAATTTGACGAATGCGATCGGTACCTAATTTCATCGACGATAATATTTTTGGCAAGTCTTCTTGCAAAAACTCCAAATCTATATTCTCAGCAGCTGTGACAATTTCCGGGGCGGGGTCAGGATTATACTGCTGCTGTAACTCCACAAACCCTAATAAATTTTGCGTATATTCTTGCACGTGGGCTATATTGCCATGAATGAAGTTAACTGGATTATTAATTTCATGGGCTACACCAGCAACCAACTGTCCCAAACTGGACATTTTTTCTTTTTGAACAAGTTGCGCTTGCATATTTTGCAATTCTTTTAGAGTCTGCTTCAGTTCTGCAGTTCGCTGTTCAACACGATGTTCTAGCTCATTGTTAGCTTGTTCTAGTTGGCTAGCTGAGGTACGATTTTCTTGCATTGCTGCTGATAGAATTAATGTTGCAATAGTCAATGCACTTATAAAAGATTGCAACAGCAACAGAGAAGTACCAACTGACTCTTTAGTAAATGAGCCAAACCCTTTAGATGTGCCAACAATTGCAATGCTGGCCATTACAATAATTAAAAGTGTAGTTTGCCACTGTTGCAAGCGAAAAGCCGCCCACAGTAATGGCAGCACCATCAAATACTCTACCGGATTATTGCTCCAAAAAGCTGCAAAGCCAATGCCAACCAACAGGGCTGTGACTACAAGAAATTCGGCGATCGATTTTCGTTGGAATCGCTGATGGGTGAGGAAATTGTGGAAGGCTAATAAGACTGGAGTAATAATTAACATACTGACAACTGTATTGATATACCACCCCAGCCAAACTAGTCGAAAGTTGTTCCAGCTTGAAATACCGAAATAACACTGAGTTATTGCCCCTACTAAGGTAGTGAAAGGCGTAAAAGTGAAAAGTGATATAATAAATTTAATAGCATCTTTGGCGCGATGAAATGGGTAGCGTTTTGGAATAAAACGAATAACTAAGGTAGTAATAATTAGTGGATCGAGCGTATCCAGTGATGCAAATACAAAAGAAGCAAGTATATTGCCATAAATCGCTCGGACAATAATAAAATCACAAAGCAGCAAGATAATCCAAAACCGTCGCCCAAACAGCAGCATTGTTGCCAAAAAGACACCAGATGAAGGCCAAATGGCAGTTGCGCCATCTGGAAACGTAAATGCTGTTGCTAACTTGGCTAGGGCACAATGAACAGGTAGCAGGATTAAAAACCCAATTAACAGAGTGCGATCGCACCGAAAACTAAATTTTGGCAAAGCTGATTTTGGGAACATCTATAGCCTCAGAGCGAGCTTTGAATATTGCTCTTTTTAGAATTCCCAAACTGGATGATTTCTTAACCAGCAATAATTTTCTACCATTACAAGAAAGGTATTTCGTAGGACTTCAGGTAGGGGTAGATATTACATTATGCCTATATATACTTATCAAAGCTCCTTAAGAGGTAATAAAAGATACTAAAAATATTAAAGTTCAGTCAGCCGATTGATTTTGACGATCGATTGAGCGCTTAATAATCTCAAGTAAGTGTCAATAGTTCAAAAATACTATCAGATGTAAGTTACAATAGTTATTAAAATTGGGAAAAAAATGATTAAGCCTAAAAATGTAGTATATCGTGGACACCCAATAGAAAAAGTTGGACACGGTAAAAGAGCCGTCTTTAGGACAATTATTAATGAAAAAGAGTGGTCTGCCATAACTGAATCAGCAGTAAAAGCAGCCATCGATCTTTGGATTGATGAAGGAGTTGAGTCTCAACAGGATAAGTAAGACCATCAATGCAAACCAGAACTCTTGAAGCTCTGTTACTTGCGGAGGGGGATAAAGCCTCGTACCGCAATAGTCGAGGAGTGGTTAACTTGTGTTCGTCTGCGTGCTTCTGCAGTTTCTTATAGAAAAAGCCCCCTTGGATATCCAATCATCAAAGGGGGCTTGCAAAAATTTTCTTCTTGAATCTAAAGAGTGTGGACTTGGTTCTGCTTTCTTTCTGAGAAAAAGAACACTTTGAATTATTGTTTCCTTACACAGCATGCGATCGCTTCTCTAATTAGTTTACTTTTGGTCACCATTAGAACTGGATTTTCCAATTCCGAGTTCTTTTTTTAAGTTATCCAATTGTTCCCATAAAGACTGGATTTTTTCAAAAGCTTCAACGCTGGGAAGCTTGCCATTAGTTTCTAATCCTACAATATAGTCAACGCGTTGTGTAAAGTACTGCAACATTGCGTCAAACTTAAGATTTTCTGGAGTTGTAACACCATGGTAGGCTTTATGAGGGTAAAGAAAATCACTTTTCATATCAATTTATCTCCATGCAAAACAGGAAGAAGCACTAACATAGTTGTTGGCTCTTCTGGATACTATTAAGAATGCCCAAATTTAGAAGCTAAATAAACTTTTTTTGCCTATAAGGCAAAATAAAGTTTTGTAATATAACCTTTATCGTTTGTTATATAGTGGCATTTAGATTTTTACGGGCAGTCTGACCGCAGAACCCCTAACCTACCATACCTATTTGTCTTAGAGCATTCACCCACAGATAGATCCAAATGGAGGTAAAGAGTTTACGGATTTTTCTAAAGAGCGCTAACAGGAGAAACAATCAATCCATCCTTAACGTGAATAACCCTATTAGTTCTTGCAGCAACATCAGGTTCATGAGTCACAATGACAATTGTGATGCCTTGATGGTTTAATTCACTCAGTAAATCCATTACTTCTTGTGAAGTTTGACTATCCAATGCACCTGTTGGTTCATCTGCAAGCACCAAAGCAGGACGATTCACTAAAGCACGGGCGATCGCGACTCTTTGCTGTTGTCCGCCGGAAAGTTGGTTGGGGCGGTTGTTCAGCCTTTCTGCTAACCCAACTCTTGTTAAAGCTGCGATCGCTCTCTTCTGTCGTTGATGCTTGGGAACCCCTGCATAAACCATGGGTAGCATAACATTTTCCACAGCAGTCGCACGAGGCAAAAGGTTGAATTGCTGAAACACAAAACCAAGACGCTGGTTGCGGATAAAAGCTAACTCATCATCATTTAAAGTCGTCAAATTTTGACCCTCTAAAACATAGTATCCGCTTGTGGGGCGATCCAAACAACCTATGATATTCATCAAAGTAGACTTACCAGAACCGGACATTCCCATAATGGCAACATACTCACCTTCCTCTACTGTCAAATCAATCCCTTTCAGGATTGGTACTTCAGTCTCACCCAAACGGTAAGTTTTGGTAATGCTTTCCATCCAAATCATCGCTGCCATAATAATAATTTCCTACCCTCTACGAATTCATAATTCATAATTCATAATTCATAATTTTAATCGCTCCGTAAAGCATTAATGGGATCGAGTCGAGCAGCGTTACGGGCTGGGATAACTCCTGCTACCAATCCCGTGATGAACGAGACACCAAAACCAGCAACAATTGCCCAGAAGGACACAATAAATGGAAATTTAAACACATTAGCAGCTATAAAGGTCAAGCAAATGCCAAAACCAATACCAATTGCTCCACCGACAATGGCTACAGCCACCGCTTCAGTCAAGAACTGACTCAGAATGGCACTTTTGGTTGCTCCTACTGCCTTGCGGATACCAATTTCTCTGGTTCTTTCCACAACTGAAACTAACATGATATTAGCAATACCAATCCCCCCAACAATCAGGGAAATACCAGCGATAGCTCCTACCAAAACGGTAAACAGACTTACAACACTGGTAAAAGTGTTGATAATATCAACTTGATTGATGATGCGAAAGTCATCTGCTTGAGGCGGGTAAATGTTGTGCCGAATGCGGAGCAAGTTTGTCACCTGAAACTGAGCCGCATCCAACTGCGCCTCGTCTCGAGTTTTGATCCACACACCATTAATAGCCGTACCGTTGAGAGCATTGTTACCAACAATTCTGGCAGACATATTTGTCAGCGGGATATACATCTGGTCATCTTGGTTTTGAGTTCCCGATGCGCCTTTCTCCTCCATCACCCCAATAACTGTATATCGTCCATTTTGAATGCGAATATTAGCCCCGATCGCTGACCCCCCAACACCAAAAAGATCGTCCCGCACCTTACTCCCCAGAACAACCACTGGTTTGGCGCTATCCAAGTCTTCTTGAGTAAAGTACTGCCCTTCTTGAGGGTTAACATTTCTCACCTCTGGGTAATTGAGATCTGTACCCAGAACCGTGGTAGAAATATTTTGTCCCTCATAAACCACCTGAACTCCACGCTGTAGATAAGCCGTGACAGATTCCGCCGCCGTAACTTGCTCGGCTATTGCTCGTGCATCTTCCCAAGTGAGAGTTGATGAAGTCCCAACACCCTGACTGATCCCCCCAGTGCGAGCAAATCCCGCTAGCACCAGCATGACATTAGAACCAAGCGCTTGAATCTGTAGCTCGGTTGCTTTCTGTATACCCTGCCCCACAGAGGTCACGGCAATAACCGAAGTAATACCTATAATAACTCCCAGCATTGTTAATCCCGTGCGGAGACGATTGCTCCACAGGGCTTCCACTGCCATCGATAGAATTTCAAATAACGAAATTTTGGTTAATTTAATAGACTTTGCCATAAAAATACCCCTCCTAACGCACGCGCCTTGGCAGTCCGCCGCCACCGCCACCGCCACCGCCGCCAAAAGGCGACATTCTGGGACCCATTCCCTGCTGGGGACGTGACCCTGGTGGAAAACTCAACAAAATTTGTTCTCCCTCACTCAAACCAGAGCGAACTACGGTTTTATTGCGCACTGTGACGCCAGTTGAAATTGGTCGGAATCGCGGTCGTTTTCTGTTTCCTTCTTTAGAATCAGATAGCACCATAACTCCACTAGAATTGTCTTGCCTCACAATGGCAACTGTGGGAATGACTAAGGCGTTATCTAATTGCCCCACGTTAAAATCTACATTCACGTTCATCCCAGATCTCAGTATGTTTTGCGGATCGCTCAGGGAGGCTTTGACTTCAAAGTTTGTGACGTTTTGATCCACTGTGGACTGGGCTGCAACTTGAATTACCTTTCCTGTAAACGTTTTATCTGGATAAGCGTCTGCTCTAATTGTGACCGATTGTCCTAATTTGATTTGAGAAATATTAGTTTCAGCAACTTTTGCTGTTACCTGATTTTGCGATGCCAGTGCAAGAATAGAAGATGAAGTAGCAGAAGACACATCACTTCCTGCTGTGGTGGGAGCTACGAAGGCTCCGGGGTCAGCATATTTACGCGTGACGACTCCAGCGAAGGGAGCGCGAATAATTGTATCGTTGATTTGTTCTTGTGTTGTCTGCAAACGCCCTTGTGCAGATAAGACTTGAGCGCGTGCTTGGTCAATTTCCTCCGGACGAGAACCATTCTTTTGCTTGGCAAGTTCTTCTCTGGCTACAGCTAAGCTGGCTCTGACCTGTTCTATATTATCTTTGGCATTACGTTCTTCCGTTAAAGCTTCGTCTAACGAGTCACGAGCAACAGCTCCTTCTGACACCGGACCCTGCAACCGCTTCACCCGAGAGGTTGCCAAGTCCAGGCGAGATTTTGCTTGAAGAAGTTGGGCTTCGTTTTTCATTACATCAGATCTTGCTTTGGCAATATCTTCACTCCGGTTACCTGCTAGCACCAACCGCAAATTTGCTTGGGCATTTGCTAATTCTCCTTTGGCTTGGGTAAGTTGCCCTCGCAGGTTGGAGTCATCCATATATGCTAAAATTTGTCCTTGCCGGATGCGATCGCCTTCCTTGACAAGGAGTTGCTTGAGAACGCCTGAGTTTTTCGGGCTGACGTTAATCGAGCGCTCTGGCTTGACAGTGCCGTTGGCTGCGATCGTGACAGGAAGATTTGTTCGTTCAACAGATGCTGTTTGAATGCGACGGCGAAATTCCTGACGCTGTGTCATCATGAATTGCTGTACCCCGAAGTAGCCGCCTCCCCCAAGAAGCCCTAAAATCAGCAATGCCACTGCCCATTTTGGTATACTGATTTTCACACGCCTCTTGAGAGAGTCAGTTTCTTTCCAAGGTCGCGTACTGCTGTTTAATTCTGATGCTTCCTTCACTTCCGTCATCCCGTAACAATTATCCTGTAATTTAATAATAAATTTAAAAAACTCCCAAGCCCCCATTTATTTGGGACTGGGGAGATGGAGCATGAGACAATCTATCAGAGAACAGTAACCAGTGAACAGTGACCACTTAAACGCGATAACTGATAACTAACAACTGCTCACCGATCATCGTAGGCGCTCAACTATATAGATGGCATGAAGCAAAACTCCCAATTAATTTGGGAAAAAAGTAACTATAGCTTTGTGACTTTTGTCATGGTGTTGGCTCAGGATCTAGGGGAAAGGGGTCAAGGTTTGGGGATGAGAGCTTGGTTGAAAATAGTCCAATTCCTATTTTTTTTATTTTCGATTCTTATTTCCCAACCTCTTTTGTAAAAGTGAATTACTTTAGGAATGAGACGTTTTATTATTGGTATCGATAATCTCAATGTCACGTTCTCTGCCCCCTCTGCGCTTAATGTTATATCTGGAGTGGTTGCTTTTAGGCATGAGTACCTTAACTGCACTCCTGCTACCCCCGATTTACCCATTACAGACTTCCCCTTGGCTGACTGTTCTGATAATTGTGGTGTTTGGGGTTATGGGTTTGAGGTTACCAACTCACAAGTTCACTCACAAGGTGGTTTATACGGCTGTGGTATTGGGAATTGTTTTCCTCCCTGCTGTGGTGAGCAATTACATTCGCTTTATTCCCATGCTTGGGTTAATTGCAGTTATTCGCAGCTGCCAAATGTTTAAACTTTGGGGTCGATTGATTGTTGCTGGTTTAGTTTATGTTTCCTACCTTTATATTATTATCATCAGAAGTCAATCCATGATTTTTGTGAGAATTCCTATCGGACAACCAAAACCAATTGCAGAACAAATTGCCACAAATACGGCAAATTTGATCCTCAATAATGCGATTTCTTTTGCACTGACGCTAGCATTTGTAGTATTATTAGTTAATGCTGTTTTGTCAGAACGTAGAAGTCGCCAAGAACTCGCGATCGCTCACGAACAACTCCGTCAATACGCTTTGAGAATTGAAAACCAAGCGACTTTACAAGAGCGAAATCGCATTGCACGCGAGATTCATGACTCTTTAGGACATGCCTTAACTGCTCAAACAATTCAGTTAGAAAATGCTCTGTTGTTGTTACCGTCAAACACAGATAGAGCCGTAGAATTTTTAAGAGAAGCAAAACAACTAGCTTACCAAGCATTGCAAGAAGTTTCCCGTTCAGTAGCGACACTGAGAGCCGATCCTTTGCGTGGCAAATCGTTAGAAAGTGCAATTAGCAATCTTATTCAAGACTTTCGCAATAGAACTCACTTAACCCCAAACTGGAAAGTGAGTTTAACCTCTCCCTTAACATCTGAAGTCAGCATTACAATTTATCGCATTTTGCAGGAAGCACTGACCAACATATCAAAACACAGTGCTGCAACGCAGGTTACCATTCAATTACAATCTCAAGCCGGACAACTCAACTTGCTTGTAGAAGACAATGGTAAAGGTTTTAATCCAAAACAAAATACCACTGGTTTTGGGCTTCAGGGGATGCGAGAACGAGCTGCGGCTTTGGGCGGAACTTTCTATATTTTTAGTGAACCTGGGAAGGGATGCCGAATTCAAGTAGTTATTCCTGTAATAAATTCATCAGTGATGTATTCTGAATCCACAGCCATCTAAAATCCCATCCCCAATGCAAAATTCCATAATTCGCTTGTTACTGGTAGACGACCAAATGATTATTCGTCAGGGTCTGAAAAATTTGCTTGAATCAAAACCAGATTTGCGGGTGGTGGGAGATGCTGAAAACGGTCAGCGGGCGCTTGAAGTGATGGAAGATCTTGCCCGTACATCAATGCAACCAGATGTTGTGTTGATGGATGTTAGAATGCCTGTGATGGATGGTGTAGCTGCAACTCAAGTTTTTTCTCAGCGGTTTCCTGAAGTTCGGATTTTGGTGTTGACGACTTTTGACGATGATGAATATGTGACGCAAGCAATGCGTTATGGGGCGAGGGGTTATGTTTTGAAGCATACTCCCCTTGAGGAGCTAGCAATTGCCATTCATGCAGTTCATCAAGGTTATACTCACATGGGACCGGGTCTTTTTGAAAAAGCTTTTGCTTTTCCTCAGGAACCCCAACCCGTAGCATCTCCCGTACCATCAGAAATAGCAAAACTGTCTCCTAGAGAAAAAGAAGTGTTGCGCTTAATTGCAATGGGATATAGCAACCGTGAGATTGCTCACGAGCTTTACATATCGGAACGGACAGTGAGAAATCACGTGACAAGTATTTTGAGCCAACTTCACTTGCGCGATCGCACTCAAGCTGCTTTGTTTGCTAGTACGTTTTTACCATATTTGGGACTTTAACAAATAAAGAAGAGAAAACTTAGCAAAACGAGCAAACATTGGGAAGCCTAAATATAAGAGTTCTTATCGCTTGTGTAGATAAAACAACTTATATGGACAGAAAAACAGCCACCGGCTTTTTATTAATACTTTTTTTGATTTTTGTTGGTTTTGGCGACAGTTTTCTTCCCAAACCCTTGAGTTCTACCAGTCTCAACACTCGTACAACAATTAACAAATGGGTAATCGGGTTGTTTCCAAGCTGGCGACCAAAAACCAACCCCAATCAAAGAACGGAGAAAGCAATAGAAGAAACGGAAAAAGGTTTTAAAAATGGAGGTAAGTAAGAAATGTCACGTATAAAAAGTATAGGATTCCTATTTGATTTTTGAATAAGACTACGAGATAATACGGTCAAGCAATAAGTGTAAAAACAAACTATTAAAAATCAACGTCGCAAAGCATCACAGTCCTAGAGGTAGTATCATGGCAAGAGATGTCGGAGAAAGAAAGAACAATAATCACTCAGTATCTCAAAAAAATCATGAATACTTTTTCGTACATAATTGGAGCAACAGTTGAACTTCAACAAGGTTTAATTATGTGGATAAGAAAAATCGAAGAGTATCTGAACCTCTACTACCAAGGAGATAAGGAAAATGCTAAAAACACTACGTTTTTCCACTGTATGGCGAAGGTAGAAGTGCTAGATGAGCTTTTAATAAGCAGACGCGATGATTTTAGAGGCGTAAAAGATGCTCAAGGAATACTACAATCTGCGTGCATCATTGAAGTAGCACAAATCAATATCGATGACCAAATTTGTACAGGCTTGGCGATCGAAAGTCTTACCAATGCACCATGGAATATAATTACCCAACCACAACCAGAAACCTGTTCGGGAAGTGCTACCTCGCTAATTGAAGAATTAGTACGTGAGAGTCAACCTCTCGAATTCAATGGTATCGTTAAAGCAATAACCATACCCAGTGCTCGCCCATTCTATAAAAAAATTGGATTTATAGAAACGAATGGTTCGGGAGAAATGATACTGACTCCTGATGCAGCACAAGAATTTTTAACAAGACAACAGCGATTAAGGGAAGCCCACCATGACACAGGAACTTAAAAAACTAAAAACTACAGAAGAACTACTCCAATGGCAAGAGGAAATATATGAACTAGAAAAATACGCTTTCGCGGGTATCATGTCAGAGTCAGAACAAGAACAGCGAGTCAACAATCTTCTTGATAAAAACTATTACCACCATCATCTAGAAAAAGTACGCCAACGCACTCTAAAGCTATTAGAAGACCTTGCATACCTCGAACAGCGCGAACAGTTACTACTATGCCAAATTAATAAACAAGAGCACTCTTCACAAGAATAAAGACTTACTACGGTCATTTTAGAAAGAATCATACACTAACAACCCAGCGTCATCATCCTAGTACAGCATGGCGTAAATAACTAGACCATTAATAACAGATAAAAAGCTTACAATCAAAGCTTTTGCGCCTTCTGCCCTCTGCCATCGTACTTCTGCCTTCATGTACTAGATGAAATATCCAGATATTTGCGAGCCGCCAAAGCGACACTAATTAGTAACAGTAACTTAGCTCAACAAGTTGTGGCGTTTTTATTCTCTTTAATGGACTTAGCCGCAGCTTGTAACAACCTCGTCTTTGTCTACACCCTCGCTTCCTCCAGTGACAATTTCGGCTAAGAAATCACCGAAATTCGCGAAGCAATTTCCGCCACGACTTGTCAAGAACGAATTCGCAAACCCAGTACCGATATTGAAATCTATAAATATAGTTTAAGCTCAAAAGATAAGTATATTTTTGAATGAAAGATAAAGGCTAAAGAATTTATGCTTTATCTTTCATCCTTTATCCTTTAGCCGTTTTTCATCCAGCTAAACATGGCTCGTAAATCTTTGCCAACATCTTCAATGGGATGTTCGGCTTCTTGACGGCGCATGGAGGTAAAACCCGGTTTACCAGCTTGGTTTTCTAAAACGAATTCTCGTGCAAATTGACCGGATTGAATTTCTTTGAGAATGCGGCGCATTTCTGCTTTGGTTTGATCATTCACAATCCGAGGTCCGCGAGTGTAGTCTCCATATTCAGCAGTGTTAGAAATGCTGTCGCGCATTTTAGCTAAGCCACCTTCCACAATTAAGTCAACAATCAATTTAACTTCATGGAGACATTCAAAGTAAGCTAACTCTGGCTGATATCCTGCTTCCACTAAAGTTTCAAAACCAGCTTTGATAAGGGCGCTTAAACCACCGCACAAGACAGATTGTTCGCCAAACAAATCGGTTTCGGTTTCTTCGCGGAACGTTGTTTCCAGAATTCCCGCACGAGTACCGCCAATACCTTTGGCATATGCCATTGCGCGATCGCGTGCTTGACCGCTAGCATTTTGATATACGGCGAACAAAGCAGGTACCCCTTGTCCCTGTTCGTAGGTTCGACGTACCAAATGTCCGGGTCCTTTGGGTGCAACCATAACAACATCCACACTAGGAGGTGGTACGACTTGACCAAAGTGAATGTTGAAGCCGTGAGCAAACAATAAAACGTTTCCTTCTTCCAAATGAGGTTCGATCTCTTCTTTGTAAATAGTTTTCTGCACCTCATCTGGCAGTAAAATCATAATCAAGTCAGCAGCTTTAGCAGCGTCAGCAACATTCTTGACGGTCAATCCAGCAGCTTCAGCTTTTGCCACCGACTTACTACCCGGATATAGTCCAACAATTACATTCAGACCGCTATCTTTAAGGTTGAGGGCGTGGGCGTGACCTTGGGAACCATAGCCAATAATAGCGATAGTTTTTCCCGCCAAAAGGTCTAAATTTGCATCTTCGTCGTAGTACATCCGGGCCATAATTTAGCAACTCCTGTCAGCAAGCATCATCTTCATTGCAAACTTGTTATTGTACCGGATTATGATGCCGTTTCTCGATCGATTCTTTGAACTTCATCATTAGATAGTTTCACTTCCACAGCACGAACTGAATCTTCAATGCTGGAAACCTTACTAGCACCGGGAATTGGTAAAATACTGGGCGACTTGGAACGCAACCAAGCTAAAACAATACAGTAAACCGATACACCTTTTTCTTTTGCTATTTTGGCAATGGTGGGAAAATCAGCCAATCCCTGGTGTCGGCGGCTACCTCCAAAGGGACTCCAAGGTAAAAATGTCAAACTTTCTTGTTCGCAATACTCCAAAACTCCGTCAACTTCAGGTTGGCGATACCAAGGATTGTACTGGTTTTGCACGGAGACAACATCGACTATGTCCCGCGCTCGCTTGATTTGTTCAACGGAAAAGTTGGAAACTCCGACAAACCGAATCATACCCGCCTCCACTGCTTTTTTTGCTGGTGCAAGAGATTCCTCAATGGTGTAGTTTGTATCGGGAGCGTGATATTGCCAAACATCAATGGGTTTTTCTCCTCCCAACGCCTCAAAGCTAACACGGATGGTTTCCTCTAAGTGCTTGGGTTCCCCGTTGCGAGTCCAACTTCCATTAGGACGCATTAAACCGCCTTTGGTTGCAATGACAACGGAATTACCAGCTCCTTTATAAGTTTGCAATGCTTTATGAATCAATCGTTCGCTGTGGTGCTTGTCTGATTCGTCCTTACAGTAGGAGTCCGCCGTATCAATGAACGTAATACCCAAATCTAACGCATGATGGATAACTTCTATTGACTCTGACTCTGGAGGACGACTGCTGAGTGACATTGGCATAGCCCCCAAACCAATTGCACTAACAGATACACCTGTTTTTCCCAGCTGTTTTGTTTCCATGTTTCTCGCTCTAGATTTCAGTGTCCACTTGAGATGATAGCTAATATGAGCGAGTGTGAAGGTTAAATCTTGGCAACAGATGATACCTTCCTATTAATTTGTCAGTGGACTGTATTTATAGTATCTCCCTATTCCACATAGAACTAAATTGTTTGTATTTTGTCGAGGGGTACAAGAGCCAAAAAGCAGTACTTAAACCTGCAACTGAAGTCACAAAATTCCTGTTATCTGAGTGATGTTGTTGCTGAGATTTTCGCAATGTTACGATCGCCAAGATAGCAACTACTGTTAGATAAATTCGTTGCAACCAAACATTGCTTAATTTAAGAGTCATACGACCTCCGATCGCACCACCTATAAACATGACCCCACCAAGAATGACTCCAAGTTGGTAATCTATTAACCCTTGTTTCATGAAAATAAGGGTAGCTATAAGTGAGGAAAAAATATTAATCAATTTAGTCGTCGCTATTGCTTCAACAAAAGTCATGCGAAATAACATTACACAGACGGCTGTAAGTAGAGTTACGTAACCTCCACTAAAAAAGCCACCATAAATACCAAGTATAAAGGTAGCTATATAGCCTGTAATTTCTGCTATTGGTGAAGGTATTCCCTCTACTGGAACTAGTCCTGCATTGCGGTTGGTGACTGAAAATATAGCGACTGCGATCGTAGAGAGAGAAATAATAAGTGGCATTGATTTTGAGGGAACAATAATAACAAGTAAAGCTCCTAAAATCGAGCCAATGAGCGTCAAGAATATCAGCAATGGTAACCGTCCAGTCTTAATTATTCCCTTACCAAAAAAAGGTAGTGTTCCACCAACACTCATAAAGGTTAATGCCAGCATATTAGTAGCAATGGCAATACGCGGATCGACTCCAAACTCAAGCATGACTGGTACGGTAATGAGGGAAGTGCTACCCGCGATCGTGCTAATAATGCTAGCTATCAAAAAAATTACAGCAAGAATAAGTATTGAGCCAACACTCATAAAATAGTAGAGTTTTTTTAGGTATCAATAAATATTTTGAAATTATTTTTGCTGTTTATCAAGCTTTTTACAATCGCAACCAAATTTACCTACTTAATAAGTAATAAAAAGAATAATTGGTAACAACTAAGTTGGTAAAAAAGAGATAAATCCGTTCCCGTCATAAAATTAGCGATTTCCTTCTCTTCTTTCTTAGTGTACTTAGCATCTTTGCGGAGATCGGGTTGAACGATTAAAACATTACATAGAGAACCAGGCGCAACTATTACAATGATTCGCGCTTCGCAAAATTTTCTATTGGTCGCAATTCACCTCCGGTGATAGCCTCGCTGTAACGGGAGTTCGCTTGCTCTAGGAAAATGAAATTGCTTTACATCTCTTACCAGTATTATATTATTAATGGAGAATTGCTCTTCTAGGGGGATGTTAAATGACTCAAAATCGTAATAAAGATACAGGAAATAAACCTCCCAATAACAATTTTCAGAAAATATTGTTGATTTTGGGTTTTTTAGTTATTCTTGTAGTTTTTATAGGTGGTGCTTCAACCACTTTGGTCATTCTTAACTGGAAGAAACTTTTTGGTGATGTTTCACTTACGCCCAATATCAATCCATTACCCACAGCCAGTTTATCTCCAACGCTATCATCTACAGTCGTACCATCGCCCTCTCCCTCTTCCTCATTCACAGAAAGTTCATTACCTTCTCCATCACCTACAGAAAGTTCATTACCTTCTCCATCTTCAACACCTGAAGTCAATTCTCCAATAAGCGCAATCAAACAACAAGACATTTCCTTTGAACTTCTGGGATGTCAAAAATCAACTACAGATACAACAGTGCAGAGAGTACAGTGTTCTCTCAACATAATCAGTACGCGAGAGAACGCTAGAGTTTCTTTATATTCTAATTCTAATGAAATTAGGAGAAGTAGAATATTTGGTAATGGAACCGAAAATATTGCTACACAAGTTGAATTTGGTAGCAGTACGGAACCTTATAGTATAAGTAATAATTTAATTAAAGATGTTGTTTTAAAAGCAATTTTTTCATTTAATAAAGTTCCATTAGAAGTTAATAAAATAGAAGTGTTAGAAATTAGTTCTTACCTGGAAAGCTCTTACTATCAAGGCGATATTAAAATTGAGTTTCGTAATGTTCCTCTGTCTAATCCTTAAAAAAGGGGAAAATACTTTTAAATTCTTTAACAAGCACCTTAAGACTAAGCTTCTATGGATTAAACAAAAGGGTATTTGTCAGAAGATCGCATAAAACACACTTGCTGTTTCACAATCTGCAACAATAGCAGACACGAATTTTTGAGTCAGCCATACTGAGTGAATCCACACTATGGTTAGCTCGCAAACACAGTATGTATAAAAAATTACATAGTTTAATAGCGATTTTGAGTTTGCTAGCGGGAGGAATCATTTTTACTGGCTGTGCGGCTGCACCTGAAATGAGCGGAGGCGCACCACCAAGCAATGTTCCGCTTCAAGAGGAAGCCCCTGCTAATGACGTCAGTACTGATTCATCCGCTACAGCCCAAGCAGCGCAAGTCCGTTCTCGCCCGCAACTTATTAAAAAAGCATCAATGACAGTTGTGGTCGATTCTGTAGACAAAAGTTTAGAGATTGTCTCCCAACTTATTAACAAACAACAGGGAGATTTAATTGGATTGGAAGAACAACAGCCAAAAGTTGAATATACTCGCCATACCGCAACAATACAAATGCGAGTTCCTCAAAACTTGTTAGAACCTACCTTAGATGAGTTAGCTAAATTGGGCAATGTAGAAAATCGTACCATCACGGCTGAAGATGTGGGTAACCAAATTGTTGATATTCAAGCAAGGTTAAGTAATCTGCGGAAAACAGAAAGTAATTTGCAAAAAATTATGGATAAAGCTGGTTCTGTCAGAGATGTCTTAAGCGTGGCTAAAGAACTTAACAATGTCCGAGAATCTATAGAGCGAATTGATGCTCAGCTAAAAAACTTACAAAATCAAGTTGCTTACTCTACAATTACTTTAAATTTAGCAGCAGCAGTTTCTGCCAAGGCAACGCAACCCGCTTTTGGTTTGCAAGTACAAGAAGCTTGGAATAATTCTACTCACTCTTTGGGAGAATTTACTGTTGGTTTGCTGAAATTGGGTATCTGGTTGCTTGTCTACAGCCCCTATTTGTTGGTTCTGGTAGCGGCTGGCTATGGTTTGACTCGCTGGAGACGAAATTCTCAACGTTTGCTACGGACACCCGATAGTTCTCATCCGGATAGAAGATAATGAATACAGGAGAGACAAATAGTAAATTGAAAATTAAAAATTCAAATTTGCTATTGTGCAGCTCACATTTTTAATGAAAAATTAAAAAATCTCTCCTAATTGTTCTTTGAGTCAATTATTTTCTTGTTACCTTCCCTCTTCGCTCCTCATTTGTACTCATTAAGACTAAATGATGAGCCTCTAGAATGCCAAGATATGTAGCAGAAGCATATTTATACATCTTATGCCGGAATTACGCCAATCCATCGCTCAGCACTACCACGAACGTACTAAGTATGACCCTCAGACCATTGCCTCTAAAAATAAGGGGTTGGATTGGTCTCAGCAACCAGTCCCATTTAAAGAGTACAAAATTGGCTCTGTTTTTGACCTGAGACCGTACATTCAAGAAAAGCCAGAAGCATTTGCTGGTAACCCAGAAAGTCAGTGGTGGCAAAGGCTTGCACGGTTGCTATTTTGCAGTTATGGGTTAACAGCAAGAATGCCTTCTATGGGAAGTGCTGTGTATCTTCGTGCTGCACCTAGCGCGGGGGGCTTGTATCCTGCGGAGATGTACGTAGTGTCTCGCGGAACGCCGTTGTTACCTCCCGGTCTGTATAATTATCAGTGCCGAACTCATGCTTTAATGCATTATTGGGAAAGTGATGTGTGGCAGAAATTGCAGGAAGCTTGTTTTTGGCACCCCGCTTTGGAAGCAACTCAACTGGCAATTGTGCTCACTGCCATTTTCCATCGCTCGGCATGGCGTTATGAAGACAGGGCTTACCGACGAATTTTTTTGGATACAGGACATCTCTTGGGAAATATTGAGTTAGCCGGAGCTATTACTGACTATCACCCCCACCCCATCGGTGGTTTTATTGATGAACAAGTGAACGAACTGCTTTATATCGATACGTTACATGAAGGTGCGATCGCAGTTCTTCCCCTAGCAGATTTACTCGATATCAAGCAGAACTTACCTACAGGACGCACGACTTTACCTTCCGCCACAGAGACGAATTTTCCTCACATTCCTGATGGAGAATTGCTGAAATATTTTCATCGCGCCACAGAAATCAAACCAGGTACAACAGGTAAGCTCAATTTACCGACAGTCAAGCAAGAAAAGTCTTTAGAAGATAAATACAACTTTCCTTTCTGCGAAAAAATTTCTACTGTAAGCCACCCTATTAATTGGGGGGAAAAGCTAGAGGGGTTAGAAGTGACTATTTTGAAGAGACGATCTACCCGCGCCTACAGTGGTGAGGATTTAACTTTTGACGAACTGAAAGCTTTACTTGATTTTACTTATCAACATGAAAATTACATTTACCAAGGTTTTGATAATTCAGTCGATTACTTTGACCTAAATTTAATAGAAACATTTATTGCTGTATCTGGGGTCAAAGGGCTAGAAACAGGCTGTTACTATTACGCACCAAAAGCACAAGAATTACGACAAATTCGTTTTAAAAACTTTAGAAAAGAACTCCACTTTCTCTGCTTGGGACAGGAGTTAGGGCGAGATGCAGCAGCTGTTGTTTTTCATACAGCAGATTTAAAATCAGCAGTTGCTCAGTATGGCGATCGCGTTTACCGATATTTACATATGGATGCGGGTCATTTAGGACAAAGGTTAAATTTAGCAGCGATTCGCCTTGGTTTAGGAGTCAGTGGTATTGGTGGTTTTTTTGACGATCGAGTCAATGAAGTGTTAGGGATTCCTGGCGATGAAGCAGTTTTATACATGACAACCTTGGGAAGACCTAGATAATTTTCATGAGTTTTTTCTTGAAAATACGGATAATTCAGTTGGCATTTTCTATAAATTCGGTCATTCATTAGGGTAGGTATTGCCCAAAGTTCCATATTAGGGCAATACCTACCCTACTTTTAATGCTGTAAAAAATCATTCTAGTTTCATTCGCTTTCTAAATTCTTCCGCTCTTTGTGGGTGAGGAATTTCTGCCATCAAAGCTTCTACAAGTTGACTGCAGTTTATGTTAGGAAATCGGGTCAAAACCTCTTCAAGAAGAAGACTGGCAAATGGTCCTACAGAACGGGTCAGTTCTTGACGGCAAAGTTCTAAAAACTCTGGATTAATAGGAGTTTTTGTCGAAGTGTCTCTTTTCAAATTTAGCGGAGGAATTCCCAGAGTTCGGGTAGGTTCATTAGTCATGGTATATCCCAATACCATTGATTGGAGTGCAGACAATACTTCACGAGCTGACTGATATCGTTGTGCTGGTTGCTCTGCTAGCATTTTGTCCAGTATCTTACCTAATGGCTCGCTGATACTAATATGGGAACGCCATTGCCACTTCAAGGTGAGATAATCAATTAATAAATTGGGCATTTTTCCTGTCAGAAGAACAAGCGCACTTACTCCCAAGGCATAAATATCGCTACAGGGATAGCACTGTCCCATATAAATTTGTTCCGGTGGCGAATAACCCACTTTCCCCACTATGGAACCTCGAGCAAAGGGAGAAGCATTGTGCTCGGTTGTAGAGAAAATTTCAGTGACCTTCTCTTTAACGACTCCAAAATCAATCAGTACAGGTTTGGACTGTTTGTTCGAGAACATGACATTATCTAGTGAAATGTCTCTATGAATAATATTTTGCAGGTGAATGTATGTCAGTACTGGTAATAAATCTTGCAGCCACTGAATAACCTCAGCTTCAGAAAACGGTACTTTTTGCTGAGAAAGACGATCGTACAAGAGTTCGGAGTAGGTTTTACCTTGAATGTACTCCTGGACGATAAAGAGTCGATCTTCCTCAGTTAACCAAGCAAGAAACTTGGGAATTTGGGGATGGTTAATTTGGTACAAAATTTTAGCTTCCCGCTCAAATAATTCGCGGGATTTACGAACCAAATCTTCTTTTGTATTTTCCGGGACAAATTCTTTAAGAACACAAGCTTCATCAAACCGCTGGACATCGAATGCTAGGTAAGTTCTCCCAAAGCCCCCTTGTCCTAAAACTTTCTGGACTTGGTAGCGATTGTTAACTAAAGTTCCTGGGTTAATTTCTTGTAACATTACGGCATTGCGGTTGGTAAGTTGGTCTTGCTTTTAACAACCTTAAGGGCTACAGAGCGTTTTTGGGTACTCTTTATACAAAATCAATAGGAAAAATTTAGTAAATAATGGTATCATGCTTGATAAAAAATATTGAATTATTCAACAATTTTTATTATATACAGTTATACTAGATCAACTATTATGCCAATTGACTAGTTAACGTCTTACTCCAATTGCATAAGTTTCCTTGACAGGTACCTATATAACCTCAGAGGGTGCTGTCCGAGCAACAATTCTATGGAAGAGGTAAATATATGTAAAGTAGAACGCGTTGTTTTGATTTACTCAGTTGGCGATGCGATCGCTCTAACAACAGTAGAGAATACCAATCACTTGCTTCAAGACAAACTAAATTTTAATTGACCAATAAAAAATTGTGTGTGTGAAAATGAATACGGGTTCTTCTTCTTGACTTTATATCAATTCCTTCAAGAAAATCCACACCTTCAATAAGCTTTTTTGCTTTTACTAACTTCTAACCGTTATTACTCTCATGCTAACGCAATATCGCAAAACCGTTTGTCTATCGCTCATCTCTGTTGACTTGCCAATTTATTCTGTTGTAGAAACTGCTGCTACACTCTATCAAAAAGACCGCAATAGATTTCATTTACTCTTGAGTGAACCACCTGTCAATAATTTAGATTCAGAGAATATAAATTCTTTAACACAAGAAGACAGTGTTGAATCTTCCAACAACAACCAACAATGGTGGATGGAAATGGCTCCCGAACAAGCTATTATGACCATACAAGGTAATGGTCGCTTGAGTTACCGTCACTTTTGGCAACAGGAAGCCTATGGTAGAACCCGCTATTGGTTACCCAATGAATCAACCCAGAAAAACGAACCCATTCGCTTGCATAATTTTACCCGTCATTTGACACTACGTGGAGATCCTTTGCCCGAGCATTTGCGTATAGAGTATGAGTTATGGGCTGGAGAAGTTCAACTGGGGAGTTATATTCTCAATTTAGAAATTAGACATTAGCTATTAGCCATTAGCACTATCAGTTTAAACCACAAACAAAATCTGCAATATCCCTAGTTAAAGCACCTGGGGTCGCAATCAACTCCTTATTAAGCGCTTGAAGTGGAACTGATTTTAATAATTTATCTTGGCTGTCGTACACTTTTGCTTGTCTGTATGTAGTATATTTGGTACTGCAATTAGCAACTCCTTGGGCTAATATTTTAGACCATCCTTGAGGCGTTGGTTTATTGACGGTTGCGTAGAGCCAAAAGGTTTTTGTATTACCTTTAGGGGTAATACTGTTAACATCTAAATAAGTAGACCCATCTGTTCTATTGTTAACGGGTATCCAGAGTTTATCATCGTTCGCTTGGGCTGGAAAAGGGTTATTTAGGGTAATGGTAGCAGCGATCGCTAAAATACCTTTGTAAAAAAAGCGTTTCATATCTACGTATAAACATCTAAACTTAATTTAATTTATTTAGAGGAAAAGTTTTTAATAAAATCAAGAAATATATTTAAAGTTTCTATTAATACCAATTTGGCGAAAAAAGGTAGCACCAGAACACGACCTCTCCCTAGGAGTGTTTTCAAAAGTTTATGGGAATACTGTACTGAGGCTCTAGCAATTAGAAGCAACTCGGTTTCTTAAGTAACTTTGAGGAGACATATCCTACTTCCCCCGCAGCCAAACGCACCTTCGTCCAATCTCCTTTCGGCTCGATAAAAGCGATTTCAGTTTCGTTGGGTAGGGACTTTATGATTCTACCGTTGGGTTGTTGTCGAACATTTACCTTGCTGTCATTAGGATCGAACACCAAATAAATCGCTCTGTATAGAAATTTGGTAGATACGTAAAGAGTTTGTCCTTGAAAAGTGACGGGCGTCCACTTTCCTCCTGGTGGGATTGGTGGAGTGTCTGGAAAGGGATCGAAGACTTGCGTTCCGTTGCTCACCGTTTTGATGACAGGACCGTTTGCAGACTGGCGCAAATTGACTGTGCGATCGCTAAGATCGAACACGCGGTATCCAAAACAACGCTCTTGAGTCGAAAACCGAGTACTGACTTGTTGTGCTTGAGATCTCTCAGCACTTTGAGTCATTGGGAGTAACAGCGAACAAACCCCCAGCAACCCCAGAATTGATTGTCGCAAAGAGAGTTGAAAAGCTGCTTGAGGGCGGATCTGCATAAGGGATTTTTAACGTATGCTTTTTATGACAAATATTTCTACAGTAGGTGCAGCCATCATTACGAAAAGCTTTTTGCTGCTCCAGTTAAAATGATAACTATCATATTGCCTTTATACCTAAAATACCCCTTGGGAAAACCCAAGGGGAGGTTAACATAAGTGTTTAGACATAGAAAGTTAAGATATAAGGCTCAAAAACAAATCTTGTTTGGAACCTATTCTTTACTGTAAAGAGACAAAATGAAGAAGTTGTGAAGGTCTTTTAAGCAGACCGATCGTTTTTCACAGCAACCACACGGATTCTGCGATAATCAGCGCTCCATCTGCCATTTTGATAAAGCACTGGTTTCAGACGCTGTTCTATATTATGAATGACACGGGTGTGCTGCTCAACAGACAGCCCAGATAAAAAGCGATCGCCAAACATCCGAATCCAATTTGCCAAGCCTGCATCTCCATCTTCTAATATTGTGGGGCGATCGAACAAAACTGCATAGCGGACTTCAAACCCATGCTGTTCCAAACAAGTTGCATACTCACTAATACTGGGGAAGTACCAAGGGTTTAGCTGTTCGGGAGATTGCAAACCATTTTCTCTAAGCACATCATAAAGAGCTTCCGCGATCGCGTGAATATTGCCTTTCCCACCAAACTCTGCTACAAAACGACCCCCTGGTTTCAGGGCTCGATCAATACAGCGAATGACTGCATTTGCTTGTGGAATCCAGTGCAGCGCTGCATTAGAGAAAACAGCATCAAACGGTTCGTTGACTTGAAAGTCTCGCGCATCAGCGACTAAAAACTTCAAGTGAGGATAGTTTTGCCTTGCTTTTTCAACCATCATCACATCAGCATCAATCCCCATAACAACAGCCCCTGCATCTGCTATTTTTGCTGCTAACTGTCCCGTACCGCATCCTACATCCAAAATGGACTCTCCTGGTTGTGCAGATAATAATTGCAGCAAGTCTTCCCCGTATTTCCACACAAAAGCGTGTTTTCCCTCGTAGAGGGATGTATCCCATTGATTCTGAAGCACCATCGATTTCTCCTAATATTTACAGCAGCCCGAGCCTTCCGGTCAGCCATATCTCAAAAGTATAAAATTTATAAGTGATTGTCCAATATATTTTTCACGGTTGAGTAATATGTAAAAGATATTAATTAGCAAAAAAATGGAACTTCGACATCTGCGCTACTTTGTCATTCTTGCCGAAGAACTGCACTTTGGAAGGGCTGCAGAGCGATTGCATATTGCACAACCGCCTTTAAGCCAGCAAATTCGTCAACTGGAAACAGAGTTGGGCTTTGAGTTATTCCATCGCACGAAACGAAAGGTGCAGCTAACAGCAGCTGGGGAAGTTTTTTTTGCACAAGCGCAACAAATCCTCAACCAGTTAGAGCAAGCCATCCAAATGGGACGACAAACCAGCCGGGGTGAAATTGGGCAATTAGCAATTGGTTTTGTAAGTTCTGCTGCATTTAACGTTCTGCCAGAAATTTTACGTATGTTTCGTACAGCTGTACCAAAAGTGAGGCTAGAACTGCACGAACTCACATCTGACCAACAACTGCAATGGTTAGCAGAAGGAAGAATTGATGTTGGGTTTCTTCGCCCCCCAGTTGAAGAAGCTCTTTTCAAAACAGAAACGATTTTTCGAGAATCTTTAATAGTCGCGTTACCAGAAGGACATACTTTAGCAAATGAAACGAACGTGTCTGTGCGATCGCTCTTGAGCGAACAATTTATCTTATTTCCCCGAAAGCTGGCGTCAAAGCTCTACGATGCAATTATCAGTTTTTGCCAGCAAGCGGGTTTTAGCCCTCAAGTTGCACAGGAAGCATCTCAGATGCAAACAATTGTCAGTTTAGTTGCTGCTCAGATGGGAGTCGCAATCGTACCTGCGTCAATGAGGCATTTACAAAGAACTGGAGTTGTTTACAAAGCTTTACAAGAGCCAACTCCAGAGGTAGGAATTAACACGATCTGGCGACAGCAGGATCGCTCTCCAACCATACAGCGTTTTTTAGAAGTTGTGAGAAGTTTTTCAGCACTCAACTGTGAGACTTTCTAATAATCTCGTGTCAACTCCAAATAGATATGCTCCAACCCAACCTGCTTTCTAGTAATGGAATCGAGAGGAATACCCTCAAAGCAAGCAAGAATTTCCTTCAATTCTAAATGTTGCGGTAACCAAAAAGCTAAATCGTTACCGTAACGCCGGGGGGTAAAGCCCGAGTCAATAGCCCGTGCGATCGCCTGTTCTTCATCAGGTGTTTGAACAATGGCAATTTCTTTAGCTGAAATCCGCTTTCTCAGTTCTGCCAAACTACCTTCCGCTAAAATTTTCCCACTCTTCAAAATACCAATTCTTTGACAAAGACGCTCAGCTTCATCTAATAAATGAGTCGTTAATAGGATGGTAATTCCCCGCTCCTTCAGTTGTCGAATCAAGTCCCAGATTTCATATCGTGCTTCAATATCCAAACCTGTTGTGGGTTCATCTAGAATCAACAGTTTTGGTTCGTGAACTAATGCAACTGCAATATTTAAACGTCGCTGCATTCCCCCACTTAAAGTTTCCACAGGGCTTTTTGTCCGAGCTAACAAATTCACGGCTGCTAATGTTGCTTTAATTTGTTGCTGTCTTGTTCTACGCTCCAAACCGTAAATCTTAGCAAAAAAGTTAAGGTTCTCTTCGCAAGATAAAGTTTTGTAAAGTATATTTTCTTGAGGTGCAATACCAATGAGTGTTTTAGTTGCCTCTGAAACGGGTTGATTGTAAACTGTAATATAACCACTATCAGCTTCTAGCAGGTTACAAATAATATTAATGGTCGTAGTTTTTCCGGCTCCATTTGCGCCTAGTAACCCGTAGACTTCTCCTGCATTAATATGTAGAGTCAAATCTTGAAGGACTTTTCTCTTACCATAAGACTTATTCAAGTTTTTAATTCTTAGCATATTTTTATAATAAATGGTTAGTTGTTCGTGGAGAAACTACTAACAACTAACAACTATCTAAATTTACAATCTTTTTTCTACCATCAACATCCGTCGGTAAGACAACCATCCACCTACAACCATGGACAATGCAAATACTAATAAAAATTGAAAGTGAGAAGCTATATCCGTCAATCCACTCCCTTGTGCCGATACCCCTAATAAGGCTTCATTCATATGATATATCGGATTAAATGTTGCAATGTCAAGCAGTCGTTTGGGGAATAGAGAAGCGGGTAAAAACACTCCCCCCAAAATTAACAAAGGAACCCCAAAGGCTGCGACCAAAGCATTCACGTCTTCAGTGCGACGAGCTAATTGTGTACCCAAAATAAACCCCAAACCTACATAAGCAACTATACTCATCAATACGATCGTAAAGCCTAAGAAGAGAGAGCCTTTAAATTGAGCGCCCCAGAAAGCAGCAATCGTATAAACAAGAAACGTTTGTCCCAAACCAATACAGCTGTGAGCCAGAAAAATCCCTAAAAAATAGGATGTACCACTTAAGGGAGAAATGAAAAGGCGTTTGAGGGTTTGTTGTTCTCGTTCTGCAACAACAGTAGATACACTACCACCCAAACAACTAAAAAACAGTGCTGCGCCAACCAAGGTTGATGGAGCAGCATTTTCTAACGCAAGAGCTATTGACAATTTTGCCCGTTCTGCCAGAATATTTCCGTTGAGAATCAACACGGAAATAGGAAAAATACTCCAAAAAATTAGACTGCGCCGCCGTCGTAATAATTCGATCAAAATGCGCTGAGTCACAGCTATTGTTTCATACCAGTACTTCATGTGTGGGGAATCAATTCACTAACAAATGACTAAAGTATCTACTTCATCAGAACCATATACCCTTTCCCGTCGTGCGTTACTACAATTGTTTGGTGTAGGAGCGACTACAGGAATTTTGGGTTACTCTCGGTTTAGTAAACCAAAACCATCAGTTTTTTATCAAGATACCCTAAGTTTGCCGTCTGTGCTCAGCCAGCAAAAAAGTGTTGTAGTGGTTGGGGGTGGTTTAGCTGGTTTAGCTTGTGCTTATGAACTCTCTCAAAGAGGCTTCACGGTAACACTGTTAGAAAAATCCCCGCAATTAGGTGGCAAAATCGCGAGTTGGCAAATTGAAATTGCGGGTGAAACTTTTAACATGGAACATGGTTTTCATGGCTTTTTTCCCCAATACTACAATCTCAACAGTCTCGTGACCGAATTGGGTATTGAGGAGAATTTTCAGTCATTAAATTTTTACTCCGTCGTTTACCGCAGTCATAAATACAAACCAGAGGTGTTTCGCCCGAGTCACTCTGCTTTTCCCTGGAACATCGTGGATTTAGCGATCGCATCTCCCAATCGCTTTCAATGGGGGATCAATCTAGTCAAGTTAAAACATTTGGAAGTCTTTCAAGCAATTGGTGGTTTTGAGCGTGAAAAAAATTACCGACGTTTTGATAGTATCTCAGTAGCTGAGTGGGTAAAGGAAGAATTTCCACGAGGTTTATATGACTTGTATTTTTTGCCTTTTGCCAAGTCGAGTCTTAATGCACCAGATGCTATGAGTGTTGCAGAACTACTACAGTTCTTTCATTTTTATTTTTTTGGTAACCCAGAGGGGCTTGCTTTTAATGGTACTAAAGACGATATGGGAACAAGTTTGGTGCAACCTCTTGTCAAGGCAATTCAAAGTAAAGGTAACAAAATTATTACAGAAACAACCATTAGTGAAATTCGGGCTGCACAAGGTAAAATTTCTTCCCTAAGTTATATTGTTGGGAGCCACGCAAATAATGTTCCTTTCTGGGTGAAGCAAAATTGCGATGTAGAGACGCCCAGTTCAAATGGGGAAACAAGCCATGACTCGTCTATACAGTATTTTGGGGCTGCGGATGAAGTGTTTGCTCTCAAAAGTGGAACTGATGAAGCTGTTTCTCTCAAATGTACTCACCAAGGTTGTACTGTGAAAATCGCTGAAGATGGAAATTTCCACTGTCCCTGTCATGGAGCAGTTTTTGCCTCTGATGGTAAAGTGCTAAAAGGTCCGGCAAAACAGGCTTTATCGCGATATCAAGTTGTACGGCATCAAGATAATAATTTACAATTGGTTGCAGCAAGGAACAAGACTGTGTCACCAAAAACGATAGAAATCGCAGCAGATTATTATGTATTTGCTACGGATACACCGGGCGTACAGCAACTCTTCAAGCAAGTGAAAGGGGATGTTGATGGGGGAGTGCGATCGCAAATCGAAAATTTAAGTGTCGCCGATCCCTTTGCCGTTTGTCGTTTTTGGTTCGACCGGGACTTTGAGTGGGAACACAGCAATTTTACATCTTTATCTGGCTACCAACTTACGGATAGCATTACCTTGTATCACCGCATTCAAGAGCAATTTATTGAGTGGGCGAAACGGACTGGTGGTAGTGTAGTGGAGTTACACGCTTACTGCTACAAAGAAAAACAATTTCCTACCCAAGAAGCATTGTTAACGACTTTTGAGCGAGAACTCTATGCAATTGTGCCAGAGTTAAAGCAAGCAAAAATGCTGCACCGCGAATTAGTAAATCAAAAGAATTTTTCCGGGTATCCACCAAACAGCTATGCCAAACGTCCAGAAACAAGCACTTCTATTTCTAACTTGATATTTGCTGGAGATTGGGTAAAAATGCCTTTCCCTTGTGGGTTAATGGAAAGAGCAGTCAGTAGTGGCTTGCTAGCCGCTAATGAAATTTTATACCAAGAAGGCTTGCAAAGACGAATTCTTTTGACAGTTAATCCAGAGGGATTACTGCAGATTTAGCGATGGTATCAAGACAAAAAAACCCAGGCTCAACGCTTGGGTTTTGAAAAAAGCTATCTGGCATGAATCAGGGACAAAAAAACGTGTTACATACTTTGGCGCACTCCTATTTTGTATGTAGGGTATTTAAGCATCTGTAGAAACTTGCAATGTAGTATATATCAGCGCTTTGTTATTACATATAACTTTAGCAATACCAAAATATTGTACGGTATTCAATTCTTGCGGAAAATGTCACAAGCTTGCGAGAAGTTCAAGCTATAAGCGATCGCGATAAGCTTTTGGTGTCATCGCCATACGCTTGCGAAAGAGCGCAATGAAATGACTTGGGCTTTGAAAACCAATAGCATCACCAATTTCAGCAATAGACAATTGTTTCTCTGCTAGCAGTTTTTTGGCTCGCTCGATTCTGCAATTAATCACGTATTGATGTGGAGTAAAACCTGTAGATTGCTTAAACAAGCGAGCAAAATGATAGGAACTTATTTCCGCCACACTAGCAAGTTCTGCAAGTGTCAACTCGCGTTCAAGATTTTCGTTAATATACTCAAGTATTTTACAGAGCTTATACTTGGGTAAACCTCCGGTGTAAGATTCAATATTTTGCTTAAAGGTCGAGTGTTGCTGTAGGAGATGGCTTGCGAGTGCAGTAGCTAGAGATTCTCCGTAAAGACGCCCAGATAAACATCCAGACTCCAATTCTCCCTTAAGTGCCAACCCAATATTCTGAATTTGGGGACTTAAAACTCCCAAATTAGGTGCAATTTCAATTTGCTCTGTATAACCTAATTCCCCTGCTACTTGGGTAATAAGATTTGGTTGAAGGCGCAGTACCAAAAAATCACTATCCTCCAAACTAATACCTTTACACGACATACCCGGAGGAAGAATAGTGATTTCACCGCGTGTAAAGTTTTTGCTTAGAAGACGCCCGTCCCACATAATTTCCGCTTTTGTCATACCCTTAAAATGCAGGTTAATTATATAGTCAGATAATAATTGTGGAGGGAGCTCGTGAGCTGGCATTTGCCAGTATTCAACAAGAATATTGTTCCATCCTGCCTTCTCACTTGAAAGCATTGGTATTCCAAATTTATCCTTTGCCAGATGTGCATCTATATCCCGATCTGGTGGAACTTTACCTTCAGGCATTGTTATCGCTACTTAGTATAAACTTTTAGCCTAAAATTTGCACTTACAGACAACTTAGTGCAACACTATATGCATTTACCACCTAAATAATATCACTTATGTCAACAGTATGAGAAACAATTCTGTCTTTAAGTGATGACGTAATTTGTAGAGTCAAGAATAATAAAAAATAGAAATTAACTAACAGTTAGAGAATATGAATAGAATCTTGTTAACTTCTTTAGTATTTGTCTTTTTATTACTGTTGATTACTGCTCCCTTTGCTGCACTGGCTAGCTTAATGCTTTTTTTGCTAGCATCAGCTTTTTTAATGTTTATTTGGAATATCTTTTCAGCCATTATAGGTGACAGTTAATTGTAGATTAGGAATTGAACCTCTTACAACTTTTTAAAAAATTAAATGGCAGATCTATAGCAATCCTAAATAATTTGTAAAATCCTCTTTCTTCCTTTTGGGTTCACTACGCGTCTGCGTTTCATTTAAAAAAGTAAGTTTTACAATTCAAATAGGATTGCTACATAATATCTACAAACTCGTCATCAACTTCTCTAACTCCTGAGATAAATCAACTTTCGCCCGATCTAATTTTTCAAATAAAACCCCGGCAAGATAGTAATAATCCCCAGAATAAAAAGCCATTCCATGTTTGCGTAACTCTTCAATATGCTTCTTAACTTTTGGTTCAGAGCTATAGTAACCAAACTTTAAAGGCAAAACAAAAAATTTGCTAACAGAATAACCATTAGCTTTTGCATGATTAATTGTACTTTGTGGATTCGAGTAACTAGATACTAAAAGTAACACATTTTGGTAATCCAAAGATAAAAGATTATTTGTAACTGTTGCACCATCTATGCCACCAAATAACAAAGGCATATAAATATCTTGGTCTGGTGCAGGTAAATACGGAGGATTAGCTACTAAATATTCAGCTTCTGGTTGAGAAGACTCGAACAGACATGAGTTATGAATAATGTATTTCTGATTTAAATTATACTCATCTATGTATGAGTTAGCAGTTTTCCAAGCAGCAGAATTTAATTCAAATCCTTGTATTAAACCTTCAAATCTATTTCTTAAAAGAGAGTTAATAACAGGGCTACCATCCCCCGAACCAAATTCAACAATGCACTCTGATTCATTACAATTTCTCAGGACTAAGTTTTCCAAACAATTTGAATAGAAATTAGATTCCTCCGGGCAATAAAAGACTTCTTTCATTGGAGTTTCAACTTTCATAAATTTCTCGCATGAATTGAACGATTGTTTAGGAATGAGAACCTAGAGGATAGGCAATGCCCACCCCAATTAGGAAACGTACCAGCAACACTGGATTCACCATTAGTAATTAGCAATTAGCCCTTCAGGTATCTCAGGAGCGGAAACGCTGTGTGCAAGGCACATACTCCGTGTTGCCTTTCTCCTATGCCTGCAAGGGCTATACGCGATGCAAAGCTATACCCGCAGTGCTATACGCCAGTTGCCTACTACGGCGGGAAACCCGCCTACAGCACTGGACTCACCATTAGCCATCAGCAATTAGCCATCAGCCATTTTTCCGTATCGATCGCACAACAGCATTAGCAGCGCGATCGCCCATAAGCTTTTCTTGGTCGTAGCCAAGTACAAGTTGCCAAGCTTCATTGGGATACATTTCTGCTAGAGGCAAAGCGACATTATCCAACATCCAACGTCCGTGACGTTCGTCTTCCCGGATGTGCAATTCCCAATAGCCCATTGCTGCTTCCGAAAGCCCCAATCGTTGTGCTGCAGCAAGATAATTTTTGTAAGCCGCAGGTCCAGCTACCTCAAAATAGGTAAGACCACCGTTATATCGCAGGAAATAACGCTTGCATTCAGTCAGTAAGAAATTATTATTGTCGTTAGCAAGTACCTCCCAGGGAACCAAATCAAAATATCCTTCAGGTTCGGTATTCATCCCAAACTCATCTAACATTTGGGCAAAGAAAGTAGAGTGCTTGCGAGGAAAACGTCCATTTCCATATTCTTCTAGCAGCACCCTTATTAAAGTACATTGCACTTCATTAGCAGCACCGCCAAGAATTCGGGAAAGGCGACTACCTTCTACCAGACCGTCAAATGAACCAATAGCGAGTAAGTGACGGTAGCCCGCCTCGCTCATAGAATTGCGTATATAAAGGCTGTCTTCTGACAATTCGGGATCTAAGTCATAAGCAGAACGCTCAATGAGCGCTTGCTGAACACTTTTAACATCCAATTGTCTTAATGCTTTGACATCGATCTGTGATAGCTCCCACTCTTGCCAAGCTGATTCTATTTGGTCGCGTACCTTGTACAAATAAAAGGAGCGCTCATTTACGTAATGCCGCAAATCGTCATACCAAAACAAATTCAGACGATTAATACGGTAAAGGACTCGCTGAAGAAAGAGGTGAGCAGCATTATCACCTGCACCATTTTGGTAAGCAGCGCGAATTGCTACAGAGAGAGTACTTTCAAACTCACGCTTGAGTTCTGGCTTAGCCTCGAGTTTTCGATCCAAATCCTCTGTCGCAAGCAGCTCTACAAATTGCCGCTCCGCACGGTCATAATTTGTATTTATAATTTCCTCTATCTGCGTATTTTTTCTTTCAGCGTTTGCGATAGGGGACATAAGCAATTCAAAAGTAAAAAATCACAAGTAAAAATTGCCAACTCATATAGAACAAGTATTTTTTAATACTTGTCCCTAGTAGATTAAATGGGTAAAACTGATTTAATTTACTAGTCTGAGTTCGGCGCTAGATACTTATATAATTCCTATCAAGTAGCCTTAAATACATCTCCCCCAAGTGATAAAGAAAAGTTAAGCTTTCCACCCATGATTCATACTACAGACACATAGGGGAGTGGGGGATAAGGGAGACAAGGGAGAATTGAATAGTCCCCAATCGCCAATCCAAAATTTAAAATCCACGAGTCCCTTAAGGTGTGGTACTTGGAGTTGGAGTTGGATTCATAAGTTGACTTGGTACAAGCTTACTCGGTGGAAGTTGTTCTGTGGTAATCAGGGCTTCCATCACTGTCTTCACGATTGGTGCAGCAACAGTACTACCAAAGGCATGATTTCCTTTTGGCTCATCTACCAACGCCAACACTACATAACGCGGAGCTTCTACTGGCATGATACCTACAAAGCTAGTGATTTTAGCCCCGATGATGTATCCACCTGCAGCACTAGCTTTTTGTGCTGTACCTGTTTTACCAGCAATGCGGTATCCAGGAATTTGAGATGCTTTTCCTGTTCCATCATCAACTACAGTTTCCATCATTTCTACAACTTTGCGACTAGTCGCGTAGGAGAAAATTTGGCGGGGTGCTGGTCTTATGGGCGAATAGTGGACTTGTCCTTTACTATCGACAAGTGCTTTAACTACATGAGGCGCGACTAATTTACCGCCATTGGCTAAAGCACCATGCATTTGTACTAGCTGCAATGGTGTTAAAGAAAAGCCCTGACCGAAGGAAGTGGTTGCGGGTTCAACTGGCGTAGCCAGAAATTGTTCTTGACTTTTTAGCTGACTGTTGACTGCAAAAGGCAAATCTGTATCCACACTTTGCCCCAAGCCCAAACGTTCTAACCAACCGTAATAAACTGACGGTCGCAATCTTTGAATAATTTGCACCATTGCAATATTGCTAGAATTTTGCAAGACTTGAGCTATGTTCAGCCGCCCAAAACGTTTGTTTTCGGCATTTCTGATGACGCGATCGGCAACCTGAATGGACCCGTTATCGTTGAATGTGTCTTCAGGTTTAATTATTCCTTCTTCTAAGGCAATAGCTATATTTAAAGGTTTAAAGGTTGACCCTGGTTCGTACAGATCTGCTACCGTCCAGTTTTTAAACAGTGAAATATCTGCTTTGGAATATTCATTTGCATCATAACTGGGTTGGCTGACTAGGGCAAGTAGCGAACCATCCCAAGCATCCATAACAATAACCGCTCCCCGTTTTGCCTTATATTTTTTCATCTGCTCTTTTAGCGCAAAACGGGCTACTCTCTGCAAGCGGTTATCAAGAGTTAATTGCAATCGCAGGTCATCAAAATTGAGGAAACCCTCAGGAGCATAATCTGGCATGATTGCTCCGTTCCCTGCTCTACTCAAGCGCATGGTTTGAACGGAACGCTCTAGTAATTTTTCTTGACTGTATTCCACGCCTGCTTGACCCCGACGGTCAACGTTGACATATCCTACTACTTCTGAAACTAAATCTTGCTGTGGGTAGAATCGAGAATATTTTTGAATTAACTCAAGCCCGTTTAGATGAAGTGCAGTTAGGCGATCGGCAACTTCTTCTGGTAACGCAACGGCTAATGTAATGCCAGTTTTTTTGTTATCAAACTTGTTTTCTAACTCAGTTGCATCTTTATCTAATATGGAGGCAAGCTGTGCTGCCATTTCTTTGTTAGTTTTTGAAAACAGCTTGGGATGAGCATATAAAGTGTAGACAGGACGGTCAATTGCTAGTAAATCTCTGTTACGATCTACAACAGGACGACGAGGCATAAAAGGTCGTAAATTAACCATCTGTTGATTTCGGGCTTTTTCTGTTAGCTTTGGCCCCCGCACGATTTGTAATTGATACAAGTTAAAACCCATACCAATCCCAACACTAATAAGTAGACCCCACACAATCAACAATCGGTTTTTGGTATGAGTTGCTCCATCGATGGCGCGAGTTTCCACGCGTTCTGTTGGACGCACTAGCGGAACTTGCTCGTAGGTTTGTTCAATAAGTTTATTTTGTTTGTTTTGTGCAACTTGTTTTGAAACTCTTTGTCGTCGTTTGATAAACTCGGGTTTGGGAAAATTTCTAAATCTTGTTCTACTTGGTGGTGATTTTTGCATAAAAATTTGTATCGGTCACTAGTTACTGATTAATATCCTGTTGGATTTAAAGTTTCCTGTTGGATTTCAGAAATTGGTGTTTTGGAATCGGTGGATGGGGATGTTGAAGTCACAGGTGCAGGAGTTAAAAAAATCATGCGATCGGGAGTAGGTGATAGTAGTTTTTCTGGTTGTTTCTGTGCTTGTTTTGCCATGTTACTTTTTAGCACCCCGTTGGTTGTCATCAATTGTCGTTCTTGGCGTTGTAGGTTTTGTAGTTTGCGGTATGATTGGCTCCAAAGTTCCTGTGAGTAAACTGTTAATCCATAAACCGCAAGCATTACAATGACAAATAAAAATGCTGCTATAGATGAATAACGATGTACTGCGTACAGGCGTAACAACCAAAAAGGGACAGCCTGAGCGGATGGCATAACAGGAATATTTCTTACTTTTGGTTTATTTACCTCTGCCCTAGGAAAGGAAGTTTTTTGGGGACTGAAAGGGTTAATTGCTGTACGCTGCACTGGCGGCAAAGGATTTTGTGATGGGTGTCTTCTCTGTTTGGAAGACTCTGGTGGAGAAAAGGCAGACTCTGGAGTTGGGTTCGCTCTCAATTGCTTGGCGCGAAGGGCAACCTCTTGATGTGTGGAAAGTTTTCTTTGGTTTCTATTTGGGCGCTTTCTAGCACTTTTAACTGCAGATTGAGATAAGCTGCCCGTCGTAGAAACACCTAATTTTCGAGCGATAGACATAATTGGTTTGGATAAGAAATACTATAAGGCTATGCGATCGATTGCTGAGTGTTAAGTGTTAACAGTCAATGAATCAAGTAACACCCTACACTGAATCAACAGAATTCCGATAGGTAGCTGCACTAATCTTTGCATTCTCTCTAAAAACCGCTTCTGTGAAAGAAACGAGTTTTTTTGGCAATTTTTCGTAAAAATTTGATACCCTAATCATTGAGGCATCGCATTGCCTTAGTATGACAACCCCTGCCTCCACAGGCAAGAGTGTGCAAGAAATATATTTTTTGGTATCATGACTCGATTGGGAAGTTCATCTCCTATATTTTCTTGCCTTCTGCCTATCTCTATAGGAAGAATCGAACCCTTTTCTTTCAATGTGTATTCCAAAGTCACTTAAAAAAAATCAACAAATAGGGTATCGTATTCAACAGGCTAAATTCGTTCTTGCCGCAATTGGTGAAAGAGGAGTTATGAAAGTAAAAATCCTTAGTATTACCTTGATGTTAAGTCTCGCAGCAGTTCTCGGTGCGTGTGAAGGTGGTGGTAGCGGTGGTGGTGGTGGCACCGGTAGCGAAACATCTTCCCCTGCAGCTACTTCTACACCGGCTGCTGAACCTACCGATACTGGTGCAGCGACTCCTGCACCTACAGCTACGGGTAGCCCAACTGCTACTCCTAGCCCCTAAGTCGTTATCTCAAAACACCCAATTTATCAATTGAGATTGTTGCAGCGCTTCTCACGAAAATTAAGTAAGTCAACATTTTCAAATAACAACCAGGTGAATGGCTGTGTTTTGAGCAGGCATAAGACATTCGCTATCATTGTTGGCTAAATTTTCACGAGCCCGTGTGGTGCGTGCCATACCAGAGCGATCGATCTGGTACTACACTTTAACCTTACCAGGTTTATAAAGAAACCCGGCTTCACTTAGAAACCGGGTTTCTTAGTAGTTTCCGTGCTGTAAATCTTGGGTAAATATACACATTAAGATTGCCTGTAAGTTCATACTCTCTCAAATGGTTCTTGATTGTGAAGCGAATTACATTTATCGTTTTAAGCGTTAGCACTACCATTATGGTAGGGTTAATTAGCCATTGGGGGCAGTTGGTTATGGCATTACCACCCAAACAAGACGTACCGGAAGAAATTTTGCGGATGGAAATTATTACAGCTGCGCGATCGCCCCTCGATGGTAGTCTTGTCAGTGCTGCGGAGTATGCACAGTTACAGGAACGTCTTTCAGTAAGCCCCCCTCCAAAACTTGACCCCAAGATAAGAGAACAAGTTTTTTTATTACGGATACGTAAATTTTTACTTCAGATTTTCCCTTTTTTAGACATATAGTGAATCGGTGTTGGGCACAAAGTATACAGCATGGGTAATTGAGTCTTCCTTTCTCTGCCTTCCTTGTCCCTCGTGTCGCCCTTGTCTACCTTGTTCCCCTTACCACCATTGTCCCTAACTTCCAATCTGCGATCCCCAGCCCTCAATTCCCAGTTTCTTACTCAAGTACGATGATTACATCTACAAAATTTGCAAATAAATGTAAAGAATAGTAATAGAAGTTTTAAAAAGTCAGTTTACTTAGCCAATTTACTAAACGTAGGTAGCTCCATGTCTATAACCACAATAGCCCCGGAACAAGTTAACCGAATAGTTTGGAATCAGCATCACGACCCGTTTGAAGTACTAGGTGCTCATCTCATAGAAGAAAATGGCAAAAACAATCGTTGGGCTGTGCGAGCTTACCTACCCAATGCCAGTGCAGTGACCGTCATCCTTCCAGAAGAACGGAAGGAGTACCCAATGGAAACCGTTCACGATCCCCACTTCTTTGAATGCACCATAGAAACAAAAGAACTTGTTAACTACCAGTTTCGCGTTAAAGAAGGAGAACACGAGCGAGTCATCTACGATCCTTACGCTTTCCATTCTCCCAAGTTAACAGAGTTTGATTTGCACCTGTTTGGGGAAGGCAATCACCACCGAATTTACGAAAAACTGGGAGCACACCCAACTGAGGTCAATGGTGTCGCAGGTGTTTACTTTGCTGTTTGGGCTCCCAACGCTCGAAACGTATCAGTTATTGGAGATTTTAACAGTTGGGATGGTCGCAAACACCAAATGCGTAAAGGGCATACCGGTATTTGGGAACTATTTGTTCCTGGGTTAGGGGTAGGAGAACACTACAAATATGAAATTAAAAACATAGAAGGTCACATTTACGAAAAATCCGATCCCTACGGTTTTCAGCAAGAACCACGCCCCAAAACCGCATCCATTGTCTCAGATTTAGACGCTTACAGTTGGGGCGATGAAGACTGGCTGGAAAACCGCCGTCATAGCGATCCCCTAACTCAACCGATTTCTGTCTACGAAATGCATTTAGGGTCTTGGTTGCACGCCTCTAGTGGAGAACCCGCCAAACTCCCAAACGGGGAAACCGAGCCTGTCGTTACTGTATCAGAACTCAATCCCGGCGCACGCTTTTTAACATACCGAGAACTAGCAGAGCGGCTCATTCCCTACGTGAAAGAGTTGGGATACACCCACATTGAAATACTACCCGTTGCCGAACACCCATTTGATGGGTCTTGGGGCTATCAAGTAACCGGATATTACGCTCCCACCTCCCGTTATGGCAAACCAGAAGACTTTATGTATT